>LBYF01000007.1 GCA_000996025.1 Parcubacteria group bacterium GW2011_GWA2_40_14 | reverse complement strand
TTAGGGTTTTAATCAAACGGATTTAAAGTTTTCTTGGCTTTTTCAAATGGGTTAGCTTCAACTCCTTGCAAAGGATTTGCCACTTTGAAAGGATTGGCCTCATCGGATGCCGCTTCTGCCGCAAGGTTTCCGGCTTCTTCTTGCTGGGCCTTGATATCGGCTATAGCTGATTCGTACCCTTGGTCATAGCCAAAATACCAACCACCAAAAGCCACTACTACTCCAATAACAATTATTATCCATGTATTTTTATTCATTTAATTTTTTAAAAATTAACTTTTAAAAGTTCACTAAAATATGAACCATATCAATCATATAACTATATAACATTTTTAGAATTTTAATTATAGACATTAAATTACTGTGGATAACTCAACACCTATTCCTTAATAACATAATTTTACTCACATACGTTAGAATCTTGCTATAGCAAGATTCTAACGTATGTTGCTAAGGAATAGGTGAGGATCACTCCTCAATTTTTCATCCACAGATTACTGTGGGAAAAATTGGGACATACAAAAAACACCCCGAAGGGTGTTTTTTGTTAACCTCCAGCTCCAGTTTTTAAACTGGGGCTGGGCACAAGCGGCTAGTTAGCACGTGTCCAAACCTGAACTGGGAAGGCGGCGTTGGATGGGAATCCAGGCATACCGTATCCGTTTGTCCAGTCTAGATTAGACTGTGTATCCGCAGTAGCCACTGGAGTTGTAGTTGAGAACGGCGACCAGATAACGTTATCTGTGTTACCGGCGCCAAGTTCAACTTGTACTACCGTAGCCATCAAAGTATTGATGTCAGCGACATACGAGGTGTCAGCTAGAAGAGCCAAGTTTATGGACTCTGAAACTGACGCTGTGTCCACTGCAGTTGTGGCCTTCAAGATGTAAGTCTTTGAGCCATTAGCAGGAACGATTTGTGCCTGTGAAGTTTGTGTCGAGACAAGTTCAATGAATGTCTCCGATGCTGTTGTAGAGGTTGAAGAGTTAAAGGCAATTCCATCTCCGTAGAGAATGAAAGCATTTGTAGCTCCACCTGAAGTAGCAATGGACATTGTGAACTTGTGGAATACGACATCTCGGCTGTTTGGGTTAGTGACTACGAACTTGTATAAGTCAAGTCCAGCACCCAATGTTCCACCAGTGCTTGTTACAGCAATTGAAGGAAGTGTCCTGAAGATTCGGAGACCGTTTGATGTAACTTCGCTAGATGTTCCTCCAGAAATGGTTACTTGTGAGGAAACTCCTGTAGCATAGTTACCATTTATTCCACTGTTAGCACCGTTGTAACTTACAGATAGAAGCGCACCTGGTGTACCTTCATTTATACCTTGAGCTGATAGATTACCTTTGATGGTAAGAACTATTGATTCACCGGCTTCAACTCGTGGTGCTGGTGTTAGCGCTGTGGATGTAGCGTGTCTTGCAGCGGAACCACCAAAGTTAGCGGTACCTATCTGTGTTGCCCCATTCCATATCGATACGCTTTGTCCCACTAAGTCTGCTGGTGTACTTGAAGCAGAAGAGTTGCCGAGTAGAAGGGCAATCTGTTTCAAATCAACAGCTTCGTTAGCTCCTGCTGTAAATCGGAATTTAGCAAGTGTTACACCTGTTGCTCCAGCTTGCGCTGTAGTGTAGAGAAGAGATGTATCATTTGTAACAGTGTATGAACCAGAAGTAGAAACTGTCATAGTTTGACCAACTCCCGTTGTGATAACTTCTGTAACATCAGAACCTGATGCACCTGAAACAGACATAGAGTTCGTGCTTAGAACACCCCATCGTATTTGCGATGCTGTATCAGCAGTAGATGACAGGTTACACTTTAATGAAAGTGTTTTCACTGTTCCTGATGGAACTGTAAACTGTTGGTCTAATGTGAATGTTTGCTGAAGTGCTGTAGAAGTTGCTGTAGAAGTTGAAGGATTGACTGTGTTTGAACCCGTGTTCAAAGCCACTGTTGGATTTGCTGTGTCAAAAAGCTGACATGAAGTCATCTTTGATTCTTCTGCTCCGAATGTCTGTGGTGTTCCGTTGTAAGTCAAAGGAATAGCTCCAAATCTAACATTCTCACCTGACCCACCAGCGTCAAGAGTGATTCGAGCGAACTCAAATCCTTGAGCACCAGCAATGATACCTCGAGCAGTTGGCTGTGTTGAAGCGCTAATTGCTAACGCTGCAGCTCTAACTGTCATTGTGTTCATAGTAAACGCGCCGTTTGAAGACAAACTGATGGTATCACCAGTTGTTACTCCTCTGACGGTTGACCACTGTGATGAAGGTGTGGATGAAAGAATAATAGTACCACCTTGAGGGGCACCTAACGATAGAAACATTGGTTAGAACACCGCTACTTGTCCATGTGCCCGTGGTTGCGATAGCAAAAATCATTTCCTGAACAGATATTGGTTCACCCTTTATGTCTGTAGTGAACCCGCCAAGTACTTGACCAGAAACATTTACAGCAACATTTCCAGCGGCTACTGAATTGGCCTTGCTGATGGATGTTACTGAACCTGCTGCTACTGTGATAGTAGAAGCACTAAAGAATGGTGAACCTACAGTACCAGTACAAGCTGCTGTGGCTGAGTTAATAAACTCAGAAGCGGTTGTAGCTGTTGAAGCTGTAGCGTTACAGTTTCCAGAAGCTGTAACAATAATACCGTAACCATATGTCGTACCTGACAAGTATAGGTCTGTATTTTTGTACAAGTCAAACTGGACTGTTCTAGCTGCGGAATTTGTGCCTACAAGGTCACCTTTGATGTAAACATCTTCTGATGAACCTTTTGCAATAAGAATTCCACTTGGGAATACTGCAGAATAATACTTACCGTCAGATGAAACAACCGTGTCATATGCAGTACCACCTACGAAAACCTTTACATTTGCAAGGTCGTTTGATGATGCTGTACCTGACTGATTAAATCGTACTGACCAAAGTTTGACATCTTCCACTGAACCAGTTGTTACTCGAACTCCAGAGAAATTATAACCGGTTACACCGATTTCTTTTGTCTGGGCTGAGTTTGGATCATAAGAAGAAAGTGCCACTGTGGCTGTACCGAGAGAAAGACTAGAGTTTATAGTGTGTTGCGCTCCTGAAATAGGAAGTGAGCCAGAAACTGATGCTGAAGTGTTAACCGCAACAACATTTAGACCTGCAACCTGTCCACTATAACCAGAAAGACTTGCTGCCATGTTACCTGCAACTGTAAGTGTCTGTGAAGTGCCAGCTTTTATAACCCATGGTTCGCCGACTGTTGCCTGGTCACTTGAGTTAAGTGTTTTTGCAACACCGATTTGCATACCGTCGCTCTTCAAAAGAACAACTCCGGAGAAAACGGCATTAGCTGCAAGACCTACTCGCTGTACTGTAATTGAGTTTACAGTTACATCATTTGCGCCTGCTGTCAGAGTAACTGTTGTAAATGGAACTCTAGAAGCGCTTTGTGGCGCTAGTGAATTGGCAGGTTGTGTACTAGCAGTTACTGTCAGAGCGCCTCCTTGTGGAAGACCTGGTATAACTGGAGGGACTGGTGGAATGACTACCACTCCTCCCATTGTGTTAAGTTTAGCCCTTGTGATAGGACCAACATAACCAACCGCTGGTGTGATTCCATTTTTGATTTGGAATTTTATCACCGCCGCTTTTGTAGCTGGACCAAATGTCGATGTTTCCATTCCTGGAGAACCTGCACCTGTGCCTGCTAGTTTTGTATCAGCGCTCATGTTAAGAGTCTTTTGAAGATTCATAACATCTGTGCCTTTACTACCTACTGTTAAATTTGTATTGAATGTGTAGCCAGCTCCTGTTGAAGCAGTACCACCACTCAAAACTTTGCAGTTCGTGATTTTGTTATCATATATATGTTTTTAATGTTAATAATTTTTCTCTATCTGTTAATTTTAATGTTAATAATTTTGAGAGAAAAATTATTGATAAACGATTAACTGAAACCTTAATAATTAATCTAACCCCGCTCCAGATTTTTGAAATCTGGGACTGGTATAGATGGCGAAAATTTGTACTGAATATCTGTCGTGCCGTCATGATACGGAACAAGTGTGTCTGCAATAAAACAAACATGGCTAGTTTATTTTCTAGCATGCTTTTTAGAAATCCATATGTCTATTTGTCAAAGAACTTATAACACTCTTATGTACACAGTATTAGAAACACTATGTATAAGATATATTATATATTGTCTTTTTCAACATTCCAAATCTAGTGTGGATAACTCTAACTTTTTGACCATACAATATTGATATATAGCCATTAAAAAGTACAAATAGAGCCACCAAGCCATTATTTCACAAAAGGGCTTAGAAAGTCAAGGAATACTTACTCCAACGTCTTTGTCCAGTTCTTCGCACCACTCCGTTTTCTATAAGGGAAATGAGTTCTCGCTGGATAGTTTTCTCGCTACAATTTCGTATTATTTCAACAATATCCTTAATTATTACTTCTTTCTTTTTTTTCAAAATCTCAATAATGATGCTTTGTCGGTTTGATTTTTTTAATATATTTTTATCATGAACAACTGTCTTATCTTTATTGTCATCAGACACTCTACGGCTTATACTCTGTAATTCTGGCTTAAAATAAGGCTTATTTTCAGTTTCAAAGAGTGTTTTAATATCTGTAGAAAAATCAATCCTAGAGAGAAGATTGGAAAATTCCTGTTTTAGTATAGATAAATTCATGGGAGAAATCATTCCTGCCTTAGAGGATATTTCAAGAAAAGAAGTCAGTTCAAGAACTAGAGTTTTAGTAGTGGACAAGTCTTTGTAATTGAGGATAAAAGACAATAAGTCGGAAACTTTTTTACGCAAAGTCCACTTCATTGGTTCGTCTGGAGAGAAGGTATTGGTAATCATATAGAGGGCTGTTGCCAGTTTTTCTGTCTTTTTGTATGTAAATACAAAATCCCCATCTTTCTCAAAAAATGAGATGGGCTCTAGGTTTTTACCGGTTATATCAACTTGATTTTGTTTTTTGTCGTCCATATTTTGTCTTTTATAATCTCAAAATGTCCTTTATTAAAAACAAGATGTCTTATATGATACCATAGTGTCCTTTATGGTGTCAAGTGTCTCTTATTGTATCACTAAAGGACATTTAATCCGAGTCAAAATTTATCTCATCTGATTCGTTCTAGAAACTTGGGATTTGGGCATATCTTTGTTAAAATAGATTCATTATGTTTAGTAAAAATAAGAAGGATTGGAAAAAAGAAAAAAAGAAGGATTCTAATGATTCCCTAATTGGAAAAGGCCGACTGCAAGAAGAGACTGTTCGAGCCATTGTTGCGGTTGCCTTTTTTGTCCTTGGAGTATTCTTTATTCTCTCGGCCTTTGGTAAGGGAGGCAGAATGGGTGAGCTCGCGTACTATCTACTTCACGATATTCTTTTTGGAGTAGGGTACTATCTCCTGCCTGTTTTATTTTTTATTCTCTGCATTTCATTTTTCAAAAGTTTGCACAAAAAGCTGGCTCTTACCCACTCTGTCGGCGGAGCATTATTTTTCCTTTCTTCTCTTGCTCTTACCAATATTGTCCTGTCTGAAAAAGGCGGTATCGTCGGAGGATTCATATCGCATCCTCTGCAAAATCTATTTGATACTCCGGCAAGCATCATCATACTGGTTGCGGTTGTAATCATTTCTCTACTTATCATATTTGACGCTCCTTTATCATTTTCCCCCATTCTTTCTCTCTTTTCAGCTTTATTTAGAAAGAAAGATCTCGGAGAGGAAAATGTTCCGGAGCCAGAGTTAATTATTGCAAACGCAAGCGCTTTGACAGAAGAGTCACAAAAAGATGCTGGTAGGGAAGTCGGAACAGACAAAATTTCTCCTGGCAAAAATGATTTGATGGAGAAGAAAGATGAGTTTGGTATAAGTCCTTTGCTTTGGAACGGCAAAGAATTTGTTCCGCCACCACTATCACTCCTTCTAGAAGACCGTGGCAAGCCGGGCGTCGGAGATATCAAAGCCAATTCAAATATCATAAAACGGACACTTCTAAACTTTGGTATCAATGTGGAAATGGACGAAATATCTATCGGACCTTCCATCACTCGTTATGCATTGAAACCAGCTGAAGGGGTCAAGCTTTCCCGCATCGTTGGTTTGCAGAACGACTTGGCTTTAGCTTTGGCCGCACACCCTATCCGCATTGAAGCCCCGATACCAGGCAAATCCCTTGTTGGTATCGAAATCCCGAACAGCACCAAGACCACCGTCGGACTCGGTACTATTTTGGCCTCTCCGGAATTTCAAGATTCCGACAAGCCACTCCTCATGTGTCTTGGTAAAGGAATATCCGGAGTGACTTTCTTTGCCAACTTGGCAAAATCTCCGCACCTTCTTATCGCCGGGGCTACCGGCTCTGGAAAGTCGGTCACTATTCACGCTATTATTACTTCATTTCTATATCGCAACTCCCCTAATAATCTGAAGTTCATCATGGTGGACCCCAAACGGGTGGAGCTGACTTTATATAATAAAATCCCCCACCTCTTGACCCCAGTTATTACAGATGCCAAAAAAGCTATTTTGGCTTTGAAATGGGCGGCAAAAGAAATGGATAGGCGCTATGATATCCTGCAAGCAGAATCACTCCAAAACATCGCCTCGTATCACAAAAACGTCTTGGAGCCTATTTTGAAAAGCGCACATAAAAAAAACTCAGCTTCCATAGACAGCCGAGGCCTAGCTACGACAGAAACGATGCCGTACATTGTCATTATCATAGACGAGCTGGCGGATATAATGCAAGCTTACCCACGTGAGCTGGAATCGGCCATTGTCCGACTAGCCCAGATGTCACGGGCAGTCGGCATCCATCTTATCCTTTCCACTCAAAGGCCCAGTGTCAATATAATTACCGGACTTATTAAAGCAAACATTCCGTCACGACTGGCCCTCCAAGTGTCGTCTCAAATAGATTCGCGCACTATTTTGGATGGCAGTGGCGCAGAAAAGCTTCTTGGAGCAGGCGATATGCTTTATCTTTCCGGAGATATGTCCCAACCACAACGCATCCAATCCGCCTATATTTCCGAAAATGAAACAAAAGCCGTGGTCAAATATCTGGTGGATAGTTATGCAAATGAAATACCAAGTGAAATAAATCTCACAGGAGAAACTGCAAAAAATAATATTTTTGAAGCAACATTAGATGAAAAAGAAATAGAAGATGATGACCTTTACGAAGAAGCCAAGCAGACTGTGCTACAGGCTGGTAAAGCTTCAACATCATATTTACAACGCAAACTCGGTATTGGCTATGCTCGGGCCGCTCGGCTGATAGATATGCTAGAGGAACGCTCTGTCATCGGTCCCGGCTCTGGAGCAAAAGCCAGAGAAGTCCACCCCAGTGCCGAAATTGAACCTGGTATTGAGCCGTCCAATAAACCCGAATGAACCGTAACGCCCTATCTATTTTCCGAGTTTCCACCATCTCACTTTTTGGCCTAATCATAGTTATTTACTCTTTTTTTCAGGGATGGAAGTTAATCCAAGGACCTGTTATAGACATTTACACACCCCAAAACGGCGCCGTCTACAACCAAACCATGATTGAAATTGATGGTCGAACTAGAAATATCGCCTATCTCAACTTAAATGGCAGAAAAATTTTCACCGATAAGGACGGCTACTTCAAAGAGAAATTGCTCATATCTCCGGGCTATAATATAATTAAACTGGATGCAACGGATAAGTTTAAGAAGTATGTGGAGAAAAGATTGGAGATTATATTAAAAGAATATTAACGCGATACTAATATACGAATTGCATACGAATGATACGAATAAAATGCACCTATTCGTTTTATTCGCATAAATTCGTATATTGGTATCGATAAATTTATGCAAAAGAAAAAAACACCGAAAGAACCCAAGGGCGAAATTGGCACAGTTAATATAGAAAATACACTGCGAGAAATAAAAACCAAGTTCGGTGATGACGCCATTATGATGCTTGGGGAGAAACCGCATGTGGATATAAACGCCATCTCCACAGGTTCAATCGGGCTGGACTCTGCTCTTGGTGTGGGCGGACTGCCTCGCGGAAGAATTGTAGAAATTTTTGGGCCAGAATCATCTGGCAAGACAACCCTTTCACTTCACGTCATCGCAGAAGCCCAAAAGAAAGGTGGCATTTGCGCTTTCATAGACGCCGAGCACGCCATGGACCCGGAATATTCACAGCGGCTCGGTGTCAAAATAGACCAATTACTAATTTCTCAACCTGACAATGGCGAGCAGGCCTTGGAAATAGTTGAATCCCTCGTCCGGTCCGGCAAAATAGACGTTATTGTCATTGACTCCGTTGCGGCGCTGACACCTAGAGACGAAATAGAGGGCGATATGGGCGCGCACCATGTCGGCAAGCAAGCTCGGCTAATGTCCCAAGCTCTCCGCAAACTAACCGCTATCGTAGCCAAGTCAAAAACTCTTGTTATTTTTATAAATCAAATTCGCATGCAGATAGGTGTGATGTTTGGCAATCCGGAAACAACTCCCGGTGGAAAAGCTCTGAAATTTTACACAAGCGTTCGCATAGATATCAGGAGAATTGCCCAAATTAAAAAAGGAGAAGAAATAATGGGAGGGCGCATCAGAGTGAAAGTTGTAAAAAATAAAGTAGCTGCACCTTTCAAGCAAACAGAATTTGACCTAATGTACAACGAAGGCATTTCTCGCGAAGGCGAACTTATCGCTCTCGGCGAGAAAATGGGCATTATTCAAAAGTCCGGCACAAGCTATGCCTATGGAAATGAAAAACTCGGTCGTGGCTACGATGCCACACGTCAGTTTCTGAAAGACAAAGCCAACAAAAAAATCGCCGATAGCATATTGAAAGAAATCCGCGCCGGCCTCTCCAAAAACGGCGGTTCTGTTGTAGCAAGCGGTGGTGAGTCTTCATCGGAGTCTGGTGAATAATTATAAAACACAAATCTCTTTCTCCTCAAAACCTTTTCAGAAACTCAAACTTTTCTAGTATATAAGATTCTAGCATATGCTAGAATCTTATATAAACAATAAATATTAACTTTCACTACCAAATTATAATTATCAAAATTCTCTTTTCCAATTACCACCAGTATACTGGTGGTAATTCAGAATTCTTTTTCAGGTTATTTTTTGAAAAAGCAAAATCGATCGAGCTGGTTTTGCACGATCGGTTATGTGTGTAATCGATACGGATTACGCCAATAGAGTACATCATCAATCATGCCTCCGATGATGAGCGCCCCAATGGCCGCAACCTTCGAACCGACAACCACATAGATACAAAGCATCGCCGTACTCCAAGGATATTGGTGGCTAGCGATATTCTCGATCTGTTCACCGACAACAATAAATATTGTGCCGAAGAGCAAGGCGAGAACAAAAAACCACAATCCCAAGTGAGACTTCTTAGTATGCATCATTCGTTGACCTCCACCTTTAATCATATACCTAATTAGTATATTTGTCAAGTAGATTTTTACCTTATTTTAAGCTATATTTTCCCTACTATGAGCATGCTAGACTATTCAGAAATAACTCTACGAAAATATATTGTCCTTGATGGAGAGCCGTGGGAGGTTATTGATGCACATGTTTTCAGAAAGCAACAGAGAAAACCGGTCAATGCGACCAAATTGAAAAATTTGATTACTGGCAAAGTGACAGAGCGCTCTTTTCACGTTTCGGAAAAAGTGGAGGAAGCAGAAATTGATTCGCGAGATGTGAAGTTTTTGTATCAAAATCGCGGTGAGTTTTGGTTCTGCGAAGCCGAGGACCAGAGCAAGCGATTTAAAATTGACGAAAACTTTATTGGCATCCAAAGCAAATTTATAAAAAAGGATTCAATTGTCCAAGCGTTGTCATTTAACGAAAAAGTTATTGGAATGAAAATCCCAATCAAAATTGACTTGAAAGTTACTGAAGCTCACCCAGCAGTCAAAGGCAATACCGCTCAAGGCGGTACAAAAGTAGTGACAGTAGAAACTGGAGCAACTCTCCAAGTACCCATGTTTATAAAAGAAGGAGAAATAATCCGCATTAATAGCGAAACTGGCGAATACACCGAGCGTGTTGGAGGCAACAACTTTTAGAAACTCTTTTGTTTAGAAACTTTTTATTGTTATCTTCCTTGTTATTAGAAGAATAGTAACATACATTATTTTTGTACTATAGTACAAAAATAATGTATGTTATATACTGAATTAATATGGGTATTATTGAAGAAAAATACAGAAAAAGAAGGAGAAATAAAGATATTAAAAAAAGCTATCCTGGCTACAGTAAAAGTGGCTGGCCTTTTGACAGTCGCCGCTATCGCCCCAAATTCAATTAAATATCTAAAATCATTAGGAATAGTTTCAGGAAAAAGACAAAAAGAAATAATGTTTGCATCAAAAGATCGTTTAGTTAAAAATGGTTTATTACAATATAAAAATGGTTTTTTAGAGTTAACAAAGAATGGAGAAACCGAGCTAGAACTTTTAGAAATGAAAGGTTGGAAAATGGATAAACCAAAGAGGTGGGACGGCAGATGGCGTATGCTTATATTTGATATACCTGAAACTAGAAGACCTGCGCGAGATAAAGTTCGTCAAACATTATCCACTATTGGATTTTACAGACTTCAAGATAGCGTATGGATTTATCCATATGATTGTGAAGAGAAAATTAAATATTCGTTATACACTTATTACTTCCTATAGGAAGTAATAAGTGTATAGAAAAATATGATAAAATCAAATGGTGTTATAGAGGGTTAACGAGAGACAAACGGGAGTAGTCCCATAAAGCGGGCTCGTTTGACGGCAGTTGCTAGGTTACGTTGACTCTTTGCTGTCACGCCTGTTTTCTTGCGAGATACCATGCGGGCGTGAGGATTGAGAAATTTCTTCAAAATATCCACATCCTTGTGGTCTATGTATTTGATATGATTTTCAGTAAAGTAACATTGTTTCATATAAGTAGAGTTACGAGTTACGAGAACCGAGTTACGAATTTGCATTCTTCGTTACTCGTATCTCGTTACTCTTACTTCTATTAAAATGGGATGTCATCGGGGTTAATCTCCTCCTCCGGATATTCTATAGTATCCAAAGCTTTTTTATTATCTTCTTCTGCCGGAGCCGGCGCACTATAACCACCTCCTCCAGCAGGTCGCGGTCCAAACTGGATGCGGTCTGCCACTATTTCTGTACGATATTTCTTCACTCCCGCCGCATCATCCCAACTCCGTGTTTGTATCCGACCTTCAATCAATATAGAACTGCCTTTTTTCATATATTGTCCGACAATTTCCGCCTGCCTACCAAAAACAACGATATTGTGAAAGTCCACATTCTCCTGCTTGACCCCGTTTTTATCCTTCCACACTCTATTTGTAGCAATACCGAAAGTAGCGACCTTTGTACCAGAGGGAATAGCTTTGATTTCTGGGTCGCGAGTAAGATTTCCTATGAGAATGGCTTTGTTTAGATACATCCGGTAGTGAAAAATGGCATCGTTCTACGAACGGAATGTCACTTTTAAATTATATTTGGATAATGTCGACTTACGCATATTATAACTATATTATGAATTTATTCAATGCCATTTTCTACTACCGGATACATGGTTAAACAATAACCAGATCATCTATACTCTTATCCAGGTCTTCCATTATTATCTCTTTTTCAGGTACAGGAACATCCACAATAACTTCGTCTTCCAAAACAGTGGGTAAGGTTTTGACTCTTTCTTCAGATTTCAGTTTCATTTTACCATGAAGAAGGGTGTTCTCGCGAACGGTTTTAATGATAAGATAACGAAGGATTATATCGTTTCCATCCAAAGCTTTCTTTATTCCAGAAATCCCCTCTGCTCCCACCTCAAACTTGACCCAGCCAAAGTAACCCGAATCAGTCTTGTGACGGGTTGTTCCCACGACTTTCGTCATAGAATATGCCAAATCAATTAACACTGGATTTTCGTCAGAAATAGCCGTCCCATTTTGAGATACAATAATATCTTTTAATTTTGCTACAGCAACTGAAATCTGCTCTGCCGAAATCGATGGCAAAAGTAAATATGATATCTCATAAATCTGATTTTCCATGCACTAGAGCGTAGCACAAGTAAGAACAGTATGCAAACAGACCCTTAACTGGATATACTAAAGACACGAAGAGCATTCTCCACCATTTGTTTTCGGACAACTTCAAAGTCCTCACCTCGTAGCTCTACGATTTTTTTGACCACTTCTGGAACATATAGGGGTGAGTTGCGCTTTCCGCGATACGGTACGGGTGCGACAAGAGGTGCGTCTGTTTCGGACATTATCATTTCAAGTGGCACCTGCCGTATTACTTCATCGTAGTCATGAGTAAATGTAATCACTCCGGTAAAAGAGATGGTAAAGCCGAGAGCCAGAAATCGCTGCAGTACATCCAGATCTCCGACGAAAAAGTGTGCATTCCCCCGCAACTTCACCGAGGCCTCGCCTCGGTGAAGTTCTCTTACGGAGGCGTTGCCTCCGTAGTTGTTGCCTCCGTAGTTTTCCAAGATTTCCAGCGCGTCATGATATGCGTCCATTGTCCCTTTTTGCGGACGGATATGAAGCATAAGTGGCTTATCCAGTTTTAACGCTAACTCAATGTGTTTTTCAAAAATTCTTTTTTGAATATTTTTTAATTCTGTATCATTTTTATCCATTCTGAAATAGTCCAGTCCGCACTCCCCTACGGCCACTACTTTTTTATTTTCTGCCAATTTCTCAAAAATAGACGATATATCGTCTATTTTGCTATCTGTCGTAACCTCTCCAGGATGCTGACCGACTGTGGCAAAGAGATTATTGCGCGCATCGGCAAGAGCAATTGCTTTCTGACTAGATTGCAAATCAGTGCCAACGGTAATCGCGGCAATTTTATTTTCTTTTAATTTTTCTATCTCATCAACCCTATCCGCGTCAAAATCCGGAAAATACAGATGGGAGTGAATATCAAAATAATCAAACATGTAAAAGTTATAAAGTTTGTAAAGTTATAAAGTAGAATCAATCCTTGCGAATAAATAATGGGGTCTCTGGGGCTTTATTTTTTTTAATCAGAGTTTTTATTTTTTCTGCAGAATCGGGTAAAATCGAATCAAGCATCATGGCTACAAAATAAAGTTTTGTTACCAATCCAGCTATCATTTTTTGACCAACCTCTTTATCTACTTTGACTACTTTGAAGGGCTGACTCTCTTGGATGTACTGGTCCAAAACTCCTATCTGAAGCCAAATATAATCGCAGGCTTTGCCAATTTCAAAATTGTTTAGCAATTCAAAGTATAGTGATATATCGGCTTCTGAATCATGTATGTGGATAGGACTATCCAGATTATCTTCTGCCATTTTCATTATACGCGAAACAAGATTACCCAAACCATTTGCCAGATTTGCATTGTAGGCCTCTTTGAACTTTTCTATAGTCATATCACTGTCTTCAAATGTGGAAACTTCGCGGGCAAGATAATACCGCACCGCATCTTTGCCGTATTTTAAAATAAGTTCCTTCGGGTCAAGAACATTACCTAGAGACTTTGACATTTTATGGCCTCCGGAATTAATCATGCCATGAACCAAAATGGATTTAGGCAAAGCAAGCTTTGCAGATAGAAGCATCGCAGGCCAAATAGCGGAGTGGAAACGTAAAATATCCTTGCCTATGACATGCACATCTGCCGGCCAAAACTTTTGAAAAAGCGCATCATCTTCCAGCCCATATCCTAAGGCTGAAATATAATTAACCAAAGCATCACACCAAACATATATCACTTGCTCTGGGTCATTTGGAACTGGAATACCGTGAGGAACATTTTTTATTGGACGACTGAAACTGACATCTTCTAATCCTCGTTCAAGCAGGGCTAGTATTTCATTTTTCCGACTTGTGGGAATGATTTCAAGCTCGCCATTTTGAATTTTATTTTTTATTTGCTCTGTATATTTTGAAAGTTTGAAAAAATAATTCTCCTCCTCAATTTGTTCTGGCGCAGTTAGGTGTATCCGACATTTACCGTCTATTAAATCTTTTTCAGTATAAAATGTTTCGCAACCGACACAATACAGACCAACATATTTTGATTTGTAAATATCCCCTGCCTCTACCAACTTATTCCACAGAGCCACCGCTCCGGGCCAATGTTTCTCTTTGTCGCTTGTTTGAATAAATTGGTCATAGGAAATATCAAGTGAAGCATATAAATCTTTAAAATTCTGTGAGAGTTCTTTAAGATAAAAATCTACGCTTTGATTTCTTTCTGCAACTGTTTTTAGTATTTTTCCGGTATTTTCATCCGAACCAGTGAGAAAATAAACATCTTTTCCTTGCAATTTAGCTGACCTAGCTAAAATATCGCATATAGTTACCACATATGCATGTCCCATATGCAAATTGCTATTGGGATAAAATATCGGAGTTGTAATATAAAACTTTTTATCCATTATTTTTCTGACTTTCAATTTTATCTTTTTCAAAATCGTCAAAAAACTCAATAAATACTGTTGCAATGGGCACTGACAAAACAATGCCTAGAAATCCAGCCAATTGCCATCCGGCGACCAAAGCAACAATAGATACTATCGGTGAAACCCCGACCACCTTTTTAACCACCAGAGGATATATCAACTGATTTTCAAACTGATGAATAATGACATACAAACCCAAAACCAAAAAAGCAAGTGGAAATCCTCCGCTAGCAAAGGAAATCAAAATCGCTGGTATAGAAGCCAAAATAGGGCCAAATAGAGGAATAATTTCAAAAGCGGCGGCCAAAGTAGCCAAAAGAAGAGCATTTGGAACTCCTATTATCAAAAGACCGAGATAAACAAGCATGCCAATGATGATAGCCAAAACAAGCTGACCTTGCATCCAAAGACCTATTTTTCTTTGAGAACGCTTCCAGAGAGCCACTATGTATTTTTCATGTTTTATAGGAGTAATGGCTTTCAAAAACTTGCCAACTCCGTCTTCCTCTACAGCCAGATAGAAAGAAAGAACAGCCATTAACAAAAAGCTAAGTATCCCTCCAAAAACTTTGGCGATAGTGCCAAATGCATTTGAAGAAATGTTAGATATAGCAGTATTGATTTCCCCTATTAATTCTTCTAATCCTACACCATCTTTTAACCCTGCCACAATTGGCTGTGATGATAGAAATTGATTAGAAGTAATATTGGAGAGAACGGTGCTGGCATTGAAATAGGTAGGAAAATTTTTCAAAAAATCACTTGATTCGGAGAGAAGAGGAAGTAGTAGCAAAAATACAACGCCAACGATACAGGCAATGATAATGAGGTAAATTAAAATGACAGAAAACAAACGAGGAATTCTGCGCCTACAGAGCCATTGTGTAGCGGGCTCAATAGCCGAAGCAACAACAATAGACATAAGCAGTACAAGAACAAGGTCGCGGAGTAAAAACAATACTCCAAAAAGGAGGATGACTACTATCGTTTTGATAATACTGCCAGTACTTATATAAAAAGTTTCCTGTTTGTGTTCCATAAGGGCATAATAACACTAGTAGGTTAGAAATGGAAGATTTTTGAAAGTGGACTCTTATTTTTTATATTGCCGACAATTGCCATATTTAGATTTTTATTTATGAAAATTTGCTTGGCCAGATTTTTGACATCACCCGCCGTTATGGCTTCTATTTCTTTCTCTATTTCTTTTGGAGTTTTGATTTTTGACCTGGTAATTTCCTGAAAACCATAAAAACTAGCCAAAGAATCTGATGATTCAAGGTTGAGATACATTCTACCGATTAAATAGTCTTTGGCTTTTTTTAACTCTGCCCTCGCTATCTCCTTATCTCTTAATGTTTTTATTTCTTCCAAAATGCCTTTGACGGCTACATCCAAACGCTTCTTGTTCACTCCGGCAGAAATAGTAAAATCTCCGTGGTTTGAAGAATCATTTATACTTGAACGAACGTAGTAACAAATACCGAGTTCTTCTCTCATTCTTTGAAATAACCTAGAGCTCATACCTCCGCCCAAAATGGCGGAGAGAACTTTGAGTGTCGGCATTCTCTTGTCGTGCAAGTCAAAAGTCCTAACACCAATAACCAAATGGCTCTGGTCAGTTTCTTTGTATTTGATTTTCAATTCTGGTTTATTTTGTTTTTCAGTAAATTTCTTTTTATTTAGAACGTTTCCAGAAGAAATATTTTTGAACTTATTTTCTATTTTTTTGAAAGCATCTTCTGCATTTACATCTCCGGCTACCACTATCATTGTTTTTTCTGTCACATAATGGGCTTTTCTATAATTCAAAAAATCTTCTCTTTTCATTGCTCTAATATTTTCTCTTGGGCCCAAAACAGTCCAACCATAAGGAGTATCTCCATGCAACAATTCTCCAAAAATCTCATGAACCACTCTCTGCGGCAAGTCCTCATACATATTTATTTCCTCAATTATGACCCCTTTTTCTTTTTCAATATCGGCTTCTGGAAAAGTCGGATTCAAATACATATCGGAAATAATATCTAAGATTTTTTCAAAATTTTTCGGCGCTGACTTTCCGTAGAAAGCCGTCACTTCGTTTGAAGTAAAAGCGTTATGCTCGGCACCCATACCATCAAATTCTTTGGAAATGTCAATGGACTTCGGTCTATTTTTTGTTCCCTTGAAAAACATATGCTCAAGAAAATGGGAGATTCCATTTTTTTCCTTTGTTTCATATTCAGAACCGGCCTCAACCATAGACATCACCGTGACAGATGGCGCATCCTTTATCGGCACCACGACCATACGCAGACCATTTTTTAATGTTTTCTTTTTAAAGTTCATCAAGCAATAACTTTTTTAGAATTGATAAAATTAAAATTTTTTACGGATATCTTATCTGTCACTTTTTTGCCAAATTTTTCCTTCAAACCGATAATCTCCAAATAAAGAGGTCTGTTTTTGATATCCACATCCAAAATAACCTCCGGCGCCATTTCCAAAGTCTTGCTTACTCTGCCCTCTTTGAAAACTATATTGAGAGCATCTGTTTCTTTGTCGTATGATATTTTCATATTTGTATTTTTTTGACCCAGTATTGGGTTATAACTATCGTAATATCTGATTTTCTTCTGAAAATGACTTTCATATAAAGAGTCTTGAATTTCTTGAAAACGACTGCTCTGCCCCCAAGACTTCCAGTAGTATAGTCTGGTTTTTCCAAAGTTGCAAACACAAAATTCTTGCCTATTTTCCTTTGTTCTAATTTGAGTAAGGCGTGTTTACTAAACCGAATCATATTTGAGATTTTATATAATCTACAAGTTCCGTGATTTGCATTCTTTTTTGTATGCCTGTGTCACGATCACGGACAGTTACACCAGTGTCCTGTTCAATTGTTTCAAAGTCTACCGTCACGCACCATACCGTGCCTATCTCATCTTGCCTGCGATAACGCTTGCCTATGTTGCCGTTGTCATCAAAAACCACTGCGCCAAATTCTTTTTTCAAAATCTTGTAAATCTCTCGAGCTTTTTCTACCAACTCCGGTTTGTTTTTGAGTAACGGAAAAACCGCCACTTTAACCGGAGCTACCTTTGGAGAAAGTTTGAGATATATCCTATTCTCTCCACCAAGCTCATCTTCGGTGTATGCACTTAACAGAACAGCTAGAATAGTGCGACCAACTCCAAGTGACGGTTCTATAACATGCGGTGTGATTTTTTCTTTGGTTTCTTCATCAAAATACGAAAGGTCTACGGTTGATGCTGTTGTGTGGTTTTTTAAATCATAATCAGTGCGATATGCAAGTCCATATAATTCCTTGAGGCCGAAAGGGAATTCAAATTCAAAATCCACTGTGCGTTTTGAATAATGCGCGCGATCATCGTCTGCCACTTCAAGTTCATGAACTTTTTTTGCATCAATTCCAACGAACTCTATAAATCTATGTATTTCTTTTTGCCACATCTCAAATGCGTGTTTCCAATCTTCTTGTTTTATAAAATACTCGACTTCCATTTGTTCCAACTCACGAACGCGAAACAAAAAATCTCGTGGAGCAATTTCATTTCTGAATACTTTTCCAATCTGTGCGATACCAAAAGGTAAATCCGGGTGAAATGAATCTATTATATTTTTTAAATTAGTAAAAATTCCTTGTGCTGTTTCTGGACGTAAATAAGCAAGTGAAGCCTCATCTTCAGCTGCACCAAGATGCGTTTCGAGCATCATGTAAAACTGTCGCGCTTCACCGAGCTTTCCTCCACATTCTGGACATTTTTGTCTGTCTGATAAATGATCGGCACGGAAACGGCGTTTGCATTTTTCACATTCAGAGAGCATATCGGCAAACCCGCGAGCGTGACCACTTGCCTGCAAAACTTCCTTTTTAGTTGTTATGGTTGAATCAATGCCATACATATCTTCTCTATCAGTCACAAATTGCTTCCACCACATTTGTGTAATATTATTTTTTAAAGCCAGTCCATGTGGTCCATAATCAAACAAACCTGATAGTCCGCCATATATATCAAAACTCGGATATACAAAACCTCGCCTTTTGCAAAGCGAGACTATTTTTTCCATCAAGTCTTGAGTTTTTTCAGTCATAAAGCTATGTTAGACCAATTCACATTATTTAACAACAATATCATTGCCACTCCTAAACGACGTATCAGAATAATGCGTAGTGACTGGTTGTGCACTAGCAGTAAGAGATATTTCCGCATATGTGTCCGTAGCTATTGCGCTGGTTTCTGATAAAAGTTTTGGAACTACTCCAACCTCAGTTATATTCGGGGTGATACCGACCTTGAAGGAGACCATTCTCGGAGCATATGCAAAACCAACACCAGAGGAAACATTACCAGCATTCCAAGAAATGACTCGTGTATCTGGATTATAAATTATTTTCTCCCCCGCCGGAGAATGCTCTTCTTTCCAGACTACAGAGGGTGGCAGGGTGGCCGAAACTATCACAGCTTTCAAATCATTAACGGTATTTGAGAGTACCCAAGTTACGGTATAGGTAGATTCTTTATCCGCCCGAGGAGGAATAGGCCCAGTATTCCCAAAAGGACCACTGTCACGATGAGATTGTGAAATGATAGAAAGTGCAGATGATATTTTGATTGTAATATTGGCAGATGAAGATATGGTAGCCGTTTCCGTACCAGACCTCTCTCCTGTCATAACTACACGAGCTTCCAAGTAAGGATTTTTTATTGACCTGACTTGTGTAGGATTTGAAAAAGGAGCAAAAGAAAACAGAACCTGACTTTCTTCGCCGGGTGAGATATCTTTCAAACTATCCGTTGTATTTTTATCCCATACAATAGTGCTGTCAAGGGAACTGTAGAGGCCTTCTCCAGCTAAAACCGAAGCTCTGTCAAATACATTGCCAGACATGGTAACAGTTATGTGAGCATTTGTAATTTTATCAGGTAATGTATTCTGCCATTGTATTGCCATAGGTACAGATTGAGCAGTAGTAAGTACTTCACCGTTTGAAGAATGGAGACGCAGGTCAAAAAATGATTTACGAATACCAACAGTTGCCTCTGCTGTGGCCAAAGCCGTATCAAAATCTTTTGAGGCGTCCGTTGTCTGCATTCCAGCTAATATTCTAAATGACCTGTCTTCCATATTTTGACCCACCAAAGTACCGCTGATAACAAGAGTTTTTTTGTCTCCATTCTTTAAGTCGCCCATGTTCCATATTGAGTTGTCACGAAATGGCTCTATGTTTGAATCTTTATATGTAAATCCGTATGGATATTCCACTTTAATCAGCATATTTTTTATCGGCACAATTGAATTTGAAGTGATCTCTATGAACAAGGAAAGCTTCTCTCCAGAATTTATTTCCGCAGGATATTTTACATTTAAAAATATCGGTGATGAACCAATAAAGATATCGTATGTTTTTTCTTTTGAAAATGTGGCGTTTGAGCCCTTAACTTTATACTCAACCCGAAAAACAAATGACTTGACAGCATCTTTCTCTCCAAAAAGAACGGCCCGGAAGGTGTGCTCTTTAAACTGCCCTTTGCCCACTGTACCAAGCTCTATTTTCTGTCTAGAAAGTTTTTTGCCAGTGACATCAATTTGCTGCGCTCCTTCCGGATAGTTTATAAAAAGAATTACTTCTTCAAGATCAGTTTGATTTCCATTCACAACAGAAACACTGGTCAAAAGTTCCTCCCCCGAAGAGACGGAAGTTGGAGCGACAATTTCCACATCCACATTATTGGAAGAAATTGTATTGAAACCACCAAAAAAGATAAACAGAGCGACAGAGAGAGATAGTCCAAAAAAAACCAGACTTCCAACAAGAAATTTATTAAAAAAAGAATTATTAGGCGCAGGAATCTGCAGTGGCATATCAAAAGATGGCTTTTCCCCCCAATTCGGCGGAACCTGTGGCTCTTCTCCTTCCACATGACTTCGCTTCTCCTTTGGCACCACCTTTTCATCACGTGAATAAAGCGTCCGCTTCAGCCGTTCTATACTGCTTTTTTCAAAATTCATAAATTTGATGTAAATTTTAAATTCTTTTTCAACATATCTTTTGTGGAGCACGCATAAATTTCTTGCTAGAAATTTTGCTCACTCTCCTGCCGTCGCAGTCCGAGAGTCTCCAAAAAAGATATGATTGAAACGAATTTTAATTTACAACTATTATATCATATTCATGATTTTGTATGCATTTCCCCATGTTAGCATTCCTTTGTATGATGTTTTTGTTTCTTTGCTTAAGTTATCTTTTAAATTTTTCAGCATTCTTCTTTTCGTAACGGTCCGTAACACTCTGTGATGCGGAAAATGTACCCAGCCGAGAAAATCAACTCCAGAAGCGAGAGTAGTGATGAAAACTTTGTTCTGATGCAGGTCAAGAGACAAGTTTTCTTTCAGGAAAAATCGTATTTGTATCAAGATATTTTCAAGTTCTGACTTATCTCTGCTCATAACAACAAAATCATCGGCATAGCGGATATAGTATTTGGCTCGGAGTCTATGTTTCATCCACTGGTCAAACCAGTCCATGTAAACATTAACTAAAAGTTGGGATGTTAGATTACCCAGAGGCAGTCCTTTAGCAAGTTCTGTGTGAAAACTTGATATAACTTCTCCAAGAAGCCAGAGTATGTTTTTATCTTTAATATGTATCTGCAGTATTTCAACTAAAATCTTTTGGTCAATTGAAGCAAAGAACTTCCTGACATCACATTTCAGAATCCAGACTGTTTTTGTATTATTTTTGGAAACTTTTCTACCAAATTGCCCTAAACGCTTAAGGGCTCTGTGTGTTCCTTTGTACAAACGACATGAGTACGAATCATGGACAAACTTTGTATCAAAGTGCGGATACAAAACCCTGTAGATGGCGTGATGAAGCAGTCTGTCTCGTACTGTTGCTTTGTGAATGTTTCTCGGCTTTGGGTCGGATATGTTGAATGCGTGGTATCCGCCGTGTGTATATGTTTTGGCTTTCAGGTCTTGGTGGAGATTGAAAATATTAAGAGATAAGTGCATGGAAAATTCCATCACATCTCGTTTCTGTTTCTTGCCACGGACAAACTCTTGCCATGCTTCATATAGATTTTCCAAAGATATGATATCTTTATATCCATGACTCATACAAATAATAGTACCATTACCCCCCCCCCGAGAAGCACCCAAGGTGCTCCTCAAAGAAAAAGAAGCATATCGTCTGTGGCTTCCTATTCATAGAGATTTTCCAAAAGTAGAGCGATTTGGCATCGGACAAAAGATTGAACAATCATTTCTTGACCTACTGGAACTGACATTTGCTTCTGTCTATCTGGCACAAGAGCAAAAAATATTGATGCTTTCACGAAGCATAGCAAAGCTTGATAATCTCAAATTCTTCATGCAACTGGCGTGGGAAAGCAAACTGATACCAACAGAAAAATACGCAGTTATTTCCGGAGAATTTGAAAACATCGGGCAACAGCTTGGTTCATGGCGAAAGGGTTTGCTAGAGAAACAAAAAACTCTCATTCCGTAGTGGAGCGAGAGAAAAACAACAGTTTCGAGAGAACACCAGATTGTCAGCGTTCCAGTCGTTCGGGTTGTCAACGGGATTGGCATCGACATTCCAACCGTCGTCGTTCCAGTTCACGTTCACGGTACGAAGCACCAGCGTTATCGTACAAAAAACCATCCATGACACCATAATTCAAAAAATGAACTGTTGAATTTTATTTGGGACCTAAAAGTCCACCAGTTTTATGTACCAATTATTGTTATTTTTTGAAAAATATTTTCCCCACTCTTATACAAGGCATACCCGACATAATTCTCGAGAAAAATATTTTGAAACTATGACGCAAAAGCCGTAACTGTCGCGTGACACATAGTTCCGAGATAAGTATAACAGACATCTAGATATGAAAATGACTCTTTGAAATTTTCGGATTGCTCCAAAAATTTCAAAGAGTCAAAGTGTCCAAGGGTCCAAGGATCAAACAGGGTCAGAATTAAACTGCCTGAGTGCCCAAGGGATTGCGAGAGAACACCAGACGGTCAGCGCCCCAGTCGACCGGGCTGACAACGGGAATGGCATCGACACCCCAACCGCCGCCGCTCCAGTGCACGAGCACGGTACGAAGGACCCCATTGACATCTTCAACATAGAAGATGTTTGCCCATCCGGAGGTGAGCAGCGAACCCGTTTCGCCGTTAGGTTGGAGAGATATTCGATGGAAAATCTCTACCAAGGACGTCTTTGCTTTGTCCTCTCCTCCCAAGGACGCCACGATGGCATCGTCCTTGGAATTCTTCGTTAGTTTTGCGTAGGTGAGGGTCGACGGTGCGACATCGTCCTCGACTTTGCCCATAAACCACGCCGTGAAGTTTGAGCCGAGGTAAGAACAGATTCCTCCGTCCTTCTTTAGCTTGAAATTTTCTTTGGCGACAAATTTCTTTGCGCCAGGAAAATTTGTCTCACCAATTTTCTGGAGGATATCGACCACAACCCGTCCATATCCGCGAAGGATAGGAAGAATCAGAGCAAACATATCTCCAGAAGATAGGGCTTTAAGATCGGCGTTTGTCGCGCCGTTTCTCTCGGCCCCGTACTTGATTTCAGCGGCTTGAACAACGTCAAGAGTCAACTTGTCAGACATGACTGGTTTCCTTTCTTTGCAACATGTTCTTACGAACTCGTTGCTTTGTTTACTTTTACTGTTGGGCTAACCGTTTTAGTTTTGCCACAGCGGAGAAAGTCCTACAAATAAGGCGTTTTCCACTGTGGCAAACTGATTGTTTTTTCGCAATTTTAAAGAACTTTTTACCTTTCTATTATACACCATATGATATATAAAAGTCAAGGTTCTAAAAAGTAGCCTTATGCATGGCTCTCTTTGATGGTTTTGTTTATCGAGAAACTAATTCCAGATTTATTGGAAGATTCTTTTTTAAAAAATTCGAGTAGATATCTTTCGCCATCTTTTTTGAAGCATCTAGGATTTCCAAAGCGATGATACGTCCATTTTTGTCATAATCAATGATTATACTATCTGAAACTTGATCGCTCTCAATAATAGGTTTGTCATTGAACCGTATGTAAAGAGCGTCTATTTTTTTATTGTATGAAAATTTCATAGATATTTTTTTATTTTAGATGTCTTAAAAACAGTGACAACGGATAACTCTCTTACTGATTTCTCTACAATAGCAACGAGAAGAAATGTCTTCTGTCTTTCTTTAAAAAGCTTCATGTGTCGATACCGTCCGTCTACTTGTCGCTTTATAACAGTAGAATTTTTAACTGAAAAGGTAACGAGTATCTTCGAGAGCTTTCTTTCTCTAATCTGTTGTATCGCATGACTAGTAAATACAACATTGAGTATACCTCAAGTATACCATAGTGGACGAAAAAAACACAAAAACAACAGATTGCCGATGATTTGTACATCAAACAATAAATCCAAAAAATCCTCTTATAGTTGGCTCTCTTTCATAGCTTTATTTATTATTTCCACCAGTGCCTGCTTTTTTTCGGAGATTTTTTCTAAAAATTCATTACTCCATGTGTTTAAATCATTCAAAAATGTTTCTGTATTGGAACTTTGAGCTACATAGCCCAGTTCGTGGAGAATCCGCAAAACCAAGAGAATTTCAAAATTTTTGACTTCAATTTCAGGAAGATTTTTTAGAAATTCAAAACCGGAGCGGACAGTCTGAAAAATTTCCGGATGAGGATGCTCCCCCGGCATCATTTTAATCAAAATAAAAACAATTTGGGCCAACACTCTGGTGTATGGCCTTGGTAAATCAAAAAAGAAACTCCCTTTCTCGGAAACATTGGTCAATTTCCAACCATTCTTGCCTTTGACAAACGATGCCAAGACATGACTATACTCTTGCAAACCATGACGCAACTTTGATTTTGAAAGACGAGCTGATTGGGCAGAAGCCATGACAAGTCCTAAATCTTTTGTCAAAACATACAATAGTACATTTGCCTCGCCAAACGGAGAGCGTTTCAAGATAATCCCGTCCGTTGTATAGATGTGATATAACATACAAATAATTTTAAATTTAAAATTTTAAGTTTTAAAAATTGAATTTGATTTAAAATTTATAAATTAAAATTTAAAATTCTATATTAGTTGCTTTTTTGATTTCTTCGGCGTGTTTTATGAAAAATTCTTTTTCCGATTCCGGCATGGAATACTGCGTTACTTCTCCCGGCTTGATTTTTTTTTCTTTTCGCCATTCTTGGATAGCACGAATAGCGTCACGCACCTTACCTTCTTCAATAAGTTCATCTGTCAGATTTGTATCCAATTTGATTTCCCCTTCTGCGATTTTTACCTCTTTAACATTGACTTCGTCGGCAATCACATCCAGGAGTTCCTGCGTAAAGTCATTTGGTATGGTAAGTGATGTGAGTGGCTGGCGAACTTTATATCCAAATTTCTGACGAAGCTCAAGAGCTGAAGTGACAACCTGACGGACTTTTTGCATGTCTTGTATAAGAGTATGCTCTACCTTTTGGGTATTTGGCCAATTACACAAATGCACACTCTCTAGGTCCGAGTCCATTTTCAACCGTAGGTAGCTATTCTCTGCAAAGAAAGGTGTGAATGGCGCCATATATTTGACCAGTTCCAAAAATACAAAACGTGTTGTCTGTAGAGCTTCTTTTCTCTCTTCTACATTCTCCGATTTAAATCTTTCGCGGGAACGACGGATATACCATGTGGAAAAGTCATTCACGAATTCGCGAATCACCCGCGCTGCTTCGAAAATTTTATACTGATCAAGTGATTTGGTACCACAAGAGACCATTTCGTAGAGTCGAACGATAATCCATCTATCCAAAATATTTTGACTCTTGTCGCTTGGCACAAAAGTTTCATCCTTATATAAATCATAGAAAGCTAAAATATTTTCGGCAGGATTAAAAACTTTTTTAACAATTTCGTCCACTGTTTTTTCATCAAAGTTTTTTGAATCCCCTGGCTGATTTACCGAGTACATCCAGAGGCGGAGCGCGTCCGCACCGTATTTCTCAAGCATTATCTCTGGCTCAACAATGTTGCCGAGAGATTTAGACATTTTTTTACCTTTTTCATCTAAAATATGCCCGAGGCAAATAACATTTTTATACGCCTTGCCTTTACCCATTAAAACACCAATGGCGTGGAGTGTATAAAACCAACCACGTGTCTGGTCAATAGCTTCAGCAATATAATCCGCCGGATAGAGTAAATCTTTATCTGTAGTTTCAAAGGGATAATGTGCTTGAGCAAACGGCATAGCTCCGGAGTCAAACCAGACGTCCATTACTTCTTTGACACGTGTAAGAGGTTCTCCATTTTCATCTACAAGTTCCACCTGGTCAATAAACGGCCTATGCAAATCCAGCTCATAATTTTCATTGTGAGGCATAAGGGTGAAAGGTATCTCTCGGACTTCTGCTGTATGCAACATTTCCTGTTCTACAAAATCGTTGCTCGGTTGCCAAGTGACGATTTTATGTAGAACCCATAAAGGATTGCCGTGAGAAATAATGAGAATATTTTTCCCGGTATAGCGATTTTCTGTCTCGAAGATAAATTTGCCCATCCGCTTACGCACGAGTTCTACACCAGATTCATTGAATTCATGTAGACGCTCATCGACTATAACAGTGCTCTCATGTAAATTCAGTTCGCACCTGACAACTTCTGCAGTCTCTCGAGTGCGCAGAAACGGCGAAGTAATTATAATGTCTATGTTTTTTTGTTTTAGTTCTTTCGATGCGGAAATTATCTCTTTCTTGCCTGTTTCAGTCAGGTGATTGTCGGGATCGCCCTTGGGATCAAGGATGTTCTTTACATTATCGATCGCTTCTCCGTGACGCATGACAAAGTATTTATTTCCGGATTTTTTAGTGTACTTTTTTAATTCATCGATTGACCCAACCACAATGTATTCGTCCGCGTTTGTCTGCGTCAAGTCTGCGTCTGTCTGCGTCACTGCCCGTCTCCATACGGGCAGTGGAGTTCCCCAATATCGCTCACGTGATATTGCCCAGTCCTTGATTTCTCGCAACCACTCGCCAAAACGACCTTCTTTTATATACTCCGGCTCCCAATGAATTCCTTCATTTTCTTTGACCAATTCCTCTCGTAAAGATGACATTTTTATATACCAAGAATCGCGAGCATAATAGATAAGTGAGGTTTTACATCTCCAGCAATGTGGATATGAGTGCTCATATTTTTCTTTTTTAAACAAAAGCCCTCGATGTGCCAAATCTTTTATGATATCCACTGCAACTTCCTCGTCTTTTACGAATCTGTTGGAGAGATCTAGTTTATGATCTCCTGAAAGGAGTTGCATCTCATCCAAAAAATGGCCGTCTTCTTTTACCAAATGATACTTTGGCAAGCCTACTTTTGTTCCCAGCACAAAGTCATCCTGTCCATACATAACTGCAGTATGAACAATTCCTGTGCCCTCTTCTGTATTTACAAAATCCGCTGCGTACACTTTGTATGACTTTTCAAACGCCTCTGGATTTTTATTCTTAAACTTTTCCGAGAGAAAATTGTATAGTGGTTCATATGTTAATCCAACAAGCTGACTTCCTTTCATTTCTTCTACAATTTCGTATTCACTTTCTACGATACTTAAACAAGATTTGGCCAAGATCAAAAATTCATCTTTAAATTTTATTTTTACATAATCAATATCTTCCCCGACAGCTAAAGCAACATTCCCCGGAAGAGTCCATGGTGTCGTTGTCCAAGCAAGCAGAAAAGTTTTTGCATCTTTTGGAAATTGGAAATTGGAAATTGGAAATTTGACAAAGACTGCAAGATCTTTGTCTTGCTCATATCCTTGCGCTAACTCGTGAGAAGACAGAGCTGTTCCACAACGTGGACACCACGGCAAAACTTTGTAATCTTTGTATAAAAGTTTTTTGTCGTTGATTATTTTAACGATATTCCAAACAGATTCAATATATGAATTATCATATGTCACATATGGATGCTCCTGGTCTGCCCAATAGCCCATTCGGCTGGTAAAATTTTTCCATAGATCAATATGCTCCCACACACTGTCTTTGCATAATTTGTTAAACTGCTCAATACCGTAGTCCTCTATATCTTTTTTTGATTTGAATCCAAGTTTTTTTTCTATTTGCAGCTCCACCGGAAGTCCGTGTGTATCCCAACCGCCTTTGCGAGCCACATGAAAACCACGCATCGTTTTGTAACGTGGAATGATATCTTTGAAAGCAAAAGGTTCCATCGTGTGTAAAACTGGTGCAGAGTTTGCTGTAACTGGTCCATCATAGAAAACAAACTCGCCATTTGGAGATGGCTTTTTCAGAGATTTTTCAAAAATTTTGTGTTCTTTCCAAAATTCCAGTATTTTTTCCTCTCTTAGGGTAATCTCAGATTTTGTATTTTTTTCTTCTTCCATTTTTTTATATAAACAAAAAACTCGTCTTTATACAGAAAATTCTGTACAAGGACGAGTCTCCCTTCTCGGGTCAGGACAACACGTGGTACCACCTTGTTTACTTCTCATTACCGCTATAACGGGCATACCCGTCGGAGTCTAACACTGTTTTGCACAGTTTCTTTCCGAAGCTTAGAGGTGATTAGTCTCCTTAACTGCTTGTATAATCATAATATCAGACTGAAAAAGTTTGTAAACCACAAAAATAAAAATTGCTGGTTTTAAGGTGTAATGTGTATAAAAATCCACGATCGTGGATTTTTATACACATTACACTTTTATACACATTACATATAGGATGGAACTTTGATGCCTAGGAGATTTAGTCCGGATGTCATAACATTTGCAAATGCTTTTGTTAGTGCAAGACGATATGGAGAAGTTCCATCATTTGCATCTATTATTTTGTGATTTGCGTAAAAGGAATTAAACTCTCCGGCAAGTTCAACCAAATAAGTCACAATATAATGCGGCGCGTACTCCTGACCTGCCTTTTCCACTACATTTGGAAACCTTTCAATTAATCTCTCCATATTCGTCGTCACCCACCCACTTGGACACTCCGTGTCCAAGTTTCCCAAGGTCCGACCTCGGGAGACTCCTTCTGTTTTTTTTAAAAGAGAGTTTGCACGGACAGCGGCATATTGTAAGTAAGGACCGGAATCCCCTTCAAATGAAAGGGATTTATCAAAATCAAAAATAATATCCCCGCCGATTGCTTGTCGCAAAATGGAATACTTAATCGCCCCAATTGCCACAGTTTCCGCTACCTCCTCAATGTCAAGGATGCCCCTTGACATATCTTCTCTAGTATTCATCTTATCCCTTATTTTCTCTTTTACTTGTTCAATCAGAGATTCGGCGGAAATAACAGAGCCAGTTCGTGAGGACATTTTCCCAGAAGAAAGTTTTAAAAGACCGTGGGAAATGTGTTGAGTCTTTGAGGCAATTTCCGGGCTTATTTCCTGCAATGCCCTAAACATTACTTTGAAATACTCATCTTGTTCATTAGCTGTAACAATAATTGCCGTATCAAACGGATACTTTTCATATTTTCTCAAAGCGTGGGCAATGTCTTTAGCTTCGTAGGTTGGAAAACCTTCGCTAGTTATGAAAACTCGAGTATGAAGCTTTGGGTCATATTTTTCTCCATGAAAAACAACCGCTCCATCACTTTCCTCAAACAAACCTTTTTTTACAAATTCTCTGACAACTTGCAGAGCACTCTCTGTCACTTCACTTTCAAAAAAATAAAAATTAAACTTAGTACCGAGTTTCTTGTATAATTCCTCAAAATGATTTAACGAAACTTGCCTGCCCCACTGGTATAAATCTAAAAGTTCTGAATCACTTTTCTCAAAAAGTTTTTTATTTATTTCTTTTATTTCTGTTTTGGATTGTTTGTCATCATCATACGCCTGCGCTCCTTTTACATAGGAGTTTCCTATGTAGTCAGATTTTTCTACAGTAGAACCCTCCTTCTTTCCACCAAGCTTTAGTATCCCCCATACTGCCTTTGCAACATGCAGTCCGCTATCCCCTTGGTAATTATTGCGTTTCACTTCTGCTCCACTATTTTCAATTATTCGCGAAATCGATTCTCCAATGACATTGCCCAAGAGATGACCGATATGCATCGGTTTAAGCACATTAGTGACGGTATATTCAATAATTACTTTCTGCTTCGCCAAACTGAAACCTTTGGCGAAAGCTGGACCATCTTTCAAAATTTTCTCTATATTTTTACCAAAATACTCCGCATCAAAATAAAAATTTATAAAGCCCGGCGCAACAGCTTCTATTTTCCAAACTTGCGCACA
>LBYF01000006.1:6218-42688 GCA_000996025.1 Parcubacteria group bacterium GW2011_GWA2_40_14 | reverse complement strand
GTAAAACCAGGGCAAAAAATCCCTGTTGATGGTGTGGTGGTTCTCGGATTGTCCTATGTTGATGAGTCAATGATTACTGGTGAGCCAATTCCAGTAGAAAAGACTGTCGGCACACAAGTTGTCGCTGGAACAATCAATACAACAGGCACATTTAATTTCAAAGCGACAAAAGTTGGTTCGGAAACACTTCTTTCTCACATTATAAAAATGGTTGAGGATGCGCAAGGTAGCAAAGCACCGATACAAGCACTTGCGGATAAAATTTCTTCCGTGTTTGTGCCGACTGTATTAGTCATCGCAATCATTTCATTTGGATTATGGATGTACTTTGGTCTACCAGCGTTTGGTTTTTCAAAAGCACTTTCATTTGCGCTCACTTCATTTGTAGGAATACTTGTTATTGCTTGTCCGTGCGCGCTTGGTCTTGCCACTCCTACGGCAATCATTGTCGGAGTTGGTAAGGGCGCAAAAGAAGGCATTTTAGTTAAAGATGCTACTGCACTTGAAACACTTCATAAAGCAAATATCGTTGTGGTTGATAAAACAGGAACTATCACAAAAGGCAAACCTGAACTGACAAAAGTAGAGGTTTTGGGAAACAAAAACGAGAAAGAAATTATCTCAATCCTCGCAACACTTGAAAGTAAATCTGAACATCCCATAGCCCATGCAATAGTAAATTACGCAAAAGAAAAAAATATTGATACAAAAAGTATTTCAAATTTTGAAATCATAAAAGGCAAAGGTCTTAAAGGAACGATTGGCGATACCGAATATTTTGCAGGTAATCTAAAAATAATTTCTGACTTAAATATTCCATACAACATTCAATCTTTGGAACAGGAAACGAAGCAAGGCAAAACGCCAGTATTGCTTGCAAATAAAAACGCATTACTCGGAATAGTTTTTGTCGCCGATCCTATCAAGCCCGAAGCAATTGAAACAGTAAAAGCATTACATAAATTGAAAAAGAAAGTGGTAATGCTTTCGGGTGATGACAAAAATACAGCCGAATATATCGCTAAAATTGTGGGTATTGATAAAGTTTTTGCAGAGGTAATGCCAGAGGATAAATTAAATATTATCAAGGACTTACAAACTAAAGGAGATATTGTGGTAATGGTGGGCGATGGTGTAAATGATGCCCCTGCTCTTGCCCAAGCAGATGTCGGGGTTGCTATGGGAACAGGGACAGATGTAGCGATTGAATCAGCAGGTATTACTCTACTCGGTGGCGACATTTCAAAACTCGTCAAAGCGGTAAAATTATCAAAAATGACAATGAACGGAATTAAACAAAATCTTTTCTGGGCGTTTATTTACAACATTGTTGGCATTCCACTTGCCGGCGGGGCTTTCTATCCAGTCTTTGGTTGGTTGCTCTCGCCAGTTTTCGCTGGTTTTGCTATGGCAATATCGTCCGTATCAGTTGTGTCGAACTCATTAAGAATTAAGGCAAAGAAATTATAATATGAAAACATACACATTTCATGTATCGGGTACTCATTGTGCTTCATGCAAAATCTTGATTGAAGATATTTTAAATGAACAAATAGGAATACAAAATACTCACGTTGATTTGAAAAGCGAAATTGTATCAGTTGAAACTGAACTTGATAACAGTAAACACGAGTTAGCAGAAATGCTGAATGAAAAAATAAAACACAACGGCTATACTCTTTCGGTTGAGAAAATTACTAAAGAAGATAAAAATAACGGGGTTATTTGGCAAGCTATTCCAATCGGTCTTGCGTTTCTTGTTTTATTTTTTATTTTACAAAAATCAGGAATATTGAATCTCGGTATCGGAGGCACTGCCACACCAGCAACAAGTTTTATCATTGGTCTAATCGCATCAGTTTCTAGTTGTCTTGCTATTGTTGGTGGGCTTGTTCTTTCCCTATCGGCGACAGTCTCCAAAGACAATATCAGCGACAAAAAGAATTTTGTACTTTTCCACGTTGGAAGGCTCGTTAGTTTTACAATCTTGGGCGGGGTTCTCGGATTGATTGGAAACGCCATAGGTATTAGTTTTACATTTACAGCAATACTGGGAATTACTGCATCAGCCGTTATGATACTCCTTGGTTTAAACTTGGTAGGAGTATTCGCAAAAAATAAAATTGCTTTATCTCCTGCAATTTTTAATTTTTTTAGAAAAATAGAACACAAAACACTTACACCACTTATCATTGGTTTTGGTACATTTTTCTTGCCATGTGGATTCACCCAATCAATGCAAGTTGCCGCACTTTCTAGTGGATCATTTATGTCTGGGCTTCTCATTATGTTTTCGTTTGCGCTTGGGACGTTGCCAATACTTGCATTGCTTTCATTCGGTTCAGTGTCATTTGCACACTCAAAACACGCACCACTTTTTTTTAAATCCGCAGGAATAATTGTAATAGGTCTTGGATTGTTTGCACTTCTCGCTGGACTTGCCGGACTCGGTATCATCAATCCTTTATTCAGCATTTAATTTTTGATATATAACTGGGTACAATATAACAACGGCTCTCGCAAAAACTAAAAATAAAAACTATTTTTATTTTTGATTTTTGCTCGTTTGTTGTTATAATCACTTTATGAATAAAACTGCTTCAATTATTCTCACAATTGCCCTTGTCATTGGACTTGGGATTATTTTTGTTGGCAGTTCTAAATCAAACAATAATACCAAAACTGCTTCAAATCAGACAGTCCAAAATAGTGTGATAAAAGATGGCGTGCAATATATCACTATTAACGCCAAGAGCGGGTACTCGCCAAGAGTGAGTACGGCACAGGCAGGTATCCCGACAAAACTCATCGTAAAAACAGATGGGACATATGATTGTTCAGCATCACTTGCAATTCATTCAATCGGATATCAAAAAATCTTACCCCAAACGGGAGAAACAGAAATTGATATTGGTACGCAAAAATCAGGAGAAACATTGCAAGGCGTTTGCGGTATGGGTATGTTCAGTTTTCAGATTAAGTTTAGCTAAGATTTTTTGTCAGTCCCGAATTTCGCCAAAAGAAAACAGCGGAGCAAGCGGAGGATTCCTCATAGCGGATCTCTCCTCCTCCTCCGCTTGCGACATCCGAATTGTCCTTTCCTTTTTAGAAGAAATTGGTCGCGCGCAAATCCGAAAAGCAAGGAACATTTTTCTTTGGTGTCCGCCGAGGCTCTGCGAGGCGGTGGCGGGACTGATTCATTCGTCCAGTTTCCGCTCGAAAAAGGTTCGCGCAAAGTGTATAATTACAGCACAAAAATGCATAAAATTTTAGTTATTCTCGGTCCAACTGCCACCGGAAAATCAGATTTGGCTGTAAAACTGGCTAGAAGGTACAATGGCGAAGTTATTTCCGCTGATTCACGGCAGGTATATAAAGGGCTTGATATAGGCACTGGGAAAATCACAAAAAAGGAGATGCAAGGTGTTCCCCACCACATGCTTGATATTGTTTCTCCCAAAAAAGTTTTTACTGTTTCAGAATGGAAAAAAATCGCGGAAGAAAAAATCAAAGATATTTTATCTAGAGGAAAACTACCAATAATATGCGGTGGTACAGGATTTTATATACGATATATCGTATATAATATTAGTTTGCCTGAAGTACCTCCAAACAAAGAATTACGAAAAAAACTAGGAAAGAAAACTGTATCGGAACTGTTTGAGATACTAAACAAACTTGATCCTAGACGAGCAAAAAATATAGCAAAGGAACAGGGTAGCAAAAATCCTGTCAGACTAATCCGAGCCATTGAGATAGTCGCCGCTTTAGGAAAAATACCACCGATATATCGTCCAAATAGAAAAACTTACAAATTTTTACAAATTGGACTGAATGCCAAACCAGAAATATCGAAAGAACGAATCCATATTCGCCTATTCGCGCGAATTAGAGAAGGTATGATAAGGGAGGTAAGAAATCTACACAAAAACGGTCTTTCATGGAAGCGCATGAATGAACTTGGTCTTGAATATAGATATCTTTCTCGATATCTACAAAAGAAAATAACCAAAGCTGAACTTATAAAAAAGCTAGAAACAGAAATCTGGCGCTATGCCAAACGGCAGATGACATGGTTTAAACGAGATAACAGAATAAAGTGGTATTCCCCTGCTGAAACAATGAAAATTGAGAAGGAAGTGGCAAAATTTTTAAAAACATAGTAAGGTAAAATAGGAGGTCTTTTATGAAAAAAGAGCGTGGGAATGGAGCAAATGTTATCGTCCTAAGTCCTACTGACGAGATGTTGGTTGTACGGCAAAATTATGGAGAGAAAAAATGGATGCTCCCGGGCGGAAATATTGAGCGAGGAGAATCGCCTCGGCATGCTGCTCAGGAAGAAACAGAGGAGGAAGCAGGAACCCTAATAGACGAGAAGGAACTCAAACTCATTGCCTGTTTTGTGCAACGTCCAAATGGAATTGTTTTTCTCTATGAAACTCGAATATTTTCAGGAGAAATTCTGCAAGAGCCAACCAATGAAATAATCGAGGTTCGTTTTATGAGCTTCGAGGAAATCATGGAGAGGCGGGAAACATTTGGTCTCGGATATATGCGGATGATTGTACGATATATGCGCTGTAAGCAAGGCATTGACTCTATTCCGTATGAAGGCCGACTATCTGACCCTGTGGAATATCCAAAAAATCTTCTTGCCAAATACAACGACCTTGTTCTTTCAATTTAGGGGCCCAAAGTGGCCCCATTTTTCTTGCCAAAAAATCTGTAAAGCAATACGATGTAAGAATGAAAGTCGTTATACTTGCCGCAGGAAAAGGCACTCGTCTCTTGCCACTTACAGAACACACACCAAAACCTCTGTTAAAAATCGGGGGTATTGCTACTATTGACCGTACACTCCGATCATTACCAAAATCGATTGATGAAATAATAATAATAGTCAGCCATCTCAAAGCAAAAATTATATCGCACAGCGGAAATATCTCAAATGGACGCCCTATCACATATATTGAACAAACTGGAATAAATGGAACTTTTGGGGCACTTCTTTGTGCAAGAGAAAAATTTACTCCAAAAGAAAGATTCTTGGTGTTAAATGGTGATGATATATACAATAAAGAAGAGCTGGAGGAGCATCTCCTTCATCTACGAGCTTTTGGTATACAACACGCTAAAATGCCGGGGTATGACAGTATTCACATCGATGACAATAGTCATGTAACAGGATTTCATCCTCTTACAGAAAAAGAAAAAAAGGATGGGGCGCTAGTATCTATAGGGTCATATGTGATTGATACTCACATATTTGACAGTCCTGGAATTATCATCCAAAACGGAGAGTATGGCCTTCCACATACAATTTTAGCTCAAAGAGAAACATTTCCCATTACCGCAATTACAACAAAAAAATGGATGCCAATTAATTCGTTTGAAGATCTAGAAAAAGCTAAAAATAATACTTATTTTAGCCACCTTGCAAATATGCCAGATGATAATAATCTGTTTCCAGAAGATTCTTTTATAGCAAGTTCACCAAATGAAACTTTACCTCCAAAATCAGAAAATGCAGAAAAAAGCATTTGAGAATATGTCATACTAGAATACCCCGAGGCATAGCCATTCAACATTACAGAAAGTGGCTCCAAAGAAATGATATTTTTTAATCGTAGAAGAAGCGACATCAGATCATTTTCAATATTCCAAACTTCTCCTTTTAGACCCTTACCATATACAGGTGGGTCCAAAATAATGATATCATATTTACTACCACGCTTGATTTCTCTTTCTGCAAACTTACGAACATCATCTACAATAAATCTAATTGGTTTTTCTTTTAATCCAGAAAGGTCACGATTTTTCATCGCCAAATCCACAGCAAACTTTGAGGAATCAACATGAGTAACCTCTGCTCCGGCTTTGGCGCAAGCTAAAGATGCTCCTCCCGTATAACCAAACAAATTTAGAACATACACAGGGTTACCTTGTGTGGTTCTAGTTTGTATTTTGTCCGCAATCCATTCCCACTGTGCCGACTGTTCTGGGAAAAGCCCTATGTGTTTTGACGGTAAAAGTTTTAAGGAAAAAGTAATTCCCTCAAGTGTCACCTGCCATGGATCAGAAATTTCTTTCATTATCTGCCATTTGCCTGTTGTCCTGACTCGTTCGAATTTAGCCGATATATCGTCCCATTTCGATTTTGATAACATTTTTGGCCACAAAGCTTGTGGGTCAGGACGAGAAAGAACCACCCTACCGTATCGCTCCAACTTTTGACCATCCCCGCTATCAAGCAGTTCATAATCGTCTGATCTTTCTGCAACTAAAATATTTTGTAAGATATGTTCCATAAATACGTTGGAACATTTTGGTACAGTATACTGTACCAAAATGTTTATTTTAATCCAGCAACAAGAAAAGAGACTTGTCGCTCCCTGTCATGGTCTAACTCAACCAACATTATCTCCTGCCAGCCTCCCTTCAGGAGCTTGCCATCTTCCACGATAAGCGAAATGGATGGATGAATCAAGAGAGCTTGGGCGTGAGCGTGCCCGTTGACACATTCATTGATTACTCCGTTTTCGTCTGGTTCACAGAGATGGGTAGTGCGTTTGCCTGTTTTGTTTTCAGAATGGCAAATATCGTTATGTCCATATTCATCGGCAGGATGGGCAAATTTGTCCAAAACTTTGCGTAAATCTGATGCATAACCAAGCCTCTCCGAAGGGCCAATCAAATTTTTCTCATTTTCATTGACCCAAATCCCGCAAGTGGTATGGTGTGTTTGGATAACAATACTTCCACGCTTCACACCCGATTTCTGTATCACCTCTTCCACATCGTCTGTAATAGTAATGAACTCCTGGCGATATTTTGTCTGATATTTTTTGCTCTCAAGATAAGAGTAAAATTCTCCTTTCATAAGGATATACTATACATCTTTCAACAATATCATTCAATATTTGGGTGGTCGACCGGTGACGATCCGGCAACCTTCCGCGCCACAGGCGGATGCTCTACCAATTGAGCTACGACCACCATTAACTCCTCATTTATAACAGAAAAACAACTTATTTCCAAATTCTTTTTATTTATTTATTTCGACCTTCATGTTCTTTGCTGATAGCGGAATAAATCTCAAGGAGAGCAAAAAGTAGACTGAGGACGAGCGGTCCCAATAAGAATCCTAGAGGCCCGAAAAAACTTATACCCCCAAAGATAGAAAGCAAAATAAGAAACGGGTGGAGTCGCATTCCTCGTTCAACCAGTTTTGGTCCTAAAAAGTTGTCAATGAGTCCCACTGCCATCATGCCCCAAAGGAAAAGGCCTAGGGCGGAAAAGGTCTCTCCACTAAAATATAGAAAGAGAATGGCTGGAAGAAGGACCAGAGCTGTTCCAATGCTTGGAACTAGCGCAGAGATTGCCGCAACACTACCCCAAAGAAATGGATTGGGAACTCCAAAGATAGTAAACCCAACCGCGGTTAATATGCCTTGAATAACAGCTATGGTTAAATTTCCCCTGACGACCGAATTAATTGCTATGGCAATTTTATTAAAAATAGTTTCATCGTGAATATCCTGCAATGGACTTAGTGCGATAACAGTCTTTTTCAATTTGTGACCATCTTTAAACAAATAATACAGAGCGAAAAGAAATATAAATATACTGATTATTACTTTTGCAAAACCGGCAAAGAGTGGACCAAGATGCTGGAGTAACCAATTTAATCCCTGCTTTAAATACAGGTTAACATCGAGAGAGTTTACCCGTGCAGGAGAAAAACTGGTCAGGTTCTGTATAGCCAGACTGGCATTACTAGAAATATCGACCTCACCACTATTCTCTATGAGAAAAGAGTAAAGCTCGGTTGCTTCCTGAAAAACCTGTATACCCAGAAAAATAAGAGGCACAACAACAACGACCAAAACAAAAAAGGTGGTCAATAATGCCGCTAAACCCTTTCTCTCCCTTGTGATGATAAGGGCCTTTTTATGAATTGGATCAAAAACAGTTGCAAAAACTATTGCTAGGATAAGAGCAAAAATAAAAGGTTTAAAAATAAAAAAAGAAAGTATAAAAATACCCGAGAGGAGGGTAATTAAAAAATAAAGTTCTGTTTTTGAGTGTTTCATATTCTTAATTCTGAACAAGTCTGTAAAACACGTCCTATCAATTTTATTGAATTATGAGATTAAGTATATAATCCACGAAGCCTCCGGGTATAACATGTGAATCAATGTACAAAATTAGCAACATAACTAAAATAACTACAATAATCCACAACTGCACTCTAAATAATTTAGGCAACGAAAAAGGAGTAAAAGGTTCATGTTTTATCCAAAACACTAAAGCTGAGATTGGAAAAAATAATAAATAATAAGGAACTGGTGATTTAAGTATCTCAGATAAATTAACTCCAGTGAGTCCTCCATCTTTGTAAGAAAGCGCTAAAGGGTATAAAAAAATAAATAATGAGACTAGTGAATAGAGAATTAATCCCAAAGATTTACGAAACCAAACACCAATCAGACCTAAAATACCGAAAACAGGGGCCACTCCCAATATTCCGAGTGGACTGGGATGACCTGTAAAAAGCACTCCAAACAAAGGAACTAAAAATATAATTGAAATTATTATGAATAATTTTACCATAACTTTTCTCTAAATTATAATGTTTGATTATGATTAAAAATTTTTCTTCCCCCACTTCGACTCCGCTCAATGCAGGAAAAATTAAAATATGGTTCCGAGCCAATGTTTTTCTTCGGGTTCTTCTACAGTTTTGAGCGGTATGACTCTCGTAATTATTATAACATAATTCGTTTTGTGTCCAGAGGGGGACTTGAACCCCCAAGCCTTTCGGCACTACCACCTCAAGGTAGCGAGTTTGCCAATTTCTCCATCTGGACATTAATTCATGCAGTATATGATATTTTTTACTTTTTTTCAACATAAAAAACATCCTCATAAGATTTCTGCATATGCAGAAATCTTATGAGGATGTTTTTCTTACCAATCTTATTCTGCAACTGCTTCTGTGACTTTTGTTTCTACGACCTCTTCGTCAACACTTGGAGTATTATCCGGAAGAGCGCGGATATTTCGCATTTGCCTACGAATTTCCTTGGCTGCTTTGTCTCGTATGTGATAGAGCTTTGCACGACGCACTTTTGAGCGTTTCAATGTTTCGATAGAGTCAATTATGGGAGAGTATAGTGGGAAAATTTTCTCAACGCCTACACCTGACGCCACGCGTCGTACAGTAAAAGTCCCTCCTGCTTCCTTGCCATGTTTTACGGCAATGACCAGTCCCTCAAAGGCCTGCAGACGAGTTTTACCTTTCTCAATAATCTTTTGCCAAACGCGAACATTATCACCGCTTTTTATATCAAGAGACTTTCTGTCAGCTATTTTGACTGAAGACTGGATTTCCATACGTCATGGTAATCTAACACATGCTTTTTATAATTGCAATAATACGTTTATTTTTCCGAACATCCATTTTGGTACAATATATTGTACCAAAATCATTTTTTTAAGTTTGTAATATTTCAAAAGCTTTTTCAAAATCACCTGGGTAAGGCGCTGTTACTGTGTGGCTTTTATCTTTTAAATCGGTAAACGTAATTCCATATGAATGTAAAGCTACGCGCTCCAAGCCAAGACTATTTTTTCGCTCATTTTTTCTTTTGGGAGCATATAAAGAGTCAGAAACAAGAGGATAATTTATTGCTTTGAAATGGACGCGAATTTGATGTGTCCTCCCTGTTTTTGGGAACACGTGTACAAAAGAGTAACCATTTGCCCGAGTTATCACTTTGTAGTCAGTAATGGCCTCCCTCGGCTCTCCCCTTGCTCCGCGTTGGGCAGACCACATTCGAAAATCTTTTTTGCTCCGAGCTATTGGTCTGTCTATTGTTCCGCTGTCATTTTTCATCTCGCCATAAGTAAAGGCGTGATAAACTTTTTCAATCTTGTGCTCTTGAAACTGCTTCTTCAGATTTTCAAACCCCTTTTGTGTTTTGGCCACAAGCATCACTCCGGAAGTTTCCCTATCTAGCCGATGCACTATGCCGGGACGATAAATAATTTCACCTGATGGAGTTGTCCACGACTCTCCAACTTTTTTTATTTTTGGATACTTTAATATTATCCAATCAACCAAAGTTTTCTCTGCGGTTTTACCATCGCTATGCACAACAAGACCGGACGGTTTATTTATTGCCAATATATCTTTATCTTCGTATAAAATCTCTACGTTTTGTGATTTCAATCGTTTATAAATTAGAAATTGAAAATTAGAAATTATTTCCCGTGACGACGGTCTCGTTCACCATATTCCTCAAGAATTTTCAAAAATTCTTCTTTGGAAAAGTCCGGCCACATGGCAGGTGTAAAAAAGAGTTCGCTGTACACCCCTTGCCATGGTAAAAAGCCAGAGAGTCGCATTTCTCCTGATGTGCGGATAATAATATCTGGGTCCGGCATATCGCCTGTCTGTAAATATTTTGCCAAATATTCTTCTGTTATATCTTCCTGTTTTGGATTTTCTGCCACAATTTTTTTCACAGCAGACAGAATTTCTTGTCTTCCTCCATAGTTCAAAGCAAGGTAAATGTGGGGACCAGAATTGTCTTTGGTTTTTTCTTCTACATCTTTCAATATTTTTTGCAAAACTAGAGAGAATCGGGATATATCGCCGACACAATGCAAGACCCCGCCTTCTTTATGAAAATTTTCAAACTCTTTTTGCAAAAACTCTGCTATCAAGTTCAACAAATAGGAAACCTCTTCTTCGGAACGATTCCAGTTTTCGGTTGAAAAGGCATAGAAAATAACGTGCTTTATATCGGCATCCCTTACCCAACGTACAACCTCTTTAAGTTTCTCTCCTCCGGCATGATGACCTTTTAGAGCTAACATGCCTTTGTTTTTTGCCCATCTGCGATTGCCATCCATTATTATTCCCACACAATTCGGTATTTTCATTTAGTCTATTCTACACGATTTTACAAAGTAGACAATATGCTGTACTCTAAAAGCACTATATTGCGGGATTAGCCCGCCCGGATGAATCCGTTCGGACGGGCTCAGTTGGTATATATTCCATGTATACTGTTATATGTTCTAAAAGATAATGAGGGTAACTGTTATAAAGGTATGACAAATAACCTGATTCGCAGATTACACGAACACAAAAATAGACAAAATATTTCTACAAGTAGAATGAGCAATATTGAAGTTGTTTATATCGAAAAAAAAAGAAATTGAGTACATAAACATGCGGGATTAGCTCAGTTGGTACGAGCAGCGCTTTTACACAGCGAAGGTCACAGGTTCGAGCCCTGTATCCCGCACAAAAATTGTTATAAATTTTTTGTGTGTGATGAGTAAAGTCATGTTATGACTTTACGTCAGGGCTCGAAGCCCGATTGAGGTATTTTATGAGTTTACGAAATAAAATATCCAATTGGGATACTGAATCTGTAAGATTCGAGCCCTGTATCCCGCACAAAAATTCTCTTAATTTAATTGTTAAATTGTGTTAATGTTGTGTTATTGCTCTCGTAGTTCAATGGATAGAACCGTGGACTTCTAAGCCACTAATGTAAGTTCGATTCTTACCGAGAGCACAATTATAGAGATGGGTCAGGTACGGTGGTTTTATTTTGTTTGAGAGCTTGGAGAGAAACTTCCCGCAGATTTATTTCGTCCACTGTTTTTTTCAAAAGTTCTGAATCAATTTCCACATTGCTTGGTAAAATATCTTCTTTGACTGCGAAGAATCCGCCCTCGTCAATCTGGACATAAATATAGAACGATATCAGAGCGGAGAGAGAAAAAATGATGAATGTAGATGTCAAAAAAATCCTCCAATCACGCTTTGGGTGTATGCCGTCTTTTCTATAAGAATCTTCGGACACTTGGAGTTTTTGGAGTAACTTTTTAATTTGTTCTAAAAATTTTGACATATTATTTGTATTTTAAGACTCGGATTTCAAATGTACTCTCCCATAAAGACGGTTCAGCATTTTTTATTTCAGAATCTGCATCACTTATATTTTTGACCAAAACAAACTTGTTGATTTTTATTTTGAAGGGCAAAGATTCCATATGTGCCAAAAATTTATAACTACCAAGCCAGGCCCCTTTTGTTTTTGCCGTGATTTTCAAACTGGTTAGAGTAGTGGAAGCAAAGGACGGGTCGTCTTCAAAAATAAGTGACTGAATAGTCATTTCAAGCCCACTCTCCCTTGCTATTCTTTCCAAATTTTCAATAAATCCAACATCCCCATCCTTGGCGATTATAGAACTATCAATTAGATTGATATTCGAATCTGCATTTTTTATCATTCTCTCTACCAAAAGGGAATTTTCTTGTTTTTTAACTTGTGCATTCAGTTCACTTATCAAACGACCTGTTTGCTCATTTTTGTTTTTTATATTGGAGAAAATAATATAGTATATTGAGCAAAACCATATTATGCAGATAATGAGGACAACCAGTATTTTTTTAAGAGAATTTATATTGTTCATATTAGGGAGATTTCTATAGAGAAATTTATATTTTTATCTTGAGCTAGATTTCCAACCGGTAAGTGAACAGTCTGAAATACTTTAGTCCCCTCCAGAGTTTTTACAAATGCCACCAAGTCCTCACGCTTGTTGGCAATACCTATAATGACTATATTTGCAGTCGTTACGTCTGTATATTTATAATTAATTCCACTAATATATATGTTCTCTGATTTGCTTTGAATAATAATGTCCACAAGAGGTCTGAATTTCGGATATGAAAGAACATTATTTATAACTCTTAGTTTGGCATTGGTATCAAAAACAATATCAGATATGGAATCTGTATTTTTGAATAATGTTGAATTATCCATATATTTTTTTTGTAAAACAGCTTCTTTCTCCTTAAACCCGGAAATAAACCACAAAGGAAGAGTAAAAACTATAGAGGAAACTTGCAAAAAAATAACAAATGAAAGGATAACCACCATGCGACGCAGAGCATACTCCGATTTTATTTTTTGTTTTAGATTTTGAGGAAGAAGATTGAACATGTTTCGTTGTTTAGAGTTTACTTATATTAACGTATCCGAAGGAAGGGCTAGTCCTACCGCCGGTCCGTAGCGAAGAGAATCAGGAAATGGGATAGCCGGCGTGAAAAGATTTACATCAAAAGCATTTGTCCAAACATTTCCTAAAACTATCGGTGTGCCACTTTGATTTGAGAGGGTTAGTATAACCCATTCCGGAATATTCTCACCAACTACAATTATCTGGGTTATTTTCTTTTCCGGCTTGTCTAAATTTTCTTTCAAGGTATGCCAATATGTGTAAAGCTTTTTAACTTCTTGCGATAAAAAATCAGGGTTTGGAATTGGCCCGCGCTGGAGTAAAATGGTGGATGTGAAGCGAACAAGACGGTCGCTCTCAACATACAAACCGACCTTTTCTTTTCCAAAATGAACCAAAAGCGAAGTACCACGGCTTCCTTTCGGCAATAGTGCTCGGGTTATAGCTTGAGATTCTATTCCCAAAGCAAGAAGAGAAAGTCCGGCGGTTTCGGCCATTCCAACATACATATCAATGACGCTTATGGGTAAGGCCGTAACCACTACATCCAAATGTCCCTTATCACGATGGTCCACTACAACATAATCAAAGAGAAGTTCGCTCTGAGAAACCGGCACAGACTCTTCCATTTTGGATTCCACTGCGCTTAAAACTTCTTCAGGTTTGACAATGGGAATTTTTGCCGTAAAGATATACACTTTCTCTTCAGGCAAAGATATTTTGACATGCTCAAATCCTAGGTCTTTTTTCAATGTTTTCCATATATTTAGAACTTTTTCTTTATCGTGCATTTCTCCAGAAACAATAGTCCCCGGGGAGAGTTCTACTTCAGCGTATTTTTCTATATAAATCCGTCCATCTTTTTTGCCAAACTGAATACAGTGAATAGCCGAATCCGAAATGGATAGACCGGCAAATGGTATGTTCAGAAATTTTGGTGGAGGAAATGCCTCAAAAATTTTATTGAACTTCATTAATTTAATTATATCACAACTTATTTGTGTCTAAGTAACTTTTTAATATAAGAGCGGCAGCAGAAGCATCATGCATGTCGTTTTTGCCTTGCAAACGCTCTGCTTCCATGGATGTCAAAAACTCAGGATGCATATGGACAGGCAGGCCTAGTTTTTCTTCCAAATCTTTTACAAATGGGCTAATTTTTTTCATTATTTCATTTTCCTGTTGAGCGAAATTCCTCGACTCCCCTACCACAATTTCCCCAATATTGTTTTCCTTACAAATAGACGATATATCGTCTATTATGTCTTTTGAATTCTCTAGAACTTTTAAGGGAAAAGCAAAATTGCCTGACTCGTCTGAAATAGCAAGTCCTACATTTTTTGCACCATAGTCAATACCCAAATACTTCATACCTGACATTTTAACCTAAAATTATCAAATTTGCATCGCACCACATACGTTACAATCATGCTATAGCATGATTGTAACGTATGTGGCATATTTGATTATTACCTTAAAAAAAGCTAGAATATCGTAATGGATACGGTATTAAATGGTTTACCAATCTGGCTTTTTATTGTGATAACACTATGGTCAATCCCGTGGAAAGGAGTTGCCCTGTGGAAAGCCGCTCAACTGTCACACAAAAAGTGGTTTATTATTTTATTACTTGTAAACACACTTGGCATTTTGGACATCATTTATATCCATTTTGTGGCGCGGAAATACACAGTTGAAACAATTGAAAAAACGTAGGAGAAATAGCTATATTTAACTAATTCGCTGTAGCGCGGAGGAGTGGCTCGAGAGGTTTAAGGCACCGCTCTTGAAAAGCGGAAACTGGGCAACTGGTTCGTGAGTTCGAATCTCACCTCCTCCGCATTGCAGCGAATTGACTGGCAGTTTTAATTTTTATTCTGTCACCACAAGCGTCCCTTTCATGCCCTGGGCGCGGTGGTTACCGACAGTGCAGAAATATTCAAAATTGCCGGTTTTATCGGCAACAAACTGCACCGAGCTCTCGGAACCGGCATTTATACGCTCTGTTATCACATCGTATCCAGATATTTTCAGGTCATGGAAACCCTCGTTGTCTTTAAAAATAATTTTGACCGTATCGCCTTTTTTGACGGTTATAATTTTTGGCTCGTAGGAAAAATTCGTTCCGACAACAGTGAATTCCTTGACTGTCGGCGACATTGCAGAGGAAGGGACAATATTTTCAAGCCTAACAGTCTCAATGTCTGTCGTTATTGTTCTACTATCTTGATTTGTTTTCCTGTCGTTATACAGAAAAATCCCAGCACCGATTACAATTAAAAGAACAACGATTGTTATAATTTTATTCATTCCACTTTTGTTAATAAATAATTAATGATACTATTATACACATGAATATAAAACAAGCATCTGTATTTTTTTCTCGTCTTGCCTTGTTCGTCATTTATTTTTGGTTTGGACTTTTGAAAGTAGTGGGACAAAGCCCGGCCAGTGAAATGGTGGAGAGTCTTTTTGGCAAAACTCTAGCGTATGTGCCATTTTTATCTTTTGGAATATTTATTGTTTTCTTTGGGCTTTTTGAAATGCTTATCGGCATACTTTTTCTTGTCCCTGGCAAAGAACGTCTGGCTCTAGGACTCTTTTTCCTCCATATGATTATGGTAGCTCTACCACTATTTATCATCCCCAGCATGTGGACAGTCATATTCGTGCCAACCCTTGAAGGTCAGTACATTATAAAAAATCTGGCCCTTATCAGCTGTGCCATAACAATCGCCTCTGCTATTTTACCCAAAGAACCTCGGGAAGTTCCCCAAACAAGTGTGTTAGAATAGCCTAATGACAACGGAAAAATTAACCTGGCAGGCGCCCGAATATCTATATCGTCAAAAAACCGCCGATTGGTATTGGATTGTGGCAATTGTCACCATATCAATCAGTCTTATTGCTATTATTTTAAATAATATAATTTTCGCCATTCTGATTATTGTCTCTTCTTTTACTCTTTCTCTTTTTGCATCGCGACACCCAAAGATTATAAATGTAGAAGTAGACGAGAATGGAGTAACTGTGGACAAAACCCGCTACTCCTATGCAAATCTTGATTCATTCTGGGTTGAAACAGGGCAAGCACATCCAAAAGTCCTGTTGAAATCAAAAAAAATTCTCATGCCTTACATCGTTATCCTGATAAACGACATAGAGCCCGAAGAAGTAAAATTGATTCTTTTCAAACATTTGCAGGAAGAAGAGCATACTGAACCGCTATTGGAGAAGTTCCTCATTTACTTTGGATTCTAAAAATTTTGTGATAAGTTGATTATGCCCCTGAGGATTACCTCATGTGTAAGTGTCCCCTTAGCTTTCGTCGTTCAATGGATAGGACATTCCCCTGCGAAGGGAAAAATTCTGGTTCGACTCCAGACGAGAGCACAATAAATCAAAAATCGCCTTCCGGCGGTTTTTGATTAGGCTGCTTTTTTAATCATTGCGCTGATGCGAGATTTTTTACGAGAAGCGGTGTTTTTCTTTAGTAATCCTGTTTTGACGGACTTGTCCAAAATTTTCTGAACTTGAGGGAAAAAATCTTTTGCTTCCTTAAATTTCTTTTCAGAAATGAGCTTTTTAACTTGCCTTATGGCTTTGTTTATAAGCTCCTTTTTTACAATATTAAATCCCCTCTTGTGTTTCGAGGAGCGGAGAGCTTTTTTAGCTGATGTTGTTATTGGCATAGGGAGATACTATACTATAGTCCGAACTTTGTAAATAGAGTATTATAGGGTCATGATAAGCTATCTCAAAGGCACAATAATCCAAAATGACTTAAAGTCAGTTATCTTAGATGTTGGTGGAATTGGGTACAAAATATACACAAACACAGCAGTCCTGGAGCCTATCCCGCCGAAACGAAGTGGAGGCAATAAAGACAAGACGGTAGCTACGACAGAGTTCTGGACGCATCTTGCTGTACGGGAAAACGCTTTGGATTTGTACGGATTTACTACCAGAGAAGAACTGAATTTCTTTGAACTCCTCATCACTGTCTCTGGCATAGGACCGAAGTCCGCCATGGCCATTATGACTGTGGCCAGTTTGCGAAATCTCCGAAAAGCCATCGCCACAGGCGATGTCACTCACCTCACAAAAGTTTCCGGGGTTGGCAAAAAAAGCGCCGAGAAAATCGTTTTGGAACTGAAAGATAAATTTGTCGATGTTTCAGGCGGAGAATTTATTTCCGGAGATGTTGATGCTCTGGAAGCACTAAAATCCCTTGGCTATAGTGAACGTGAAGCGCGCGAAGCATTAAAGAAAGTTTCGGATATTTCTGACACTGGAGAGAAAGTGAAAAAAGCCTTGAAGTTACTGTCATGAATAATTAAAAATGTAAATATCAAAGTGCAAAATAATAATGAAAAATAAAAAATTTAAGTTCAATTTTACATTTTGATATTTACACTTTACATTTCTTATTATGCCTGAACTTCCCGAGGTAACAACAACTGTAAAAGGTCTAAACGAAGTCTTGCCGAAACTTTCCATACGAGATGTATGGTCAGATTACTATGTTCGCACGGCAAACAAACGCACTGATAACATAAAAAGTAGAAAATATTTTGAGTACTTCAAGAAAGAAATTGCGGGAGAAAAAGTAAAAAATGCGGAAAGGCGAGGGAAAAATGTATTGATTCATCTTTCGGGAGGTAAGACAATTTTAATACACATGAAAATGACGGGGCATCTGTTGTATGGAAAGTACAAAAGAATTTCTAATTTCCAATTTCCAATTTCTAAACAAAAACAAGAAAAATGGGTGCCGGTAGAGAAGGGGCTCTTACAAGATTCATTTAATCAATTCATTCACCTCATTTTTATACTTTCAAACGGCAAGCATCTGGCCTTCTCTGATATGCGCAAGTTTGCAAAAGTGATTCTATTTGAAACAAGTAAACGAAATGAAATAATCGACCTATCATATCTTGGTCCAGAACCCCTAGACAACTTGTCCTTGAAAACATTTGAGAAACAACTAAAATTAAAACCAAATGGCAAGATAAAAACTGTTCTTATGGACCAAAGTACTGTCTCTGGCATTGGCAATATTTATTCCGATGAAGTTTTGTGGGAAGCTGGAGTCAATCCTGAACGTAAAGTAGTAACACTAAGCGATACAGAAATAAAAAAGATATGCAAAGGAATACAGGAAATTTTGACAAAATCTATAAAAATGGGCGGAGACTCCATGTCTGATTATCGCAATATATACGGGGAGCGTGGAAATTTCCAAAACGCTCACAAAGTTTACAAGCGAGCTAAAGAAAAATGCCTAAAGAAGAATTGCCAAGGAACGATTGTGCGAAAAGTTATCAGTGGTAGAAGTGGACATTTCTGCAATATACATCAAAAGTAAATCAACTAAAATATGCTAATATAATGTTATGGAACGCGATCATTATTTGGCGATTATCGGGATACTTATTATTATAGCTATTGCCGCATTTGGCGGAGTAAAAAACCCTCATCGCGGACTTTTTTATCCAGGTGACCCAATTAAGCAACCACAAAAGTCTCAAATAGAAGAAAAAATAAAGGAAGTAGAGCGTCAAATTAAAAATCTGGAAACAGAAAAAAATAAATCCGTATTTAGTGAAAAAGTTTCTATTGGCTATGTAAATCGCTCTACCGACCCATCCCAAGAATATATCACCATACAGATGAAGGGGCAGGTTCCTGAACAAATCTACCTTACCGGCTGGACAGTCAAAAGCACCTCGAGCGGAGCAAGCGTTACTATTCCCAAAGCCACATATCTTTTCTTCACTGGTATGTTAAACAGCGAAGAGGGCATTTATTTGGAAAATGGCGATACCATGTATTTGGTCACCGGCATCTCGCCAAATGGGGCAAGTTTTAAACTGAATAAATGTTCCGGCTACCTCGAACAATTTCAAAATTTTGTGCCATATATAAACAGCAATTGCCCTCTGCCTCGCAATGAAGACCTCTCCAGTATACCGAACAGAGTAATAAACGATGCTTGTTTTGATTATATAGATTCATTCCCAAGCTGTAGGATAGAAACAAATACCTTACCAGCAAACTGGAGCCACGAATGCACAACCTTTATTTCTACAAAAATAAACTACGGCTCGTGCATAAACACACACAAAGGAGATAGCGACTTCTACCAACACGAATGGCGAGTGTACTTGAGGCGAAACGCCTCTCTCTGGAAAATGAATCGCGAAAATATCGTCTTATATGATAATTTGGGGAAAATAGTGGACTCCATCACGTATTAAACCAAAATTTTGGATATAAAAAATGTATGCATAATTTGACATACTACGAAATGCAACGACCGCATTATTTTATATTATCCATAATCAGATGTTTAAAATGCGGAAGAGAGCTACACCAAAAGCAACGGAAACATTGAGTGACTCTTTTTTGCCATTCATTGGAACTTCGGCGACAACATCGCATAATTTTAAAATTCTTTTCTCAATTCCATCAACTTCATTGCCAACAATAAATAAAACTTTTTTGGATACTTTTACTTTTTTATAATCAACAGAATTTTCCCCCTGCTCTAAAGCAACAACTTCAAATTTTTCTTTCTTAAGTTTGCTTATTATTTCTTCTGGAGTTTTACCATACACCCAGCCAATCGTTTTTTCTGCACCGAGGGCGGTTTTTGCAATATCCTTCCGTGGTCTGTTAAATTTATCCAAGGGAGTAGGAGTGTATCCAGATATATAGATTTTGGAAATACCAAGAGCGTCCGCCGTGCGGAAAATAGAGCCAACGTTATGTGTACTGCGAATATTGTGAAGCAAAACGGCTATTTCTTTTCTTGTTTTCATTTTGGAACTATAGCATAGTTTCTAAATGAAAATTGACTGTTTTATTGTCCAAATAATCATTTCCAAAAATTTTTTTGAAAATGATTATTTGGACAGAAATTGAAAATTTTCTCATATTGTATTACAATATGAGAATGCATCCCCTTTCTACATTTCCAGAATTGCTTTCATTTGGACTTTTGGCTCCGTTTTTACTTCGCCTTGCTTGCGGTGTTTTCATATTTTCTATTGGGCGTGAAAGATTAGGTAAACAATACAAAGTCTCGTCAGCTGTGTATGCCATAGTTGGAGCGCTTTTAGTTATGGGTCTTTACACCCAAATCACGGCCATCTTGGCGTTTATCGTAATCATTTTTGATTTTTATACAACCAGAAAAACAGGTGCTTTATCACAGGAAAAAATAGTTTCATACGCACTAGCAGGTATAATATTACTTTCACTACTCTTCACCGGCCCAGGATTTCTGGCATTTGATCTGCCTTTATAAGATTTTAATTATTTCTTGAATATTCCTAGAGCTAAATCTCATGTGCGCCTACATGGAATCGGACCATGGTCGATCGCTTAAAAGGCGAATGCTCTACCATTGAGCTATAGGCGCAAAATTTTGTTTAGAAATTAGAAATTGAAAATTAGAAATTACCTTTGTAATATAGCAGAAAAATCCTAAAAGTCCAATTTCTATTTCTCCAAAATCCACTTCTCTAGCATTATTTCAAGCTCTCCTTCTCCTTGTCTAACTCGGTGAGTCATATCAACTAATTGCGAGGACATCGTGACGAGCTCTTCAGTTCTATATTTTCTGGCTCCCGTCAGGGCATTTTTGTAAACAAAAGGTGAAAGTCTTGTTTCTTTCTGATTACCTCCTTTGCTTGCCAGAATCATATTCTTAACTTGCCAGAAAAGTATGCCGTGAATTTCTTCTGCGGGAGCACCCTTTGAAAGCAAATCAACATATGATATCCAAAGATGCTTCTTATCTTTCCGAACCAGTCCTTCCGTAATGGAGAAAATATTAAACACCGAGTGTTTAATATTTTCAGACTTTGCAAACTCCTCCACCTGCTTGGAAAATTTTTCTATATTTTTCAGTGTTGGCCCATCCACCTTTCCTTCTAACATCAAAAATATTTGTTCAGAGGTGGCAACATTTTCCATACGCTCTAATATGTAATCTTTTATTTCTTTTCTTTCGAAAAGATTATCTAGAACCACAGTATATTTTTGTTCAAACAAACCACGAGATACAAGCAGTTCATCAAACTGCCCCTCACTCCAGTTTTCTGTGGTTATCTTAAATAACTCTGCCAGAGGACGCTTTTTCTCTGCCAAATCCAAAAACTGGTGAAGTTTCCTGCGTGCCTTGTGTGTATCTGTACCGTGTAAAAAATAGAACATATATTTACATTTGTACCATCTCTCCCCAATTATCGCCGACAGATACATTGGTTGTAATTTTTATTCCAAAAATTTTCTCCGGCAGAATAATATTTTCCATTATTTTTTGAATTTCCGGAGCGATTGACTTGACCACTTCTTCGTTGACTTCATATACAAGTTCATCGTGAACTTGAAGAAGCAACTTGACATCTTTTTTTAAATCCCTGCTTTCCAAAAATTGATCAATTTCTATCATTGCTAGTTTTATAATATCAGCTTCTGTACCCTGTATAGGCGCGTTCACGGCCATACGCTCGGCAGAAGCGCGCATAAAAGGCAGTTTGGAGCGGATGTCTGGGAAATACCTGCGACGACCAAAGAATGTTTCTGTGTAGCCCTTTTGTGCTGTTTCTCTTTTAACTTTTTCCAAATACTCCGCCAAACCTAAAAACTTTTGAAAATAATTATCCAAAAATATCTTGGCTTCTTCTCTCCCCGTACCGATATTTTTCTGGAGTGCTGTCACACCCATACCATACATCACACCAAAGTTTATAACCTTGGCTTTGCGACGCATGTCTTTTGTTACTTCAGACGGAGGGACTGCAAAAACTTCGCTTGCCACCGCAGTATGAACATCAAGGCCCTTTTTGAAAATCTGGAGCAACTTTTTATCACCCGAGAGGAAAGCGGCAATACGAAGCTCTATCTGAGAATAATCAAAAGCCACAAGCTTGTAACTTTTCTCTGCAATAAATGACTTGCGAATCTCCAGTCCAAGCTCTGTCTTATTTGGTATGTTTTGCAGGTTTGGATTTTCGCAACCCATTCTGCCTGTTGTGGTGCCTGTCTGCAAGAAATCAGCGTGAAGCCTGCCGTCCTCTGCCACTTGTGTTGGTATCGTATCTATATATGTACCGAGAAGTTTTGCCAATTCGCGATATTCAAGAACAAGTCCGGCAATCGGGTGTTCATCACGAAGTTTCTCCAATTCTGACTCTTTTGTGGAAAACCCCCCACTTGCCGTTTTCTTTTGATTTTTCGGCTTCAATCCCATTTTGACAAAAAGCATTTCTCCGAGCTGTTTAGGCGAGGCAATATTAAACTCCTGTCCAACTATTTTCCAAATCTGCTTTCCCAGAGACTCCAGTTCTGCGTGATATTTTTTGGACAAAAGTCGAAGTCGTTCTACGTCTATTTTTACCCCACTAACTTTCATCTTTTTTATAATAGGCACGAGAGGTTTTTCTATTGTCTCAGCGACAAATGTCAGACCTTGCTCTTGTATAGTCTTTTTCAAAGTCTTACGAGCATCTATCAAGGTCTCCGTCCGAGTGTATGACAAAATATCGTCAAGCAACGGACTTGTTTTGTTTGAATCCACCACCCACAAAAGAAGTCCGACTTCGGCTATGTCATCTGGACTCTCCGTTCCTGCAGAGTTTGCGGGTAAATCGAGAGAAAGTACTTCGGCCACTTTTACACCAAGCTGACGAAACTCAAACTCGGCAAATAATTTCTGGACTTTTACCATATCCACATCTTCTCGCCAAACTTTTTCAGGTAAAACAAAATGGATTGGGGCGTCACGCCTGATGGTTGCCAGCATTTTGGAAAAAAGTGCTTCTTCCTCGCCCTCTTTCAAAAGTTCAATGATTCTTTTTTTGATTCCAGCTTTTTCAAAACTTTTCGGCTGTTTCTTTAGTTTATTATATATATCTTCTATAGAACCAAAATTGACAATCAGTTCTGTGGCTGTTTTTTCTCCAATCCCGCTAATTCCGATAATGTTGTCTGACGGGTCGCCTCGCAGGCCCTTGAAATCCGTCAAAAATTTTGGCAAAAAACCAAATCTCTCTTTCACTCCAGCTTCGTTGTATATAATGGTGTCTTTGATTCCCTTTTTCAATGTATATACGCGAACTTTATCACCACTCACCAGTTGCATAGTGTCCATATCGCCCGAGCTAATTACAATATCAATGTCAAAGAGTCCCTTTGACATATTTTGCACTTGCTCAACTATAGTACCGAGCATATCATCAGCTTCAAATCCCGGAGATGAGTACATCGGTATGTGCATTGCCGTAAAGACATCTTTGGACCTCTCGAGCTGGGTGACCAAGTTGTCATCTATTTTCTTGCGACCAGCTTTATAGTCTGCATAAACTTCATGACGCTGTGTCGGTTCGGGCAAATCATAACAGGCCACTATATAGTCTGGTTTTACATCCTTGACCAGCTTTATGAGCATGGTACAAAGCCCGTAGAGCGCCCCTGTCGGCTCACCCTTGTTTGACTCAAACTCCGGCAAAGCATGATATGCCCTGTGCAAAATAGCATGCACATCAAGCAAAGCCAGTGTTTTTTTATTTTTTGTTTTATTGGGCATTATTTAGAAATTAGAAATTGACAAAAAATTAATATTGTAGAAATTATCCTAATTATATCACTATTCCAAAATCTCAATCTCTCTAGAATTTTCATCGGAAAGCACCCTCAAGTTTACTCGAGTATGTTCCGGCATTACATCCGTCACTCTTTCCGGCCATTCTATCAAAATGAGATTTTTCGGATTGGAAATAATTTCCTGCCAGCCGAGGTGTAAAAGCTCATCGGAGCTATCCATTCGATACGCATCAACATGAATCAAATGATCGAAATTCAATTTAGACGATATATCGTCTATTTTCGTAATATCATATATTTTCATAATGACGAATGTCGGGCTCAAAACTTTTTCGCCCACGCCGAGAGCTTTTGCTATACACTGCATAAACGCCGTTTTGCCTGCGCCTAACTCTCCATACAAACCTACAACAACGGCTTTACCCGATACTTTCCCCGATGTCGGACATAGGGAAAAAAGCGAATGAACAAAATCGTCGGCAATTTTTTGGGTTTCTTCCAAACTGTTAGAAATGTGTTTTGACATAAAAAGATACTATCATATTTTTACATGAAAAAAGCCCCGGGTGTTTTGCCCGGGGCCATGTCTCCTTTCGAATTATCTTCCATAAATTTCCCAGACCCGACTCTGGACCCGCCGATAACTGACATCGGAGCGATTCAAGTACAGGGAAAACGTCTGGGTTTGTGTGCCAATGCCCTGATTGCGTCCGACAGCCGTGAGGATTATCTCCTCCGTTTCAGAGTCAGTAACCCACCCCCTTGAAAAAGCCAAAGTGATGGCCCCGCCGGGGCAAAGATTTTTGACTGCCACCCCGATTCCTCGCGAGGACGTTTCAATATCTTGAGAAACCGAGGACTTGTTGATGATACGAATCGACGCCATTACAGCCATGACGCTAAACTGAACTGCTCGCGCATTGACTACAACTTTGTCGTCTTCACATCCGGTTATAGCCGATTGAGCCAGAACTTTTTCGCTGTCTTCCTTCAGTTCTCGCTCTTTTTTGACCTCGTGCTCAATCTCCTTTCTGGCCCGCTTCATTGTCGGTGTATCTTTTTTCTTCAGCTCTTCCTCGGCTTTTTTTCGCGCCTCACGCGCTTCTATTTCCGCCGCCCTAGCCCGAACAAGCCTTTGCTCTGGGTCTTCCTGAGCAAAACCAACACCCGTAAAAAAACAAAAGACTAACAAAACGGTCAAAAAACTTTTTAAGTGCATTTTGCACCTCCTGTCTGTATCTTACACTATTTCATTATATTTGTCAAGCATACCAAAAATGGCTAAAAACATGCGAGTAATTGTGTTACAATAATTCATATGGTCATTTTTGATGAAGACAAACAAAATAAGCGGGTTTCAGATTTGCGAAAACAAGAAGAGGAATCTCTAGCCGAAACTCTCTCTAACAAATACGGCATTCCCTACTTGGACCTGACTGTCACACCCATAAACATTGACGCTCTTCGTGTCATATCCGAGCTCCAAAGTCGCGAAGCCCAAATCGCTGTCTTTAATGACACCAATAAAACTCTTTCCATCGGCGCCCTTTCTCCCCAAAATTCCAAAACAGTTGAAGTGGTAAAAAATCTGGAGGCAAAAGGGTACGTAGTGGAGCTCTACATGGTAAGCCACGCCAGCTTAAATAAAGTCTGGGACAGATACAAAGACTTGTCATATTCCTTTGAAACCAAGTCCGGCGCTCTGGATATTTCCAACGAGCAGATTACAGATTTCCTGTCGCAAGTTCAAGGCATACCTGATGTGCAGAATCTTATCAGTCAAATTTTGAAAATGAAAAAAAGTTATCGCATCTCCAGAATTTTGGAAATTATTCTGGCTGGGGCTATAGCCACCAACTCTTCGGATATTCATATTGAACCCGAGGAAGACTATGTCCGACTACGCTATCGACTGGACGGTATGCTAACAGATATTTTGGAATTTGATTTGGAAACTTTCGGTCTCCTTCTCTCACGCATTAAACTTATTTCCAATCTCAAACTCAATGTCAAGGGTGCTCAAGACGGACGTTTTAGTATAAAAATAAGAGAGGAAGAAATAGAAATCCGCACATCGCTTTTGCCCGGCGCCTACAGCGAGTCGGTAGTTTTGCGAGTACTAAATCCAAACGCCATCTCTGTCCCACTCTCCGAGCTTGGCATTGGTCCTCGTCTTCTAGAAGTAATAGACCACGAGATGAGTAAGCCAAACGGTATGATTTTAAACACTGGCCCGACTGGCTCTGGAAAAACCACTACCTTATACGCCTTTTTGAAAAAAATCCACACTCCGAAAATAAAAATAATCACTATTGAAAACCCGATTGAATACCATCTGCCAGGTATCGTTCAAACGCAGACAGATGATAAAAAAGACTACGGCTTCGCCGAGGGATTGCGCAGTGCTTTGCGCCAGGACCCAGATGTTATCATGGTCGGTGAAATCAGGGATGCGGAGACGGCCGAGATTGCCATCAATTCGGCTTTGACTGGACATTTGGTTTTCTCCACCCTTCACACCAACACTGCAGCCGGCACATTTCCCCGCCTTATTGACTTAGGTGTCAATCCCAAAATTATTTCTTCGGCGCTGAACATTGCCATGGCCCAAAGGCTCGTGCGAAAACTGTGCGAAGAATGCAAAAAAGAAATCTTGCTTGAAGGAAAAGCTAAAGAAACTATTATAGCAATTCTAGATAGTATTAGTGATAAAACTTATTTGGAAAATATCCAAACAACGAATGTCTGGCAAAACACCGGTTGCGATAAATGCAACAACACCGGTTTCAAAGGCCGAATCGGAGTATATGAAGCTATTGTCATGGACGAAAATATAGAGCGCGTAGTAAAAGATAACCCAAGCGAAAGAGAAATAAAAAAGGCGGCAAAGGCCCAAAACCTTTTGGACATTCGAGAGGATGGAGTTTTGAAAATTTTGGCTGGCATCACCACTCTTGATGAACTGGAGCGTGTAGTTGACGTAGAAAAGGAGTAGGTTGTAGTGTAAAACGGACTTGCCTAATAAAATTCAATGTGAATAATTAAGAAATGGAGACCTTGTTCAAAAACATAAATCTCTAAGCAACACTTTTAATGACCAGCACCAAAAGCTAAGTATTTCACAAAGGATAACTCCAGAATAATACACAAGGTATTACCCAGAACGTCCTCGTAGAAAGACTCGTAAACATAAATGCTTAGTTGCTTAGAGATTTATATTTTGGAACATACTTTGCGATTATCCGAGTATCCTAGCACAAAAGAAATTTTCTGTCAAGTTACTTTACGGTCAGTTCTTTTTGCTATAATAAACTCTAATGGCGAAAAAAATACTAAAAGACAAGTCCAAAGCTACGAAAGACGAGTTATTTTTAGATACTACCCTCCGTCCAGCAGTTTGGGAGGATTATATAGGGCAGACAAATGTAAAAAAGAACCTTCAAATCCTCTTAACTGCGGCAAAAGAAAGACGTCATCCCCCGGAACACATTCTTTTTTATGGACCGCCGGGACTTGGGAAAACTACCCTAGCCCATTTGGTTGCAAAAGAAACGCAAACCCAGATGAAAGTAACTAGTGGCCCGGCAATAGAAAAAATCGGCGACTTGGCGTCAATACTGACAAATCTTTCGCCTGGAGATATTTTATTCATTGATGAAATTCATCGTCTGAATAAAACTATTGAAGAAGTGCTATACCCTGCAATGGAATCCGGCTCTCTGGATATTATTATTGGTAAAGGACCATCGGCCAGAACAATTCAGCTGGAGCTCCCGCCGTTTACACTTATTGGCGCTACCACTCGTATCGCTATGATTTCCTCCCCTCTTCGCTCGCGGTTTTCCGGCGGAATATTTAAGCTTGAATTCTATACAAACGATGAAATACACAAAATCATTACCCGTTCGGCCAAAATTCTCGGTATTGATTTGGAAAAATCGGCTGGAGTAGAAATCGCCAAAAGGTCGAGATACACTCCACGCACGGCAAACTACTTTTTGAAACGCTGTCGAGACTTCGCCCAAGTTCACAAAAAAGATATGTCAAAAAATTCTGTGGACGAGGCATTGAAGCTACTCGGTATTGACGCGGTGGGACTGTCCCCAGTCGACCGTGATATTTTACATACAATAATAAATAAATTTGCTGGTGGACCGGTGGGATTAAATACTTTGGCCTCGGCAATGTCCGAAGAACAGGCCACAATTGAAGAATTCAACGAGCCATATCTCATCCAGCTTGGTTTCCTAGACCGCACACCTCGTGGCAGGACAGTCACAGCACTTGGTTATGAGCATTTGGGATTAGCTTCACCTAAATTGCTTTAGCGTCCACTTTATGAACTTTATAACTTTACAAACTTTATAACTATCTCGTATGAGCGGACACAATAAATGGTCAAAAATTAAGAGGCAGAAAGAGAAAACTGACAGCCAAAAGTCAAAAATTTTTGGCAAGTTCGTAAAGCTTATAACTGTTGAAGCCAAAAAGTCGGGAGGAAATGTTAATGCTCCAGGATTGAAATCCGTGATAGAGAGAGCAAGGGCGGCCAATGTGCCAAACGATAACATTGAGAGAGCAATTAAAAAATTCTCTGAAGGTGGAGTGGCGATGGAAGCAATTACCTATGAGGCATACGGTCCAGGCGGATGCGCTATGGTTATAGAGGCGCTCACCGACAATCGCAACAAAGCGGCCCAAGAAATAAAACTTATTCTTTCCAGACACGGTTTCAGTCTGGCTAGCATTGGCTCGGCCACATGGGCATTCATACATAGTCCAGGAGGACAGTGGACTCCCCAAACAACAATTCCTATTTCAGACCAGGACGGAGAAAAACTGTCACAACTTGTGGATGAATTGGAAGAGTGTGATGAAGTGCAGGATGTTTACACCAACGCGGAGTAACTTAACCTTTTACTTTTTGGTTTATAATTTACTACAGTATACTGTAGTAAATTACCACCAGTATACTGGTGGTAATTACATATATCATATATTGATGATGTATTCTTACATAGAATACCTACTTGTTCCAGAATATACTATACTTTTAGTATGAAAATTATTTCAATTGACCCGGGATACGAGAGACTTGGTATTGCTGTGTTGGAAAAACTTGCGCACACCCAGTGTGCGCAAGTTGAAAAAGAGGTTTTGGTTTATTCGGAGTGTTTTAAAACATCTAGCAAACTTCCCCATCATGAGAGATTGGCTCTGATCGGAAATAAAATAAAAGAGGTTATAAAAAAATACAAACCTGAAGCACTTGTGACAGAAAAACTTTTTTTCAGTGGGAATCAAAAAACAGCAATGCTTGTGGCCGAAGCTCGCGGAGTAATTTTGTACGCTGGAAGTTCTCTCGGTTTGGATATTTTTGAATACACACCAAATAGTGTGAAAATAGCTATAACTGGCTACGGAAGAAGTGAAAAAAGACAGATGATAAGTATGGTCAAAAAACTAATTGTCGTGAACTCCAAAACAAATAGTGATGATGAATTCGACGCCATCGCTATCGGCCTGACCCATTTTGCAATACATAGACAAAGATAAGTAAATTAAGTAATTAAATTAAATAACTAGATAAATTAAAAGACTATAAATAAATGGTATCCTCTTAAAAGATACACCTATACTACGCTATAGCAAAGATAGGTGTATAATAGTGGTATAATTAGAATAAGTACAGAAGCGCATAATATACCAATATGACTACAAGTAAAACGGTAGTGATAAAATAAATATATGGGAAAAATAGAAGATAATTTAAAGAAAAAAATATCAAAGGAGTATGTGCGAAAAGCAATTTTGTCTACAGTAAAAGTCGCTGGCTTGTTAGGAGTTGCGCTTCTCGCCCCAAATGCCCTGCAATATATGAAATCGATTGGCTTAGTATCCAACAAAAGACAAAAAGAAGCTATCAAAAGGTCTCGCGATAATATGGTGAGAAATAGTTTTTTGAGATACAAAAATGGATTTATTGAATTAACAGAAAAAGGAGAGGAGAAATTGTCTTCATTGGAATTGATAAATTATGCATTAGATAAACCTAAAAAGTGGGATAAAAAATGGCGTTTGCTCATATTTGACATACCAGAAAAGAAAAAGTCCCAAAGAGAAAAGCTCCGACACACTCTTTTGGAAATCGGTTTTCTAAAGATTCAGGATAGCGTGTGGGTCTATCCATATCCATGCGAAGATTTGGTAAACTTACTCAAAGCTCACATGCATATTGGCAAAGATCTTCTATATTTGATAGTTGATTCAATAGAAAACGATTCTTCTATTAGAAAGCATTTCAATTTAAATACAGATTAAACACATATTTGATTTACACCTATAACACGCTATAGCATGCTATAGGTGTATATAAAACGATACATAATATGATACATAATATATAGTATAACGTACTGAAAAATGGTAAAGAGAATGAATTTGATGCAATCGCCATCGGCCTGACCCACTTTGCAATATCTAGATAATGTCTCATGACTCCAAATCCGGATGCAGTTCTAGGTGCAAGCAATTTTTCCGACCAAGCTGTAGTAGACCTACTGCGCGTGGAGGGAAAATTGTGAAGCAACGACGAAATGCGCCGGATTTGGAGTTATGAGCGCATCATTTTGAGAAATACGTCCTGGGGGATGTTTACTTTTCCACGAGCTTTCATTTTTTTCTTGCCTTTCTTTTGCTTTTCACGAAGTTTCATTTTGCGAGTGATGTCTCCACCATACATATGCTGGGTAACATCTTTGCTAAATGCTGAAACAGTACGAGAAGAAATAATCCGCCCCAGCGCTTTGGCTTGGATTTTCATAACAAACATTTGTCTCGGCAGTACGGCGTGGAGCTTTTCCACCATAGATTCAGCTTCACTTTCTACAATTCTGCGTGAAATAACGCGAGAAAATGCTGGTAAAACTTCGTCGGCTACCAAAATATCCATACGCACAACATCGGCGGGGCGCTTCCCTAAAATCTCGTAGGAAATAGAAGCAAAGCCACTTGAAACGCTTTTCAATTTATCAAAAAAATTTCGCATCAGCTCGCGCAGTGGCATTTTCAAAAACATTCTTGTACGCTCATCACCAAAATTTTCAGATTGGCCAAGCTCCACTTCGTGCTCATACAAAAGCGTCATAATATTTCCCAAATATTTTGAAGGTGTAATAATAACGCATTCCACCCAAGGCTCGCGAATCTCCGAAAGTAACCCCTCGTCGGGAAAATGTGATGGAGAATAAATTGTCTCCCACTTCCCTTGCTTCGGACCCGTTTTGTACAACACTTCATATGTAATGGTTGGCATTGTTACAACCAAATCCAAATTGAATTCACGGTGGAGTCTCTCTGTAATAATTTCCAAATGAAGCATGCCGAGAAAACCGCAACGAAAGCCACGTCCGAGTGAACCAGACGATTCTTCCTCATATGTATACGATGAGTCAGACAATTTTAATTTGCCGAGAGATTGTTTCAAAGTTATAAAATCATCTTGACTCTCCGGATAAATGGAAGCCCAGACAACAGGATGAGGTTTTTCATATCCCGTAAGTGGTGGCAACGTGTCTCTCTCCTCTGCCACGGTGTCTCCAACCGAGGCAATGCCTGGTTCCTTTATACCAGTCACAATGTACCCAATTTCTCCGAGAGATAGTGTTTCGGTTGGCACTTCACCAGGAGAAAAAATACCAACTTCAATCGCTGTAAATTTTTCTTTTGCAACCTTAAAAACAAGGGAAGTATTTTTAGAAATAGAACCGCTCATAACGCGCACAAAGACAATAACTCCACGATGGGTAGAATATTTGAAATCAAACACTAGCGCGCGGAACGTCCCGGTGCCGACATTGCCGGGCGCCTGCGGCACCAATACCTTTGGTGGTGGAATACGCTTTATGACCTCGAGCAAAAGATTCTCCACACCCTCTCCAGTTTTTCCAGAAACTTCTAAAATATCGTCTGGATTACAATCAAGAAGTTTAACTACTTCAGCCCTAACTTCACTTACTCGAGCTAGTGGTGAATCTATTTTTGAAAGTACAGGAATAATAATTAGCCCTGACTCCCGTGCCATGCCCAGAGTTGTCAATGTTTGGGCCTGTACACCTTGGGTAGAATCAACGAGCAATATAGACCCTTCCACTGCCTTCAGTGCCCGAGAAACTTCATATGAAAAATCAATATGCCCCGGAGTATCAATCAAGTTGAGAATGTACTCTTGCCCTTCGCTTCGCTCAGGACCGTCAGGATGGTGTACCATCCTGACGGGCTGCATTTTGATAGTAATTCCCCTTTCACGTTCAAGTTCCATAGAATCGAGAACTTGGTCCTGCATCTTTCGCGCTTCTATTGTCCCCGTGATTTCTAGCATTCTATCAGCCAAGGTAGATTTGCCATGGTCAATGTGGGCAATTATTGAAAAGTTTCGAATATTCTCCATAACAACCATTAAAGCATAGAAATACTGATTCCCAAATTAAAACTTGCTAACACTGGGTGTTAGCAAGTTTATTAAAATTCAAATTCTTCCATATCTTCATCTGGAGTTCTTCCTAAAATATAGTCTTTTGAAAATTCTTTAAAATCCTCTGGGGAATCAAAAATTTCTCCAAGTAAGTCCTTATCTAAAATTGGTGAATTTCTTACACCAGCATAATCACCGAGACTTGAAAATGGATATTGAATAGCCCATTTCCACGCATCTTCAAAATCTTTTATGGCTCCTTTTAATCCTCCTTTTGGATATAACTCAAAAGTGTTTTTAACCATCACATACACGCTTACTCTACGAAGATATTCGTCCGTTTCAATTGTTCTTGACTGAAACTTTCCTTGAAACAAATTTCCACTTTCTTTGTATTTGGCATTGATAAATTTTGAATGTCCCATTGTAAATTTATGTAAAAAACTGCTAATACCTCCTTCAATAATTTCCTTTAAAATCAAATGGAAATGATTTGACATCAATGTAAAACCTAAAATAGAAACTATTGGTTTTCTTACCCCAAGAACTTCCGGCCAAATGAAACTTTGGGGGTCAATTTCTGCTCTTTCAAGTTCTCGTGCCCAATTTTTTGACGAAAAATTGTTAACGTAAAATAAACTAAATAAAAGCCTCCACAAATCACTCTTTTGCCTATATATGGGCATCTGTTTTGTTCCACGATTAATAACATGAACGAATGAATCAATGACGATAGTTTCCTTTCTCATATATTAATTATACTTGCTAACACCCAGTGTTAGCAAGTCCTTTATTAATAACATATTTTATTGGAGTTCGGCGTCGGGAACAATAACTTTTGCCTTCCAAATTTTCTTGTGAAGAGTCTCCCATACCTCACGAAGTTCTTCGTTATGAAGCAAATATAAAATAAGCGCGGCAACAACAATGCCCACAACACCAGAAACAAATCCTTGGAAAAATATTCCTGGCAAAGTGTTTATGTTAAAAACCGCATCAAATATACTAAGGCATTTGTAAGTAACAAAACCCATGATGACAGAGGCCCCGCTTATTTGAAAGAACGTCCGCAAGACCCGAGGAGAAAACGAGGGAAAATTTCTGGAAAATGCTATCCAATAAATCACCAGATTTAAGAGAGCCCCAACAGTAAAGCCGAGAGGAAGCATTAAAACGACCGTACCAGGAAGCCCCGAAACTTTCAGAAGCGATTCAACAAAATCTCTGAAAAAGAAGTTTTGCTGAAAAAACTCTACCAAAAAAAAGCTGAACGTGATAATGATGACGGCAGAGATAACATTCATAATCAAAGGAGTTTTGGTTTTGCCCTGGGAATAATACGAGCGTACAAACAAAATTATAAGACTTTGGGCGACCAGAGAACAACTAAAGAGAGCAAGCGCGGCAGCTGTCAGACGGGTATCCTCCCAGTTAAATCTACCAGCGCCCAAAATGGTGCGGACTATCTGTGCCCGCAGTACAATAAACGAGACCGTGATAGGAACCGACCAAAAAATAATATGGCGGGCAGAGGTAATCATCTGTAAAATAAACTGTTCCCGATTGCCGGCCGAGAAAAGCCGAGTTAATGTCGGGAAAGCGGCCAGAGAATATGACACTCCGATAATAGAAAGTGGCACCGACTGCAAATTGAAAGAAAAGTTAAAAATAGAAATGGAGCCGGGGACAAAAAACGAAGCGAAGGAGATGAGAAAAAGTTCAGCGATTTCATTTGAGGAAACAGTAATGGTGCGTGGCAGGGATATATATATGATTTGGCGTATAAAAGAGAACTTTATGGGAAAACGAAGCCGAGGTAACATCTTACAACTAACAATAAACGGCAGTTGAACGGCAAAATGAAGAAAGGCTCCGGCGACTACTCCTATTCCCAACCCCGTTAAACCAAATAACGGATACAAGAAAATAATGCCGAAAATAATACCTACGTTATAGACCAAGGGTGAGATAGCGTAGATAAAAAACCTCCGATGTATTTGAGTAATAGACGCCAAAAGATTTGAAAATCCCAAAAAAACTGGCGAGAGGAGGAGTATGCGAGTCAAAACAACAAGCGAGGGAAAATCCTGACCAAGGGCAAACGCTGGGAAGAGAATTTTTAGAATATGTGGCGCGAGGATAAACGACAACAGTCCGGCAAAAAGCATAAAACAAAAAAAGAATGAGAACACATTATCAACAAACTCTTTGGCCTCTGCCTCCCCCTTTTCAAATCGTTCAATCAAAAAAGGAATGAGAACGGAGATAGAAACGATGGATGCCACCGTGGCAAACAAAATATCTGGAATTCTAAAAGCGGAGTAATACAAGTCAAGAGTGTCCCCTGCCCCAAACTGGGAAGCTAACATCCTGTCTCGGAACAAGGCCAAAACCTGCGAACATATGGCAAAAAAACCCAAAAGATAGGCAGCTTGATGAAGACCGGTTATCTCGCGATTTAGAAAGTTCAGTATATTCTTTACCATAGGGTAGAATTTTTAATTCGTTATTGTACTTTCTCTTTGACTGGTAGTGTTTTTCCTTTTTCCGGTTTTGCGCTTTGAGTACCTGTAAATATCGGCTTGCCGGCTTTAAGATTGGTCAGAATTGTTTTGACTTCCTCGCTGTCCGGATTGGTTATGGCAAGTTGTTCAAACTGTTCTATGGCTTTTGTCCTCTCTCCTATAGCTTCATATGCTAAACCGAGAAAGTATTTGGCATTTGCATAATTCGGAGTCAGGGTGATGGCCTTTTCCAGAGCAATGATCGCCCCGTCAAAATCCTGACTGTTGTATTTAAGAAGGCCAAGCTGGAAAAATATTCCTGGGTCGGTCGGGTCAATAACAGAGGCCGCTGTGACAGATTCAATAGCTCCTTTTATGTTCTTGTCCGCCACTTCTATTTGCGATAGAAGAAAATAAGCGTCAATATAATTTTTCTTGACGGCTATGGCTTGCAGAGCGTATTGTTTTGCCTGTTTCAAATCCTTGCCTGTTACCGCAAGCCAAGCAAAGAGCATAAAGATGCCGGGGTTTTTTGGATTTCTACGAAGAGCTTCGTTGTATGCAAACTGGGCACTCTGATACGCTCCGTCTATACCAAACTCCGGCACAGAAACAGCTTCATAGACTCGTCCGAGAGTAATCCAATTCAGATAGTTCTTCGGGTCGGCATCCTTAGCCCCTATGCCAGCTTTGATTGCTGTGGTTAAAGTCTCACTGAATTGTTTTTGGGCATCTTCCGGTTTCACCTTCTTTGGGTCTTGGGATAAAATGAGAGAAAGTTTGGCTAATTCAATTTCCGAGAGAGCCCGATAATAGATATCAGACGGCACCGCCATGATAGCTTTGCCCATGTATTCTTCCGATAAGTTAATATCATTTGAGGTATTAAAGGCATATGAACTTTTCTGGAAATACCAAAGCGACTGTGAATTTTTGAATAGTCCGTAACCGAGAGCGCTACTTGCAATAAAGAATATAACCATAATGAGAGAGGAGAGAAATCCGGTTTTGGGACTTCGGGAGAAGACATGTATTGAGGTTGGTATCAGTCCGGCTAAATAAACTGAAGCCAAAAAGAGTCCGCTAAAGAAAAAAGTTAGAATAAATATTGATGTGGATGGGACATAAACAAAAGTCATAATCCACAAATAAAGAGAGACGAAAAATGATGATGTGATGAGATATTTTACGAATACATCAGTAACGGGAGAGAATATGGATTTGAAACCAAGATAGACATAAAAGCCCAGAAATAAAAGCCACGACAATATGCCGATAGCGCCAGTAGTCACGGCAAATGTCGGAATGAGCCCGATGCCACTCTGAAAATCAGTATTCCAAAAAATAGTGGAAATAATATCATCCGGTCTAAAGGTCAGCCACTCTACTGCAAAAGTGTTTGGTCCGGAGCCAAAAAGAGGCCGACTTTGGAGAGTGTTCCTGGCGATGTCCAGCGTAACAGAAAGATTTGGGCGAACCTCCACATTTGTAACACTAAATTTGTTTGAAAGATAACTTCCCGTCGTTGCGCCCCATATAACAAAAACAAGAGAAACTAAAAGAACAATAGAAGAGTAGAGGGGTATTTTTGACAGTTTTTTTCCAAACGATGTCTGACTTGGATAAGCAGATTGCGCGCTAAACATCCGATAGAGAATAAAAAGAAAGGCGGTTATGGCCAGAATAACCCAGATGATGCTGAAGTTGACCAAAGCAAGGAAAAATAGGGAGAGAAGCAGGGCCAGAGAAAGCAATATTTTCATAAATTTGCTACCCTGAATCATCTCAAAAGTAAGCAGAGAAAGAAGGGCGCAAATACCAAAAAATATGCC
>LBYF01000006.1:0-6142 GCA_000996025.1 Parcubacteria group bacterium GW2011_GWA2_40_14 | reverse complement strand
ATAGCCGAAAGAGAGCATGATAAAACCGGCCGTAGAGATATCAAAGGTATAGCCGAGAAAAGACATTCGGGAAAAACCGTTGGCGATGCCAGCCAAAGCATACGCTATCGGAACAACAGTTAGAAAACCGATAATATATTTTGCTGGCTTGGGCAAATCCAGAGAACCCCTAGAAAGCCCTCCGATAATATAAAGCAGTATGGAAACAATAACACCAAAGGCAAAGAGGATGCTGGTGCCAAACTGGGTAGAAATAAAAGCCGTCGGTACAAAAAATACTGGAACAAGAAAGCTCATGGCAAGGAGAATGCCGAAAGAAATCCTGTCAAACATTGACTCTCTCTTCTGTCCCACCGTAGTGTAATTTTCTTCCATAGATATTGTGATTTATTTATAAATATAGATGTATTATATATTATTTACTTTACTAATTCAATATTAATAAACAGAGAAAACTCGCTCCGTTTCCGGAGCGAGTTTTCATTTTATTTGTATGCCTATAAGCCGAATTCTGTATCCAGCCCCACTTTTAAATAAAAAGTGGGGCTGGACGATAGATATTTATCTAGCTCCAAAATTACTCTTGGAGTCAAGCGGCACTTCCAGCCCCACTTTTAATAAAAGTGGGGCTGGATACGGCCTTGCATCAAGGTAAGGATTTTGCCGTTTCACTCTTACGTCACCGTAAGACTAATCTTGCTAACACCGAGTGTTAGCAAGATTCTCTTCACTTTCGTGAAGTCGCGTCTCTGCTCGCACCTCTTCCAGCCCCAATTCTGACACTGATATTTTAGAAACACTAAATGAATAGTATTTTTCTTATTATTTTTTGTTGCTTGGATTCAGTTTCAGAATTGGAGCTGGAGACGGGCGTTACCCGCTACCCTATTTTGCTAACTACTTTCGTGTTAGCAAACTTGATGTTCGGACTTTCCTCCCCTTCACCATTTCTAGCAAAAGAGCATCTACCCAGCATACTGCAAACAGTATACCACATAACAGCACTCTAGCCAACGACTTTATTCCTTGACATTTGTTTATAACTTGCTACACTTACTAGTATAAATTCCCACTAGGGACAATACCTCCGTAAGGAGGGCAATTATCTAAAAACAGCTTCTAATAGAGCTGTTTTTAGTTTCTTAAATGCTCCGCTCCCAAGTTTTGTTATGTTTCTTCTTAGTCTTCTAGATGACAAAACTCTAGCTTGCGACAATAAAGCGGCGGAATGAAAGTTATCAGTTTCAACATCTATCGGATTTTATTTTTATCCATTCTAGGAATTTTTTCAACACAATTTTTGTTTATAAATTATTCTGCTGAAACTACATTTACTGTTCTCGTCCCCTCTCCTACATTGCCGGCGCCGTCCGTGGCTTTGTACAGAATTGTGTGAACCGAAGTGGTCGAGGTATCCAAAGAAATAGACTGCATTTCTACTCCGTTAATAAATGTGGCAATACCGAGATTATTGTTGACACTACCATCTGCGTTTGTGTCTGTTACGGTGGCCCCGAGGTCAGAGTAAGTTGAGCCAACCGGCACCGTAGCGGGGTTGTTGCCGAGGATGGTCAGGACGGGCACGGATGAATCCACAGCAGGTGAGCTCGTTGCGCTACCATTACTATTTGTCGCACCAAGTGAGGGCTCGGGGCACTGACCAGAAAGAGAAACTGTAGCTCCGTTTTGTATTTTCAAACAATATGGCAAGCCCGTTACTTCGTCATATATAGTGATGCCTGTGGGCTTTGCCGTGGAACCGACAGTCAGCTTGCCCACGAAAATGTTTTTGAAATAGGCAATGCCGTCCACGAATTTGGCTCCGATAGTTTCAAATTGGCTGACAAATTCGGAAATAATTTGAGCAAAAGTTAATCCTGTTTCAGCACTGCTTTCGCTGGAAGCGACTAAGGCCTCTAGATTTGTCAGGCGAGAGTCTAGGACTGCCACTTTATTATTTATCTGCTGTATAGCCGTAACCATAACTGGTATGAGGTTCCCGTAAGCCACAGCTTTGCGACCAGCTGTGTCTGTAGAAACAAACTCCGGGAAAACTGCTTCCACTTCTTGTGCTACAAAACCGGTGTGTGTTCCGACAGCGCTAGACTCCCCGCTCCAGTGATAATCCACCGCCCGCAAACTCATGAGCTTATCAAGCGTGCTTGTGGCATTCAGAGCGACGATATCTTTTTTCAAATTCTGGTCAGAGGAACATGAGAGTCCAGAATTTGTCGGGTCAATGGTACAGCTGGCGTTAGCATCTGTGAATGTGGCCACTCCTCCACCGGAAATATTGGAAAAAACGTGGAGTTTGGACGATGGCGTTGAAGTGCCGATGCCCGTATTACCGCTAATGTATGTATTGTGGGCGAAAATGTTATTACCGATGAAATTATGCGTGCCTTCCACTTCTATGTCCCAGACCTGCTCCTCGCCGTCTTCTTCAATGGAAATTATTTCGTCCCACAAGACATCGCCAAACGAACCCGCACCGAGTGAAGGCCATGCTTCGCCGCCCGCACTCGGTGAGTGTCCGCCCATCCACTGACGCGAGTTAATCAGCCCAGCTTGGTGCGCCTCCAAAACACCGTCTTTCGGCACGGCTATCTGCATACCAACAGAGAGCTCGGACACTGGGAGCCATTGACCATGTATATTATTTTTTTTGAAGAATCCTAACATAATATTTTAATTATTTGAGAACCATGGACAAAATGGGACATGCTACAAAAGAGGCCATTTCGGCAGCGGGACGGTAAATTATTTTTTCTTAAAAATTTAAACATTGTATTTTAATACTTTATTTGGGACTTGCTGTCAGAAGACCCCGCAATATCGGCAGCGCGGAACCTTTTCCACGACTTTTCCAAATGAAAACCCTGCCATAGATTTTTCAAATAACATCACTCCTCCCTCAAAACTTTGGAACCTCAAAGAGTGAGCTTCACCTATATAGAGAGGCACAGACATGGCGCAGTTGGTCATATTTTCCAAGAAGTCGTATTTCAACTTGACTAAAGTCGGGCGGAGATTCTTGATTATCAAAACAGCGCATTCCATGGTTTTTTGGTACACTTCCAAATCACGAAAGCTTCGGACGGGCTTTCTCGGTGTGAACTTCCCCGTGCCGAAATTGCCATAGCGTTGAGCCGAAGTCCCATATCCCTTTTGTCCATTATTTTTTTGAGTGTAAATCATAATTTTTAATTGTTTCTTTTCCCTCTTCCAAGGTCTGACCTTGGGAATCTGAATCTAGGGTCAGACCTTTGGATTCAGAACTGCCTCCTAACTGGTATCCTGCGGTGGACTGGTGGAGCGCGGTATGACCGTAAGCTCGTTTACTCGAGGCACCTCCGCCACCTCCCCGGAGCGGTAGTGGACGATGCGTCGTTTTTTGCCCGACAGCTTTTTAACAACGTGCAAAGGATAAAACTGAAAGTAATCCTTCTCGTCAAACCAAGCGCAAACAAAGTTGAAAATTCGCAAACCAGTCAAGCGAGAGAGAGCAAGGGCGTACCATGTCAGCTGTTCTATCGGCTTTTCCTTGCTGGCATTCGGCTTGTAGTCAAGAATATGAATACAACCATTTCTTATTTGCACAAAGTCTATATGACCAGTTAATAATTTCGGGAAGCGCCGTCCCGATGCCGATGTTGCCTTGCCTTTTGGCAGCTCGTCCCCTTTTCTCTTTTTAAACTCAACTCCTTCCGGACCGGCAATATTAAACTTTAATTCGTTTTCCAGATGCTCCACATCCTCCCGACGGATATAGACTGGCACTTCTGTCGCCACTGTGCAGGAGTCGTTGGCAATCATAAAGCGTTGGAGAATTTCGTGCCGTTCTTTGTTTTCCGGTATGGACTGCAGGACAAAAGCGGTCAAGCGATTGGCATAATTAAATTTTGATTTGACAATCATGTCGGCTTTGTCAAACTTGCTCCTGATTTCTGACATTCTTTCCCCATCTTGAAAATACTGATGCGGGGTTTCGGCGGTGATATTGTCCAGATAATCTTTCAGTGGAGTAAGAGCGCGGTTTTTGAATTCATCAAGCATCAGTATTGTTTTTGCCCGGTGATAGCGGAAGCGGTAGAGCTGGCGGTGGGCCATAGTGGTCACTTCCACCATGTCTTTCGGCCTAAACATTTTGATAGCGTATGGACGGAGACGTTCATATCGGCAGAGCGATTTGTATTCATTAATCCAATCCGAAAGCGTGGCTGGCTCTGGCGCCACACCAAATTTCTTTTTAATAATCCGACATGTGTCTTCCAGAGTAAAGCCGAGATTGTAATAGCTCATGGATTCAATAACAATGTGCAATGGAAAATGTTTGCCTTTGACATCTTGTGCGGTGAATGTTCGGCCACAGCCGAAGTTTCGGCACAAGTACAACTGCACAACTTGATTTTTGTTTTTTCTGGTGCCTCTTTTAACAAAATCTTTAGTCAGACAGTACGGACAGATGTCAGCCGCGCGAGAATTTCTTATCGGAGTTGTCTCCGTGCCGTTCCCATTGTCCTCTGTATCTGTTTGATGATATAATAAATCAATACTAATACTCATTGACAATTCATTATCATTTGCTATACTTTCCAACATACCAGTTCCCGTGCTGTTTCGAGTCGTACCGTATAGCATGGATGAGAAAGCGTCTTTCGTAAGAGAGGCGTTTTCTTTTTGTATTGCATTTCCAACACCAGGTGCGGGCGGTACTCCGAGCTCACCCTGTGTTTTGAAGTCAGAATTAGAGCCCATACTCGGTGAGCTCGGCAATGTATTAAATTTGCCGCCAGCACCGAGTAAGTTCTCTGTCTTCGTATCACGACCTTGACCTGTCAAAATGGCACGAGTTTCGGAGATTTTGGGTGGCAAGATGCTATTCGTGATATACTCACTGACATTTTTAATGACTCCTGTCAACTTTCGTGTCATCATTTTTAGGACAATTATGGGACTGGTTTTGGAATCAAATTTCGGCACCGAAGCGACCAAATAAGGATGTGTGGAAGTAGTGCGGATAACCCGACCAGAAACCGTTGTCAGCTTGTAAACTTTTTTGACTCCCATGTCCATCAAACCTTTAATCGTATGGTACTCCACTTGACCATTGTCTTTATTTAAGGAAAGGACTTCATCTCCAACCAAAATATTTTTGATTGGCATCATCAAATACTCCCAGTCTTTTTCTTCATCACTTTCTTCATCACCTTGTTTCCTCTTTTTTCGTCGACGAATCGGCAACAAAGTATCTCCGGTTACACAATGCCCCATAATTGCCATGTGTGCCGTAGAAGTGCCGGAAATAGGGATATTTTGAGCGTTTTGGTCAAAGTTGACCACGAATCCGCTCGCTTGCTCTTGCATTGCTTTGGTCAAAACTGCTGTCAGTTTGGCGTAATCCACACTCTCGGGTAACCCGTCGCTATTTAATTCAACAATCTCTGGTAGAATCGTAAACATTTCTTCGGCAATGAAACCGAGTTTTAATTCTCCGTCAGGATTGATATTTGGTTTGTATGTGTAGGAAACCGGATTGAGTTTCAAGACATCGGCAAGACCATAGGCGATGGGCGAAATGTTTTCTTTGTACCTTTGCGAAGACGCACCGCAGGTAGCTCCGCCGTCGGTAACTTCAAAAGTGATTGGGTCCATACAAAGGTAATTATCACTGCCGGATTCGGTGGAAAGGGTGGAAGAAAAGCCAACCGTGCCCACGGTTGACAACACACGCCAGGGACTGGTCGTCCCGATGCCGACGTTGCCGGTCGAGGTAATCCTCATCCTTTCACCCAAGGTGCCAGCGTCCATAGTATCGAAAGTTAGGATGCCAGAATTCCCAGTTGAGTTCAGAATTCTGGCTCTGATAACGGCCAATCTATTGCTACTGTTCCAAAAATCTATGAGTCCAGTGGCAAAGTCAGCAGTTACAATATCTCTACCTCGTATGTGGATACCGCCAGTCTCCCCACTGCCTGCCTCTGCGGTTGAAACCGTGAGCGCAACCGTAGTGCCAGTAGTTATGGGCCCCGTCGTCCCGATGCCGACGTTGCCGTTGCTTGTTGCAAAATACGCTGAACCGGTTGAACCAACGTTTGTGGTACTTGCGCTGACGAAGGTTGCTAGACCAGTAATGTTCAGT
>LBYF01000005.1 GCA_000996025.1 Parcubacteria group bacterium GW2011_GWA2_40_14 | reverse complement strand
TGTGAGGTGTAGACATATTCTTTGGTTAGATTACTAATACGACTATTTTTACTATTAATCTTACCGGAAAATGTGTCTTAAATTTGGGGTACCTGTCAATTTTGTATCCGGTTTTTGATAAACATTTCATATATCATTCGTATTCATCTAGGAAAGCTCGCGGTACGCATCTCGGTGTGGAGAGGTCGTATGTTGCATGTCGTAAAGTAAGTAATAATTGGAAAAAGAAAATATATGTTTTGAAATGCGATGTCAGAAAGTTTTTTGACTCTATTGACCACAGTATTTTGCAAAATCTTATTGAGAGAAAAGTTACATGTCCAGATACTATGGAGCTTTTAGACTTACTTCTTCAAAGTTTTGAAAAATCAAAAGGAGTTGGATTGCCACTTGGTAATGTCACAAGTCAGCTTTTTGCAAATATATATCTTAACGAATTAGATCAGTTTATGAAACATGAGTTAAAGGTTCAATATTATTTCAGGTATTGTGACGATTTCATTATTATTCATGAAAATAAAGAATTTCTTTTGAATCTGATAGAGAAAATTAGAAAATTTCTGGATAACCAATTGAAACTGAAATTGCATCCAAACAAGGTTGAAATTCGTCCTATGAGGCAGGGTATTGATTTTCTCGGGTATGTCATGTTGCCTAACATGATTGTGCTACGGACTGGCACAAAAAAGAGAATTATCAAAAAAATACAAACAGCGAAAAAGAAACTAGAAACAAGCACTATTTCAGAACTAACGTTTAAAAGCATTCTTACTTCATATCTTGGTCTACTGTCCCATTGTCGGAATCGGAAACTGGAAAATTACATCAAGACATTTTTATAAGAAATAAATATTTTGACATTCTTGAGAATACAAGAATATCTATTTCTTTATTTCTGTTATTTCTTTTTCTATTCTATTTACGGTGTTTTGTAGTTTTTGAATTTGTCCTTTTTCCTCATCTATTTCTTCCTTGGTTTTTTCGCCAAGCTTTTTTTCTCCATACAAACCGGAAATGATAAGTCGGTTGCCAATAAAAGTAGAGACAAAAGCCCCTATAACAAGTAGAATAATTGTTCCGATGATTATTGAGAAGATGGGATCTAAATTGATATCATCTGCGGCATGCCATACCCCTCGCCAAAACAAAACCACTCCCACTCCGCCAAGAAATGCGTATATCATAGGTAACCGGGAAAGTTTGCTTCTGATTTTGTCTTCCAGCTTATCAAAAAATTTGAGAATACTTTTTGTCATCTTTTAATTATACATTATTTTGTGTCGGTAAGAGCTAAAGAATAATGTGCCCCTAATATCATACATATTCCTATAACAATAAATATATATTGAAAAGGCATAAATTGCAGAGCGATGGTGGCTATGACTGGACCAACAATGAAAGACAGTGGCCTAGTAATACGGAAAAAACTTATAACATCTGGCTTTTCTTGATTTACATGTTTGAAAAAATAACTTTCTGTGGAGATTTCCACAAAACTTGCTCCAATCCGAGTTATAAATAAAATGGTTGTCCATATCCAAAAACTTTTTAAAGTTATAAAACTTATAAAAAGTGTAGAAAGTCCCATGATAACGAAACCTATTGTTAGGAATTCTCTCTCGCCGTATTTTCTATCCTCTAGTTCGCCCACAGGCAATTCAAACAGGACAAATGGCAAAAGCATAATAGTAAACATGATACCTATTTCGGTCCATGAGAAACCTATATATTTTTCCAAATAAAGGGGAACATAAACCACCATAAAAGCGTAAAAAAGTTGTAAAAGGAAGTTTGAAAAGAATATATTGTACAGGTTTTTATTGTTGACATATTGGAGTAGAGTTTCTTTTATGTGAATATGCTGTATTGCTTTTACTTCTATTTTTTTAAATCTTTTAATCAAATAATATAACGGAATGAGAAAAATGGCCGAGAAGGCATATACATATGTGTAAACATTGCTTCCACAAAAATGTCCATGTTAAAATAAATTAGGGAAATAGAGATGGTATGGGTTAGAAAGTATAGTCCTATAAGAAATGGGCTGTCGGACATCACCATGCCGATAGTAGAGAGAAATTCTATGATTATTACGTAAATGATAAATCTGTAATTGCTGATTTTCTGTAATATTTTTGAGGCGTTTAAAAGTAGAATGGTGTTTACGATTGCTCCTATGATATATAGCGCGGAAATTTGGGTTTCGGAAAAAAAGTTTGATAGGTAGGTGGAGTTAATATAAATAATCAGAGCATAGTGAAAAGATATGAAAATGTTAGACAAAAAAAGCGTGTTCAATAGTTTGCTTTGTCTAAAAGGTGAGAGTAATTTGTCCATAGGTGGAAAATTTAAAAATCTCTTACTCCCCAAATCCTTTTCAGAGACTCAAATCTTTCCTGCGAAAGATTTGTTCTGGCTTCGGGCTGAATTTTGTCAATGAGCCCGCCTAAATTTTTGATTACAAAAACTTTGGCGGGTCGTTGACAAAAACCATGCTTCAGCCCTGCAGATGCTCTGAAAAGAATTTGTGAAGCCGAGATTTTTAAATTTACTGTTTATATTGTACCGCAAAATTTATTTTTACACACCTAGTATCACCGGAATGACAATTGGTTTTTTGGCGGTTTTTTGGAAGAGGAATCGGCCGACGTCGTCGGCTAGGTTACTTTTGACGAAGTCAAAGTTGATTGGGTTCATGTTGTGTGTGGTATTTTCCACACTTTTCTTTATGACCATACGGGCGGCAGAAAGCAGGTCTTGGGACTCGCGCAAGTAGACGAAACCGCGAGAGATAATATCCGGAGACTTTTTCAGTTTGCCTGTCCTGGTGTTGATGGAAACCACGATGAGGAAAATACCGTCTTGGGCAAGCATTTTACGGTCGCGTATAACCATCTCTTGGACATTGCCGACAGAGAAACCGTCAACAGTGACAACTTCGTCTGGGGCAGTTTCTTTCAGTCGAACAAAATTATTTCCTTGGTTTTGAATTTCCAATATAGTACCGTTGTCAGGGACGATGACACTTTCTACGGGCATACCAACTGCTGACTTTACAAGGTCTTCGTGCATACGAAGCATGTAGTGGCTACCATGCATAGGCATAAAAAATTTTGGGGCAATTTTGCGATGTAGCCATTCCAGCTCTCCGCGATTACCATGTCCCGAGGAATGAACATAGACATCACTAGACCGATAATGAATTATTTTCGCTCCTTGTCTAGACAAGTTGTCTTTCAGTTTTTGGACAGCTTTTTCATTTCCGGGAATAATAGATGAGGACAGTAGTACCGTGTCTCTCGGGGTAATCTTGAAATATTTGTGTGTTTTGTTTGACATACGCATCAGGGCGGCAAATTCGTCTCCTTGGGCACCTGTTGCCAAAACGACGATGCGGTCAGGAGGGTAGTTAACCATGTCCTCGGAGGAAATAATGGTATCCGGTTTTACTTTGAGCATGCCGATATGGCGAACTATCTCTACATTACTTTTCATACTACGACCTTCGATGACAATTTTCTTGCCGTATTTTTCGGCAATCTCAATGATTTTTATAACACGCTCAAGAAGTGAAGCAAATGTTCCGATAACTAAACGGCCATGAATACTTTTTATAATTTCGTCCAAGTTTTCATGGACTACACGCTCTGGAGTAGAGAAGCCCGGGTTGTCCACGTTGGTTGATTCAAGCATAAGCAGGAGAACTTTTTGATTTTTGAAACGATTGTACTCTGTCACTTCGGCATCTGTCGGAACACCATCAAAATGGTCAAGCTTGACATCTCCCGGAGTTACAACAAGTCCATACGGTGTATGAATCATAACACCCATGGCGTCAGGGATAGTGTGGGTTACAGTAAAAAATTCCACTTTTAATTTTCCAAGCGTAATAGTTTCTTCTTTCTCCACAATTTTCATATCAAGTGTCGGAAGATGTGGAAATTCTTCTTGACGTTTGTTTATGAGGATACTGGTCAGAAGTCTTGTGTAAATAGGTGGATTGCCTATGCGGTCCATAATGTAGGGAATACCACCAATGTGGTCCAAGTGACCGTGAGTGATGATAACTCCACGGATTTTGTCCTTCCTGTCCTCCAGATATTTTGTATTAGGTAGTATGTAATCTACTCCCGGTGTATCACCATCTTTGAACTGAAATCCCACGTCTATAATAATAATGTCCTCACCGTACTCTACAACAGTCATGTTTTTGCCGACTTCTTCCACTCCACCAAGAGGTATAATACGGATATTACCACCTATCGGTGGAATTACGTCACTTACTTTTTTTGGCATGACTCTAGGAATTCTCTCTCGAGAAAATGATCGTCTAGGATACCTGTCTCGAGAACTACTTCCATGTCTTACGTTAGTTGTGTTTTGTGTTATTGGGTTCATAATAGTTAGTTATGGTCATACGACCATTGCTCGCTTTCAGCGGTTACTTAATAAATATTTTCCATACATGATTTGTTTCTATATACCATTCAAATATATTAGAGAATCTTTCCGACGGGGTTGTCAGGGTTCCCAAAGTTACATTATGTATTTTTTTTGGAATAAGATATATGAAGTACGGAGAGTAGGTAAAAACAGCTGGCACATCATTTTTTATTTCTTTTTTGAAAGCGTCAAAATATTTTTTTTGCAAAGTTTCATCTGTTTCCTTTCTGATATTTTCCAAAAGTTTGTTCGCTTTTATATTGGTATACAAAGCGATATTGAGCCCAGGGTCTACTCTTTGCGATGAATGCCAGAACGGATAGAGGTCCAAGTCTCTACCTACGATTTCTCCGAAAAGAAGAGCGTCATATTTACGCGGACGAATGATATTTTGATTAAGGTCTCCAATTTCAAATATTTTCACTTCTACATCTGCTCCCATGTCCTGCCATTCTTTTTGTAGGAGATAAGCTGTGGCTTTCAGTTCCGGGGCGTTCCCGGTAGATATGGAGAAAGAGAGAGTAACTGGGCTCTTTTTAGCTCCTTTAGCGACAGATGTATTTTTCTCAAAAATTCCACTCTGGTTTTGTTTCCATCCCGCCTTAATAAGAAGCGTTTTTGCTTTCTCTAATCTATTTTCCGAAACGCTATTTGTATTTTCGCTTCTTATTATGGCGGGTGGCAGTGGACTGTCTATTACTTGACCGTATCCTTCAAGGACAGTATCAACGATAGCTTGTTTGTCTACGGCAATATCAAGAGCAAGTCTCACTTCTTTGTTTACAAAAATAGGCGCTACGTTTTGATTGAAAAATACTCCAAAGACCCTAGGTAAGGGAGCCAGAATTAGTTCTTCTTGTTTTACTCTAAGAGCTGGTAGTTGTTTTGTTTCGATGCTGTGAAGACTTTCTATATCACCCTTTTTATATCCTTCCACCAGATCTTTTTCATTTTGATATGCTTTTATAATGAGGTTTGTGATGTAGGGTTTTCCTAATGTATATTTGTTGTTTGCCACTAAACGATATTCGGATGGAAGTCCACTGCCAGTGTATATGATATTGTCGATTTTGTAAGGTCCTGTTCCAATCGGCTTTATATTAAACTGGCTCCATGGAAACTCTTCTATGGAAGTTTTGTTCCAAATGTGTTTCGGTAGAATGCCCAGTGTAGCGTTTTGAATAAAGGGCGAGTATGGTTGGCGGAGTGTAAAAGAAATCGTTCTCTCGTCTATTTTTTCAGACTTTACGCCTTCCCAGTTTGTTTTACGAGGGCTTTTTAAGCCGGAGTCTTGGGCGCGTTCTATAGTAAATAGAATGTCATCGACTGTAACCTTTGCTCCATCATGAAAATATATATCGTTTTTTAATACGAAGGTATATGTTAGAGAATCGTTTGAAATAGTGTAACTCTCTGCCAAATCTAGAATGAGACTTCCATCTGGACGGGCTCGCAGTAAGCCGGAATATATGAGGTTTGTCAAGTCTCTGTCTATGTCGCTTACTGAGAGTATTGGGTTTATAAACCGCGGGGAGCCAACAATGCCTTCAGTCAAAGTCCCACCGTAGTCCGGCACTTCCACAAGGAAAGATTTGTTTACTTGCCAGAGGAGAGTAATCCCGCTTACCACAAAAACAACCACAAAAAAGAAAAAGATTACTTTTTCCGTTATAGAAAAAGCATTAATAACCCGCATAATTCTTTCAGAGTATGGCAGATGGTATTCTTTTTTTGTTATGTTTCGGATTTTTTCTTTGTTCACAAAATTGATATACGAAATAATGATACGAAATAACGAATTAAAACACGAATAGCTACGAATAATACGAATTTAATTCGTACATTCGTCATCAATTCGTAGGTCCATTCGTTACTTCGTATTATATAAGGAGTAAACTGAAGGAAGTGGCGGCAAAAAGTATAGCAACAACAATGGTGCCAATAAATATTGTTTTTTCTGCCCCTCTTTTAGTGTGATGTCCAGAGGAAAAACCGTCCCCTCCGCCAAATGCTCCACCTGCCCCTGCATCTGACTGCTGTACTAGCACGCCGAGTATAAGAAGCACAGAGAGAACAATTTGCACATACGGAATGAAAGGCATAATACTTTCAGTAATACTCATGATGGGTTTATCCTACCTGAAATTGAAAAAATAAGCAAATGCATACATGTAAAAATGTCAAAGGCCACCTTTGACATTTTTACATGTTTTCGTCGGAAGAAAAACGAAGAGTTTCTTTTTTAAAAGAATTTGTATCTCCGAATACCAAGATGAGAAAGTTAGTATGAATAATTGGTAAGTTTCTATCAGAAACATAGTCATTGTAACTACTCCATTTGTAATCGCTTGGGTGTTTTACTAAACCGTCTTTCACCGCATTCATATGTATATATGCTGAAGTCCACATTAATTGTTCATTTGATTCTATAAGAACAGCTTTAAATCTATCCTGAAAGACATGACCAACACGTTTGTATTTTGCGTTTATATATCTGGAATAACTTGTGCAAACCTTTGCAATAATTTTTGATATTGGAATATCTCCACATTGCTCAATAAGCAAATGAAAATGGTTTGGCATAAGACAAAAAGCATATAATTTAAAATTTCCTTTATGTGTATCTGTAATCCTAATTCTTGAATATGGGAAACGACATAACTCATGAAATAATTCTTTTTCTTCAAATCCAAGAGCAAGACCAATTCTAAATATAAAGGCTTTGTAGTCTTGTTCATCATGAAAAATGCTCTCGCGATTATTTCCTCTATTATAAACATGCACTACAGTTCCTGAAGCAAATTGTTTATAGTCTCTATTACTCATTATCTAATTATGTCAAAGGTGGCCTTTGACAGCAAGTGTGATATCATAAAAGGGCAACCAAAGCGAAAGCTGAGGTTGCCCTTGAGTATCTTATCTGAGACCGAGTTTTGTCGCCACATCTGCCACTTCCTGCTTCCACGTTTTCTCATGGCTCGCATTTTTTCGTATCGCTCGCCTTGTTTGCGAAGTTCGATACGAATCTCATCGCCAGAGACGACAGTGGCACCGATGTGCTTGGCAAGTTCCGTAGCAACTGAACTCTTACCCGAACCGATGAGGCCAATCATCGCTACAATGACTGGTTCTTTAGTCTTACGACTCGCGTACTTGAGGTTTGAAACGAACGCTTTCTGCGCGCGCTCCTCTTTTGCTGTCAGTTTTTCGCGTTTGTGTACCATGACACCGATTATACGTGGAAGTGCAATTTCTATCAATCTTGAGAACATTGTAACACTCCTTATGTGGATTTTTCCACTTTATATTATATACGTATCATTAACTTTTGTCAAGTAGGAAAAAAGTGGTTTGTCAGTATAATACAAGCCATGAAAAAGAAAACAATTAAGAGACATAAGGCCAAAGCTACGACAGTTAAAAAACCCAGTATTTCAAAGAAACTAGTCAGCTTACTGCCACAGGTGATGCCTTTGGGAAGCCGTGTGCTGATACGGCCTTTTACAAAGGAGGAGTTACAAAAAAATAATACAGCGAAAAACAGTTTTGGTATTATTTTGCCAGAGGCCGGTTCAAAAGATAAATCAGAGCAGGGGATTGTTCTGGCTTTGGGTCCCGGCGAGTATCAAGATGGAAAACTGATTGCTCCGAAAGTGAAAGTGGGAGACAAAGTCGTTTTTTCCAAATATGGGTATGAGGACGTTAATATAAATGACGAAGAATTATTTTTGATTAAAGAGGAAAATATTTTAGCAATACTTAAATAACCTGCGATACTAATCTACGAATAACATGCGAATGAAACGAATAAAATACAAAACGCACCCATTCGTATTATTCGCATAAATTCGTATATTGGTATCGGTAAATTTTATGGCCAAACAAATTCTTTTTAGTGAAGATGCACGAAAGGCACTGAAGCGAGGTGTAGACCTTGTGGCAGATGTGGTCAAAGTGACTATTGGCCCAAAGGGTCGCAATGTTGTTTTGGACAAAGGTTATGGCGCGCCGACTATTACAAACGATGGCGTTTCTATTGCCAAAGAAATCACCCTGAAAGACAAATTTGAAAACATGGGAGCAGAAATAATGAAAGAGGTCGCTACAAAAACAAACGATGTGGCGGGTGATGGTACCACGACTTCTGTTATTTTGGCTCAAGCCATTATAAGCGAGGGAATGAAACATACAAACATGGGATTGGGTGTGATGGGAATCCGCTCGGGTATAGAATCCGCCACATCCGATGTGGTTAAAGCTTTGAAAGAAATGTCCAAACCTATAAAAACAAAGGACGAGATTCGCCAAGTGGCCGTCGTTTCTTCAGAGTCAGAGGAAATAGGAAAGATTATTGCCGATACAATAGATAAAGTCGGTAAAGATGGTGTGGTTACGGTAGAAGAGTCGCAGGCATTTGGGGTGGACTCTGAAGTGGTAGAAGGACTTGAATTTGATAAAGGTTACATTTCTCCGTATATGATTACAAATGCAGAGCGAATGGAAGCGGAATACAAAGATGTGCCAGTTTTGGTGACAGATAAAAAAATCTCGGCCATAAAAGATATTCTTCCGCTTTTGGAAAAAATTGCGGCAACCGGCAAAAAAGATTTGGTTATTATAGCTGATGATGTAGATGGCGAAGCATTGACTACTTTTGTTATAAATAAACTGCGTGGAGGTTTCAATGTTTTGGCAATCAAAGCTCCGGGATATGGTGATAAGAAAAAAGAACAGTTAGCTGATATTGCCACGGTTCTAGGAGCACAGGTTGTTTCCGACGATTTGGGTTTGAAATTGGAGACAATTGAGATAGATGTGCTTGGCCGAGCAACGCGAATTATTTCCAAAAAAGATAGCACCGTTATTATTGGCGGGAAAGGTAAAAAATCTGATATAGATGCCCGAGTTCGTGAATTAAAGAAGCAAAAAGAAAATACCACTTTAAAAGTTGCGAATAAATATGACAGCGAGAAAATAGACGAACGCATAGCCAAACTTTCCGGTGGCGTGGCGGTTATCCGTGTCGGCGCGGCCACGGAAACAGAAATGAAATATTTGAAATTAAAAATTGAAGATGCGGTTAATGCCACAAAAGCGGCAATTGAAGAGGGGATTGTTTTGGGTGGGGGAGTAGCACTTGTTAAAGCATCAGAAAAAGTGCGCGTGTCCTTCGCCAAGTTGGCTCAGGACGACAATAAATTCAACAACGAATTTATTGTCGGATACGAAATCATTTTGAATGCTTGTGAAACTCCACTTCGTCAAATTGCAGTAAACAGTGGCAAAGGCGACGGCTCAATCGTTGTTGAACATGTTAAGCTCGGCAAAGGTAATGCTGGCTACGATGCCCTAAAAGATGAGTACGTTTCGGATATGTTTGTTGCTGGTATTATTGACCCGGTCAAAGTTACTCGCACTGGCCTCCAAAACGCCTCATCTGCTTCAGCAATTCTTCTGACCACAGAAGTAGCAGTAACAGAAGAACCAAAGGAAGAAAAAGCAATATCTGGAATGAGTGGAGGAATGGATTAATAAAATAAAAATTATACACGTTCTACTTGGTGTGTAGGGTCATGTAAATATCTTCTAGGGCTTTGATGGCGTCGCCTGAAGCGATATTGTTTTGGTGATACAAGCCGTCGGTACAGTCGCCGGCAGCCCAGATTCCGGGAACTTTTGTTTGCTGGTTCCTCGGGTCAACTGGAATCTGACCAATTTGGTTTAGTTCAATAATGTTTTTGACAAAATATGTAGTTGGTATAAGGCCGATTTCTACGAAAATTCCGGGTGTGATAATTTCATAACTTTCTTTTGTTATGGTGTCTGTATAAACAATACTTTTGACAAAGCCATCACCTTTTATTTCTGCCGGCACTGCGTTTGTAATGATTTTAAAATGTGGATTTGTCTTTAATTTTGCTATTGTAATTTCGTCTGCACGAAAACTTTCACTACGATTTAGAAGAGTGACACTTTTACAGTAGGCAAGTAGTTGAGCAGATGTTTCAAAAGCGGCATTACCACCACCGACGACAACTACATTCTGATTTGCAAAAAGTGGTCCATCGCATGAGGCGCAGTAGGTCAGACCCTTATTATCAAATTCTTTTGCTCCTGGAATTTCCAGCTTGCGTCGTGTACTACCAGTGGTGATTAAAACAGTCTTACTTTGATATTGTCCTTTGTCAGTTATGACATTAAAACCATCTTCTCTAGTGTCAAGGATGCCCCTTGACATATCTTGGACGAATTCACCTTCTTTGACTTCTACAGAGTCACCGGCATATGACAGCAGATGTTTTTTGAAATTTTCTGCTAGCTCAACTCCTGTCATTTTTACCGTTCCAATCCAGTTTTCTATACTCTCGGAAACTACGCTCTGTCCGCCAAATTCTGGAGTTATGAGGAGAGTTTTTAATCTCTTGCGCGCAGCATATACACCGGCAGAAACTCCGGCAGGACCTCCTCCGATAATGATAAGATCGTATATCATAAGTTTATATTGTATATGAAATTTTTATATTCGTCCAAAAAAATAGGCGACCACAATGGATCGCCTCATAAAACCTTATGATCGTTTTTTTCTCGGAAAAAGGCTTGAAACAGGCGCTGTTCTTACAAATTTGAATCCTTCCCCGCGATAACGTACTTGAAGTACCCATCCTCCACCAATTTGCTGGAAATGCTGTATAATCTTTGTACCTTTGGCACGAAGTAATACTTTCATTTCAGCTGGATCCCAAAGGTACATTTTGACTTCACTTGTCTTTAGGCGATGTTCTCTAGACTCTTTCACAAGAGTCTTTAAACTCTTCATAACGATCCTCCTAAATATAAACTATCACAAAAAATATATTTGTCTATTAAAACTTTAGAATCACTATACATAAGATTTCTGCATATGCAGAAATCTTATGTATAGTGATTCTAATTTAAGAATTACTTTTAAATTACTTAAGCTTTGAACGTCGCAAAAATGCCGGCACTGCGCCCCAGTCGTCACTATCCTCTCCTTCAAGTGTTTTTGCTACTTCTGGAGACGGAGAGTATGTTTTCTTTTCTTCAATGTCTTTTTCTTTTCCAGTTGGCGCAGATTGGAAAAGTGTTTTCTTTGTAAAATTTTCAGGAAAGTTTGAGGCAATAACGGTGATTTTGACTTCGCCTTTTTTCAATTTTTCGTCGCGAACAGTACCAAAAATAATTTTGGCATTTGGATCAACTGACTCGGTAATAATCTTGGCTGCATCTTGGATTTCAAACATACCGAGGTCGTCTCCTCCAGCAATTGAAAATAGCACTCCTTTTGCCCCGTTTATAGAAACTTCTAGGAGTGGTGAATTGATAGCCATTTTGGCCGCTTCTTCGGCTCTTTTCTCGCCACTAGCTGTGCCGATACCCATCAGGGCAGGGCCTGCGTTTTCCATGACTGCTTTTATATCGGCGAAGTCAATATTGATAATACCAGGAGTTGTAATAAGGTCTGATATGCCTTCTACAGCTGATTTTAATACATCATCACAAATGGCGAAGGCGTTTTTTGCTGTAGTTTCTTTTGTAATATTTGAAAGCAATCGGTCGTTAGGAATGACAATAATAGCGTCCACTGATTGGCGTAATTCTTCAAGACCAACCTCGGCAATTTTCATGCGTTGCTGTCCTTCAAAGAAGAATGGCTTGGTCACTACAGCCACAGTCAAAGCTCCCATTTCCTTTGCAACCCGAGCGACGATAGGCGCCGCTCCAGTACCCGTGCCACCGCCGAGGCCACAGGTGATAAATATCATATCCGCCCCTTTGCAGACTTCTTGGACTTCCTCCTTTGTCTCTTCAATTGCCCGTTTGCCGAGCTCGGGGTTCATACCAGCGCCAAGTCCTCGGGTAAGGTTTTTGCCTATATGGATTTTGCGTTTTGCCAAGGAATGATGGAGGTCTTGAGAGTCGGTATTTATAGCAATAAAATCCACCCCTTTAACTTTGGAGTTAATCATATAATTTATGGCGTTTTTTCCAGAACCGCCGATTCCGAGAACTTTTATTCTAGCGAAGGCTTCTATGTCCGGTTTTATCTGTGGCATAATATTAGGTAAAATTAGTTGTGACACCTATAGTACCACAACGCCATAAAATAAAAACAGTTGACTACTTTAGGGTTTTTATGTTCAATATTATGAGATTCTAGGGTAAAAATTTTTTAATCCAACCTAATATTATTTGGCTAGATTTATTCATGGTATTTCGCAGACCGAGATTGACCTTTTCTTCTTTGGAGAAACCAAGCACACATAGCCCGTAGGCCACGGCCCAGGTAGAATCTTTAATATGGTTTTTCTTTTCTCCCATGTTCAATTCTACAATACGCGATGGCAGATTTAAGGCCATTTTGGCAAAATTTTCCACTGTCGGAATAGCCCCCCCTCCTCCACTTAAGAAAATGCCAGCAGGCAAAAGCTCGCTTCGTCCGATTTTTTTCAAATGATTTAGAATTAGCTCAAACATATCGGACAGTCTGGCTTCTATAATCTCATCGAGTTTTTTCTTTGAAAATGAATTTGACCCGAGGGCGCCGAGTTTTACATTTTCCGCTTCTTCCAGGGGAATTTTTAACCCAAGAGCAATATCGTGGGTGATATCGGTGGAGCCAATAGCAAAAACTTCCAAAGAAATAGGGATATTGTTTTCAAAAACGACCATGGATATGGTTTCCGCTCCGATATTTACCAAAACAGAGCCGGCTATTTTTTGCTGTTTAGAAAGAGTGACAAAAGATGCAGCTATGGGGGATGCCAAGACGTCTATGACTTCAATGCCTGATTCTTCAACCGCTTGTAACAGGTCATTTAAGTGGCTTTCAAGGCAGGTGACAAAAAGCATCTTAATTTCCAATTTAGAGCCCTTCATTCCAAGCGGACTTTTGGCCAAAACTAGTTTGCCGTCTATTTTGTAAGAAAGGGGAATAGAATGAAGAACTCGTCTGTTTTGTATTAGATTAGTAGCTATTCCTTCTTCGCACTCTTCCGAAATTTTTGTGATGTCCAAATCTGTGATTTCCGAATCAGCCCTGCTAATAATAGTACTTGCTATACTTGTTAGACCTTGCAAACCGATACCGCCGACAGCGATAAATGCTTTGTGGATTTTTACTCCAGAGGTCTTTTCAGCAAGAGATATAGCAATTTTTATGCTTTGTGTCACTTCAGCCCCATTTATTATATATCCATGTCGTAATCCTTTGGATTCCGATAGTCCCGTGCCGATAACACGGACAGTTTTTGCTTGTCCTGATTCTGTTCCAGTACCGTCAGCTTTGACAAGCTCACTAACTACCACTTTGACTTGGTATGTGCCGATGTCTATTCCAACTGTGATGTTTCTCATCATTTTAAAAAGTATAAAATTAAGAAGACTTTCTTAAATTTCATCTCATCATGTCCTTTTCAGAGCATCTACAGCTCGCGAGCATGGTTTTTGTCAACGTCCGAGCATAGCGAGGTAGATTGACAAAATCGCGGGCGAAGCCAGAGTAAACTTTTCGCTGGAAAAGTTTACGTCTCTGAAAAGGATATGATGAGAAAGAAATTTAAACTCCAAACTTTTTTTGCAGTTTTATCTCTGCTCTCTCCATTGTACTACCATGTTCTATTCCTTTCAAATGCAAGAGGCCGTGGATAAGTAAAAAACCGACAGACAAACCTTCTTTTTTTGCCAGACTTGGTGTAATGAAAATCTCTCCAGATTTTTTGTTCAAAGGGAAACTTAAAATATTTGTTGGCTTATTTTTTCCGCGATATTTGCAATTTAGTTCGCGTGATTTTTTTTCTCCAATAAAAACCAGTGAAAGAGAATAATTTTTTCCCAACACCACGTTTTTTATTTTAGCAAAAGGCACACGTGAGAGTGTGCTTTTGGTCTTGTTTGTTATTGTAAAATCTTCTTTTACCATTTCTACTTTCTGCTTCCTTTAGTGTATTCAGACATCTTTCCCATCTTAATAAGTTCTGCCACCTCCTCTCTTCGTCTCAAAACCTTCAAAGTTTTCTTTTTTTTAACATACTCTGACATTTTGCGAGATGAATATCGTATGCTTCGGACTCGCGGCAAAATACCCGCTCCCTGAACCTTTTTGGTAAAGCGTCTGATGAGATTTAAATTATTTTCGTTGCCCGTCTTGACCACTTCTGCATTTATCATAGTGGAAAGCATTCTACAGTTTTTTCAGAAATTCTGCAAGTTTTTGGAGGGGGACTGTTTCTTGTTCTCGGTTTGTTATGTTTCGAACTATACAAGTGCCTTCCATAGCTTCTTTTTGACCTACTAATAGTACATGACTAGCTCTCATATATTCTGCTCCAGAGAGCTGTCCGGTAATTTTGTCTTTGGTTATGGAATGATAGACCGGTATCTTTTCTTTGCGGAGCATCTCCACGATATTGAGAACTTTCAGTTTGGCGGATGGTCCGAGCTGCACCAGATAAAAGCGTGGCTTTTTTATATTTTTAATAATAACTTTTTTGGAAAAAGTCGGATGCTTTTTAACCATGATAGTTAGTCCGATAGAAGGAATCTCTCTTTTTCCACCCAGTTTTTTGGCTAAATGATTGTAGCGATATCCATATGCAAGTAGGTCTCTGTCTGTTGTAGATTTTGTCTCGTCTTTTAATTGTCGTATTTCAAAAATAGTATAAGAGGCATAGAGTTTGTTGGATAAACAATTTGATTTTATTTTATATGCTACGTCAAACTGCTCCAAACATTCCAAGACTTCCTTGAAGTGTAAACGGCTTATGTCAGATAGGGAAGAGATGGGCTGTGGAGCGTTTTCTCTAAAGTCTCTGCTTTCTTCGGATGTATCAGTCAGGATTGAATAGTGGTTTTTTTTAAATCCTTCTTTCAATTTCCAGGATAGGTCGTGCGTTCGCTTCCTAAAATACGCGGATAACTCGCGTTCAAAACGGGATATGGATTCTCTGTCGCCTATACTGTTTATATCTATGTACAAATTCTTGTAGCCAAGATCATTCAAAATGGAGAGGGCGCATTTCATAACAAGAGCTTCGCTTGTAGAGCTAGCACTTCCCATGATTTCAAAGCCGTACGTTTCTTTGGATGATTTTTTCTTGCTTGTGTTTCCGGGTAGGGGTTTTTTATAATGAATAGATAGTGGTTGAGATTCTGTTTCTTTTTTATCATTCATGTACCATTCGGTCAGAGCTATCTTTTCCTCCACGTCGCCATAATAATCAAAATCTTTGAATTGTTTTGCTTTTGAAATATGGTCTGGACGGATATGTGGTGGCTTTATGACAGTAAAGCCGTACTGCACGGCAATCTCTCCCACCTTGTCACATTCCGTGGCCAGAGAAGACTTCTCTTTTTTGATTTTTTCTTTCTGCATCGTATGTTTATTTCTTATATGTGCCGGGGACTACCTCTATCTTATTTAATGGGTATAGGCGCAAGACTGGTTTACCGAGAATATACTTTTTTGACAAGGGTCCCCATGAGCGTGAATCGAAACTCTCGGCTCTGTTATCTCCCATGACAAAATATTCATCACCGGCTAGAGTTTTCTGGTATGAGCTGATGCAGTTGTGTTCAGTCCCCGTGCAAGTATTTTTTACATACAACTGGTCTATGGCAAATCCCTTTGGATTTTCGGAATTTATAATAGTAGTACTACCGCTTTTGACCACGACCGTTTCGCCAGGAAGCCCAATAACCCGTTTTATAAAACTTTTTCTAGGGTCTTCTGGGAATTTGAATACCACTACGGAATTTCTCTCCGGTTTTCCTAGTTCGTATGAAAGCTTATCTACGATGAGATAGTCTCCAGTCTTAAATGTTGGGTCCATGGATGCGCCTTCCACTATATATGGTTCTGCAATATAAAGTCGGAAGGGGAGGACTATACCGAACGCAATGATAGCAAATATAAAAATTTCTCTGACCAGCATTTTTAATTTACTCTTTTTTGGAGATTCTGAAACATTAGTTATTTCAACAGGAGAATTTTCGGGATTCATGCCGTAAGTATACAGGCATGTTATCACTTGACACAAGTGATAATAAATTTTTGATTTGTAATTTGTGTTTACCAAACATAATACTATAAAACACAACGATCGTTGTGTTTTATAGTATTATGTTTGTTTGAAAATAAAAAATTGAAAATTAGAAATTTAATGCTATAGTAATAGTACTATGTCATACATAATTGTGGGATTAGGAAATCCAGGAGAAGAATATAGCGAAACTCGCCACAATACTGGGCGAATGCTTTTAGAATGGTTTGGAAAAGCGCATGGCGCGCCTGTCCTGAGCGGAGTCGAAGGAGGATGGAAGGTGGATAAAAAACTCACGGCGGACGTAGCAAAGGTCAAGGTGGGGAAGCAGACGATTACCTTGGTTTTACCTAACACATTCATGAACAATTCCGGTAAATCCGTCAAAGCTCTGTTTCCCCTAGGTGTAACCTCGGGGAAGGCGGAGAAGCTCTTGGTTATTTACGACGACTTGGACTTGCCGTTTGGCAAAGCCAAAATTTCTTTCAACAAATCATCTGGAGGTCACAAAGGATTAGAGTCAATCATCAAAGCCATCAAAACAGAAAAGTTTGCCCGTATCCGCATCGGTATCTCCCCAATTACACCAACTGGGAAAATAAGAAAACCATCTGGGGAGGAAGCGGTGACAAAGGTGATTTTGGGCAAATTCAAACCTGATGAACTTACACAACTCAAAAAACTGTCCAAAAAAGTGAATCTTGCTCTTGAAACATTCGTTACATCCGGCTTAGAAAAAGCTAGACAAGAGTTTAATTAAAAAAATTGTTATTTATAGATTATTATGGTAATGTAAATGCAGAAGGGAGAAAAATTCATGGAACCAGTTGTAGAAGAGAAAAAAGAAGTTCTTGTTGATGCAAAATGGTGTGTAATCATAACTACTCACTTTTTTTGTTTGGATCAACAAAGGACAATGTCATCTTTTGTTCTTTTGCATCAAATGTTGTGATTTTGAATTTGTATGATTTGCCAAGCTCAAGCGAGTCGTGGAGCTTTTCGTCCGAGCCGAACTCGGAGATGTGAACCAAACCGGCGATACCTTCTTCAATTGAGGCAAGGGCGCCGTGTTTGTTGAATTTAATAATTACGCCTTCTACCACATCGTCCTTTTTATATTTTTTCTCCGCATCGTTCCAAGGGTTTTCTTTCAAAGCTTTGATAGAGAGGGAAATCTTGCCGTCTTTGATTTCTATGATTTTTACTTTGACTTTCTCGCCAATGTGGAACATCAGTTTTGGATTCTCCACCAGTGCCCAGTCTATCTCCGAGATGTGCACCAGTCCTTCCAAACCTTCTTCAAGTTTTATAAATACGCCAAAGTCTACCATGCCAGTCACTTCGCCCATGACAGTATCACCGAGAACGTATTTATCTATTATATACTCTTTGTTTTTCTGCTCGGGATTTTTCTCGGAGAATATCAATTTGCCTTCTTTTGGCGATGCGCCGATAATAGCCACGGAAATTTTCTGACCAACCAGTTTTTTCAATTCTTCCAAAATTCTGTCCTTGTCGCCATCTGTTACACGCGGATAGTGCTCGGTCTTGAGCTGGGATGCCGGCAAAAAGCCGGTAATGCCTTGCCATGATAGCATCAAGCCTCCTTTGTTTGCTTCCTGAATAGACAGTTCAAATATTTTCTTTTCTGCAATTGCCGCTTCGGCTTCGCTCCAAATGAGGGCTTGGCGAGCTTCTTTCAGAGAAATTTCAATATAACCATCCTTGTTGTCTAAACTGATTACTTTACCGGCTACTGTGTCGCCGATATTTATCTTTTTTATAATATCTCTGGCATTGATATACTCCCGTCCGTAAATAATACCCGTACCAAAAGGCGGAATATCAATAAAAACTTTTGCTTTTTCTATAGCCAAAACCGTTCCCTCTATAACATCGTCAACTGATGGGGGATTTTTACTTTCACTCAAAACTTTATCCATCCGACTTTCTTCCAGAGCTTTTTCAGGTTCGTCCTGCACAGCTTCATATGAAGCAGTATCGTCTACTAAAACTTCCTCGTCAATTTTTTTTGTCATGTAGTAATGGAGAGGAGGTCATCACACTTCCACACAGGGTTACCCTGTGTGATTACACAAGCATGTTGGTTTAACTCCCTTTCAACTCCGTTGTTATAATATCCATATTGCTCTCCTCGGCTCGAAAATCATAGAGAGTACTCTCTGATTTTGCTCGCTCTACGTCGGCAATAAAATACAGAAGAACCATAGCAGAAATGAGAAATTTTATCTACTTGACTTATTTTAATAATATTTGGTAGTGTAACAGTAGGAGGATTGTATGAGTCAAAACACAACGTGGGCGGTGGAGGGATACGACACATTTGAAGGTGGCCCCGATTTTTTATCCAGTTTCCAATGGACATCAAACGCAGGAAGAAGCCCAGAAGGCAGCGCGAAAACACCTCGCCAAACTTGAGGAAACTCAGCCAACTGAAACATCTGGAGGTCAGGAGTTCGGTGTCGGTGACGGTGGAATTCAGGATTCTGTCTACATCATCCATCCTAGTGGAAGAAAAACTCGTTTTCGCTGATTCAATGATGTCCCGAACAGAGAAAAGCCCCGTGCGGGCCACTCTCGTCGGGGCTTTTTTTGTCTAAAATTTCTATTTATATTATATACGATATATCGTATATAATTTGATATGTAAATAATTACCACCAGTATATTGGTGGTAATTATTTACTACGATATTTAGATATTTTCAATTTACACTACACGATTAATCGTGTAGTGTAAGTGTTTGAAAATTAGTTTATACACTTCTACATAGGAATACATAGGAGTTTCCTATGCAGCTATTTCTACGTAGCTTCATAATATTTCCGCATATGCGGAAATATTATGAAGATTAGTTTATTGAAAATTGATTAAAAATTAGAAATTGAAAATTAGAAATTACCTGCTATACTGTCAGATATGATTATTACATACCATGGGGTGGATTTTTTTAAGGTTTCATTTGGCGATACAGTCCTTGCTGTTAATCCGATTTCCAAAGATTCCAAAATTAAGGCTGTGCGATTTGGTAGTGACATAACTCTCATCTCGCTAAATAGTCCGGAACATAACGGAGCAGACGTTACATCTCGTGGAGAGAAAGAATCATTTTTAATTTCTGGTCCAGGCGAGTACGAAGTTTCCGGCGTTTTTATAAAAGGATTTCTTTCCAAATCAAATTATGGCGGAAGCGAGCATGTGAATACTATATATACAGTGTCGCTAGAAGGTATAACTCTTTGTTTTCTCGGTGCTCTATCTGACATAGCACTTTCGGCAGAAGTAAAAGAAGCTATTGAAGAAGTGGATATACTTTTCGTGCCAATCGGGGGGACTGGAGTTTTGGATGCGACCACAGCCCACAAACTTTCTGTGCAGTTTGAGCCAAAGCTTATTATTCCGTCACATTTCGGCGATACCCTCGACCCAAATGCATTGAAAAAATTTTTAAAAGAAGCCGGTGAGGAAAGTACAAAACCAGTAGATAAGTTGACGATTAAAAAGAAGGATTTAGAGGGCAAAGAGGGGGACGTAATTGTTTTAGAGGCAATCTAAAACAAATGTCAAAATCCAAATTTCCAATGTCAAATCAAATCCAAAAATCAAAATTAAAAACTTTGACATTTGACATTAAACTCCATGTTTAACTATATTGAAGAATTAAGGAAAAAACCAGAGCGAATTAAGAAACAAATTGCTTTTTTTGTTGCTTTTTTAATTGTCGGTATTATTTTTGTCATATGGCTCTCTGTCATTTATCCTCAAGTTATGGGAAGCAAAAAGCAAGTGGCCGAAGTTTCTACCATTACCGAGCCACGTCCAATTTCTGCTTTTGGCGACACCTTTTTTGCCGGTCTCTCGGCTATTTCCGAACAATTTTCCAAGATTAAGGAAGCAATCTCATCCTTTTCCACCTTGCCCGTGTATTACAGTGCGACCTCTACAACGACCACTATCATCAATCAGTAAGATATGCTATAATAGAGCTATATTTTTATGTCTAAAAATGAAAAGATTAAGCAGTCAGAAGGAAAAATAACTCCTGAAAGGGTCAATGTGATTAAGCAGGAAATTACAGAGGAGATGAAGAAATCCTTCATTGATTACGCCATGTCGGTTATTACTGACCGCGCACTGCCTGATGTCCGCGACGGTTTGAAGCCGGTTCACAGGCGTGTCTTGTTCGCCATGAATGAGCTCGGATTAACCTCTGGAGCAAAGACTCGCAAGTCGGCGGCAGTTGTCGGAGAGGTGCTCGGAAACTACCATCCGCATGGAGATGTAGCCGCGTATGAAACCATGGTCAAAATGGCCCAGGATTTCGTTATGCGTTACCCACTTATTATCGGTCAGGGAAACTGGGGTTCAATCGATGGAGATTCTGCGGCGGCTATGCGTTATACCGAGGCAAAAATGTCCAAAATTTCTATAGAACTTTTGCGAGACATTGAAAAAGAGACGGTTAATTTTGTTCCAAACTACGATGGCACGCGCAAAGAGCCAACTGTTTTGCCGACGGCTGTGCCAACGCTGTTGTTGAATGGAACTCTTGGTATTGCTGTTGGTATGGCAACAAATATTCCTCCGCACAACTTGACAGAAGTGATGGATGCGGTGTCTTATCTAGTGGACAACAAAGACGCCACAACAGAAGACCTCCTGCAGTTCGTCAAAGGTCCAGATTTTCCTATTGGTGGTATAGCTTTCAATCAAAAAGACATTGCTCATGCCTATGCAAACGGCAAAGGTGGTGTGGTTACGCGTGGTGAAGCCGAAGTGGTGGAAACAAAAGCTGGCCAATCGCAGATTATTATCACTTCCATCCCGTTTCGTGTGAACAAATCAAATCTGATTACCAAAATCGCCGACCTTGTTCGCGAGAAAAAGCTAGATGGTATCAAAGCAATGCGCGACGAGTCAGCAAAAGATATTCGCATTGCTATTGACCTCAAGGGTACTGCCCATCCCCAGACTATTTTAAATTATATTTACAAACACACCCAGCTTGAGGAGGCATTTCATTACAACATGGTGGCCTTGGTGGACGGTATTCCACAAACATTATCACTGAAAGATATACTAGAGGAGTTTGTATCTCATCGAACTACTGTAATACGAAAACGAACAGAGTTTGATTTGAAAAAAGCTTTGGAGCGTGAACATATTTTGCTCGGATTAAAGAAAGCGTTGGATCATATTGACCAGATTATAAAACTCATTCGTGGTTCAAAAGATACGGCCGAAGCCCATAAAAAACTTATGTTGGAGTTCAAGTTTTCCACTATTCAAGCCACGGCTATTTTGGAAATGAAACTATCGCGATTGGCTTCGCTAGAGCGTAAGAAAGTGGAAGACGAACTGAAGTCAGCGCAAGAATTTATAGAAGAAATGAAATCTATTCTCGGAAACCCAAAGAAAATTTTGGGGATTATAAAAAATGAATGTAAAGAAATTAAAGAAAAGTACGGTGACCTACGCCGAACAAAAATCATAAAAGGCGGAGCAAAAATAATGTCTCTTGAAGATTTGATTCCAGACGAGGAAAATGCGCTGGTTTTGACCGCTGGTGGATATATAAAACGGACAAATCCGGATGAGTTTCGTAAACAAAAACGTGGGGGAGTGGGTGTGGTTGATTTGGATACAAAAGAGGAAGATTTCGTGACTATGCTACTTATTACTTCTACCCACTCCGATTTACTTTTCTTTACAGATAAAGGCAAAGCATACCAAACAAAAATGTATGATATTCCGGAGGGCAAGAGAGCAACCAAAGGCAAAAATGTTATGAACTTTTTACCACTTTCCGAAGGTGAAAAAATCACATCTATCTTGCCGATGCCCAAAGAAGTCAAAAAATCTGAAGCTTCTCTTATGATGGTTACAAAAATGGGACAGACAAAGAAATGTTTGGCCGCAAGTTTTCACGACGTTCGCATTTCAGGAATCATCGCTATAAAACTGGATGCGGGCGACGCTCTAGTTTCAGCTTCTTTTGTCCAAAAGAAAGATACGGTTATTATAGTTACGAGCAAAGGACAGTCCATTCATTTTAAAGAATCTGACATACGTGAAACTGGACGAACGGCTATGGGAGTTCGCGGTATAAAACTTGCAAAAGACGACACAGTTATCTCGGCAGAAGCAGTACCAAATAGTTTGGACAACGGCACTCTTATGGTTATTTCGGCAAACGGTTATGGCAAGTGTACTGATATAGATGAATATAAAATTCAACATCGAGGCGGCTCCGGTATAAAAACTGCCAAAGTAACGCCAAAAACTGGACAACTTATTTCTGCAAAAGTTTTTACCAATGCTGAAACTGAAATTGTGGCAATCTCAAAGAAATCCCAAGTCATCCGTGTTGACGCAAAAGAAATTCCAGTCCTCGGTCGCCAGACCCAAGGTGTGCGTGTTATGAAACTGCGCGAAGGTGACAGTATTGCCTCCCTCATCTGCCTATAACAAAATATGTCAAGGGGCACCCTTGACATATTTTTTCTATTCCTCTTCAGAAGATAGGATTAATGTTTCTTTTTCAAAATCTTTTGGGCCAAAAGTAGATTTTAATAGCTCGGTAGATATTATTGGTAGGTTTCTATCAGATACATAATCGTTGTAACTGCTCCATTTGTACTTGCTTGGATGTTTTACTATCCCATCTTTTACCGGGTTTATATGAATATAAGCTGATGTCCACATAAGTTGTTCGTCTGACTCAATAAGCACAGCTTTAAATTGATCTTGAAAAACGTGTCCCACCCTCTTATATTTTTTGTTTATATACATTGCATAGCTCGTGCATATTTTAGAAATAATTTTTGATATTGGAACGTCCCCACATTGTTCAATTAACAAATGAAAATGGTTTGGCATTAGACAAAACGCGTGCAGTTTAAAGTTACCTTTATATGTATCAGTAATTCTGATTCTTGAATATTGCTGACGACATAATTCATGAAATAATTCTTTTTCTTCAAATCCAAGTGCAAGCCCAATTCTAAAAAGAAATGCTTTATAATCCTGCTCATCATGAAAAATTTTCTCACGGTTATTTCCTCTATTGTAAATATGCGCAATAGCTCCAGATGCAAAATTTTTATAATCTCTATTTTTCATTACTCTATTATGTCAAGGATGCCCCTTGACATCAAGGGTTTCAAAATCTTCCGAGGTATTTATATTACTTATATTATATGTTAGTCTGTAGGTAGGAGGTTCTTACAATGAGCAGGCAAAAGTTATTGGACGAAAAAGCCGCTGAAATTTTGGATGAGTTGGTTGAATGGGTTGGAGTAAAAAGAATATTAGGTCCGGCAGAACAAATTGTTTTTACTCTAGAAGTTTAAAGAGTTCCGGTAGTCAGAAAATCATTGCCGGATGATCTTTTGAGTATGTTTTTGTGGGACTTCTTTACCCGCAATCGCATGATAGAGGCCGGGTTTAGCTTAAAACGGTCAAAGATTTGATCGATTTTGAATTGGGCAAAACCAATTCTTTTCCGCGTATAGGTAGAAAAACTATATATATCATTGAGGCGGTTCTTTTGCACAACGGAATCGAACTCAATTAAACCTGACATCAATCGGTAGCTCACTTACAAGAGTGGGCTTCTTTTGTCCACTTTTTCACTTTCAAACTTTTAACTTTCACACTATACTATATGTATGTTCTCCGACCCAGAAAAAGTAATAGACCAATGTAGCATACAAGTAGGTATGGATATTGCCGACTTGGGGGCTGGTTCTGGTGGTTATAGTATTGCCGCGGCCAAGTCCCTTATTTCTACGGGCAGGGTTTATTCGGTGGATGTCCACAAGGATTTGCTTGTCAAATTGAAAAATCGGGCTACTCGAGAAGGGCTCTATAATATAGAAGTAATTTGGGGAGATATAGAAGCACCAAATGGCACTAAACTGCGGGAAATGACGATTGATTTAGCTCTAGTATGTAACGTTTTGTTTCAAGTAGAGAATCAAGCCAATCTTCTGAAAGAAATTAAGCGCATTTTGAAACCAGGTGGGAGAGTTCTTCTTGTGGATTGGGCGGATTCCTTTGGTGGTCTCGGGCCAGAGCCAAAAGCTGTAATAAAGAAAGATGCGGCTATGAATATATTTGAGCAAGCCGGGTTTCACCTAGATAGGGAAGTTTCCGCTGGAGCACATCATTATGGTATGCTTTTTAAGAAGTTATAATTTATGAGTAATTTTAAAATTGTACTAACAGCTATTTTTGCAATATGTATCGTCGTCGGTATCGCCCTTTTTGCTCTGTCAAAGGGTTCTAGCACAACAACCGCGGCAAACCTTGTGGTCTGGGGGACCTTGCCCACTGAAGTATTTAATGCCGCCTACAAAAACTCATCATTAGAGTCAAACAAGCAGATTAGCATATCATATGTCAAAGTTCCAGAAGGGACATTTGACGCGGATTTTCTGGAAGCCCTAGCAAGCGGTCAGGGTCCTGACATTGTTCTTATCAAAGACACATCCGTCTATAAACATAGAAATAAACTTTTTGTCATACCGTATGACAGTTATTCTGCGCGCAATTTCAAAGACAATTTTCTTCCAGTTGGCGAGATTTTCCTTTCTGCCGAAGGTGTGGTTGCTCTACCTTTTACCTTGGACCCTTTGGTTATGTATTGGAATAGAGATATGTTTTCAAACGCCTTAATCCCAACCCCGCCAAAGTATTGGGACGAAATCTACGGTTTAGTAGATAAAATGACAAAACGAGATAGTGGCGGAAATATCTTGCAAAGCGCTATCGCTTTAGGGGCCTTTAGCAATATTACTAATGCAAAAGAAATCGTAAGTCAGCTACTCCTCCAGGCAGGCACACCTATCGTAAGTCGTAGTTTACAAGGAGTTATTTCGGTCTTGAATTCCCAATTTGACTATCCAATAGCTCCAAGCCAGTCGGCTATTAATTTCTATACCCAGTTTGGAAATCCGACATCACCGGCTTACAGCTGGAATCGCTCTTTACCATCATCTCTCAATTTCTTCCTTTCTGGCAATCTGGCAATGTATATTGGATTTGCGAGTGAGATAAGTTCTATACAACAGAAGAATCCAAACCTTAATTTTGACGTAACCTATGTTCCGCAAATTAGAGATGCACCAAAAAAACTTGTTTTTGCTCACAGTTACTCTCTTTCTATAGTAAAGCAGTCAAAGCAGATTGCCGGAGCGTTTCTGGCTCTGGCAGGTCTTACCGAAAACTCTAGCTTAAAGTCCGTGGGGCAAATAACTCTCCTTCCTCCTGTTCGCCTTGATTTAATCAAAGAGTTACCGATAGATAGCTTTCAAGTCGTTTTTTATAATTCAGCCCTGCTTTCAAAGTCATGGATTGACCCGGACGGTGTAGCAACCGCTACTATATTTCGTGATATGATAGACAGCATAACAAGCGGAAGAAAAAGACAGAATGAGGCCCTATCTGACGCCAACCTAGAGCTTAATTCGCTACTTTCAAAATAAATGATGATTTCTATGCGTACAAAAATAATAAGTCTTGTAACAGTTTTTGTTTTACTTTGCATGCCTATTTTTTCGGAGGCCGAGGAGAGGGGTACAACAGGCAATACTCCACCTCCCCCAGATTATGTTGATACGGGTATTACATATGATTGCGCCAATGAACGCCGTGATACAAAATACGGCGAGTGCACATTTGAAGATGTTGTCAAAGCCATCAAGAGTCTGGTCAATTACGCAATTAAATTTGCCCTCTTCTTTTCCGTAATAGTTATCGCCGTTGCTGGTGGCAGATACATGATGTCCGGGGATAACGCTAGCGAGAGAGCCAAGGCAAATAAAATGCTTCTTTCTGTGGTCAAAGGGACGGTCATTGTCATAGCCGCCTGGCTTATTGTAAACTTGATAACAACAGCTCTGCTTCGTCCCGGTGTTATTACATTCGGCATAACCAAATGATTTTAAAATATATGCTTAAAAAAATATCACTAATCCCTATAATTATTATACTTATGCTACTTCCGATTTTTTCGGAGGCCGAGGAGAGGGGTACAACAGGCAATATTCCACCTCCCTCAAAAATAGATATAAAAATTGATAATCCTTTCAATTGTGGGAAAATAGGTACAGCCAATAATTCCTGCACCTTGATGGACCTTATTACCACTATTTTAAACAAGATAGTTATGCCTATTGCCGCGGTGGCGGTGGTCATGTGGATTATTTGGGCGGGCTTTACATATTTAATGGCCCAGGGTAAACCAGCCGAAATAGAGAAAGCTCATAGTCGGCTCCTGTGGTCTCTTGTCGGGGCCGGCATACTTCTTGGGGCAGCCGGAATATCGGGAGTCCTCCAGAGCACCATAGAAGCATTAATAGCTCCATAACTATATATCATGCAAGCATTTTCTTTATTTCAGGCGGGCAGTACTTTCCAAACAGTTATTTATTATATTTTGGATATTATTTCCATTCTTACCCCTATTCTCTTTACTCTGGCTTTTCTAGTTTTCTTTTGGGGGTTGTCCAAGTTTATCTTAAGCTCTGGTAATGCAGCCGAAATAACCAAGGGCAAAAGTTATATGTTCTGGGGCATTCTGGCTTTGTTTATTTTAATTTCAGTTAGGAGTATTATTATTTTGGTTTCAGGTGACCTGGAATTGGGAAACGCAACAGAGTTTCCACTATTACCAACAGAACAAGTAAGTGTTAATCTTGATCTAGACTCCGTAAGGGAATATTAGGTTAAATTTTATGTCCGGTAGTAGAACTTGGTATCGCACCGAGTACGGTGCTGAAAAATCAAAATACCAAGTTCACTACAGGACTATCCCGTAGTGAAAATGACATTGA
>LBYF01000004.1 GCA_000996025.1 Parcubacteria group bacterium GW2011_GWA2_40_14 | reverse complement strand
CGTCAAAAGTTACGATTGGTGTGTCTACTTGGTCAAAATATTCATCGCTTGGCAGGAAATTGTAAGCAGACGAAACGTTGTGTCCAAATGTTCGCGCTGTCCTAGAGGAGAGAAATGGTCCCATAGTCGTAGGTATCCCTTGGTCGTATCCGTGAAGCAGACTGGTAACAGCAGAGGGTGTACCAAGTTGTGGCACAGCAACAAGAATCAGTTTGAGAACCTTCCCGAGAAGTGGGTCATTTTCATCTGCTAGTTTTTTCAGAAGTGCTTTTGCCAAAAGTCCGCCGTTACTGTGCGCCACGATAGTCACTTTTCCGTTTTGCGAACTGGAGACCAACCTGCGCAATTCTTGCAAAATGTAAGGTGAAGAAGTCGCGGCAAGATACGAAATATTATTTGCATCTATTTTCTTTCCACTTTCCAAAATATCACTCAAGGGCAGTCGCCAATCGTATGGAACGGCCGAAAAATCCGTGATATCACCATCCGATTTCATATCTTGCATCTTTTCTAGAAACGATTTGTAAATATTTAAAACAGAATAAGCTTCATCCAAAACATCCCGAGTGTAAATACTATCATCCACACTTTCACCAAGAACTGTCATAAAAAGAGCTTCCACATCACTGTTTCCGTTTGGCTCCCATAAAGTATCTTCGCAATTTACTGTACAACTTGTAACACTTGTCTTGTAAAGTCGCGAAGCTTCAAAACCAGGAAGAAACAAAATGCTGGAACAACATGTCGGTAGTGGTGGCGGAGGTGGTGTAGTGGGTCTGGTGTCAAACCATGTGACATGGTCAGTGCTATCAAAAATAGGACCCTTGCCGACCGTCGTCCAGTATGTGGACGAGGCCAGATAAATATCAGGGTCATATGTATTATAATCTCTTACCAAATTTATAAGTGTACAGACATTTCTGTCACATTCAGAAAAGTACAGACCCGTGGTGTCTTTTATAATGTACTCCAGCGGTGTGTGAACAAAGCGCCACCACTCTGGGTCAACACCAGTCGTCAAAAGACTGTTTATATTAAACCCGTCAAAAGAAAGTGTGCCGTTAGTGCAATACTTGCGGGCTACCACTCCATAACCGTGAGAAACAATATTTCCATCTCTGTGAACTAATGTAGTCGTATAGTTACGCCCGATAGTACAATTTATTGCAACACTGGACACATCGCCTGCAGGAGAAATAGTGACAGGTAGATTGTTCGGGTCGCCAATTTGTTCTTGTGGTATGGGTGTGTCCACAATACCATTGTCCATTTGCCAGAAAAAATCTGACGAGGCGCATCCAGAGCCAGTTTTGCACCATTGCTGTGGAGCCGAGTAGTCGTTATCACGCTGAAGAACTCTGTAATAATCCACCGCATTGTATGTGCCATTTGCATTGGTAAATTGGAACTGAAAAAACTGACTGTAACTGGACTGATTGCCGATAATCACACCGAGCGGAAAATGAAACCAGACTAGATTATATGTCGTGTCAGAAATTGAACTGACGGAAATGGAATCGGAAAATATAGAAGTTCCTCCTGTCGGGTCATTCCATGTGTTGGCCACTTGCAGACGGATAGCAGCTGGATTGCCCACTTTTTTAATCCAAACACCAACATCATAGACAGTTTGTCCGGAAACCTTGCAATTGAGCTCGGCGGTACAACCAAAACTTACAAACTGCGGAGTATTCAAAATAGCCGCATTGAATGTTTCATCTACAGGTGATTGGTCAAAAATAATATATGCAAATGTGTATTTTGTTCCACCAAAAAATAGAAGAAACGCGAAAGAAAACAAAAATCCAAGACGCAATACGATGCCAGAAAATTTCATACTACATATTATTGTAGCACTTACTATTATAAATCACTATGAATAAATCCACGCATATTCCTTAATAACATAATTTTACTCACATACGTTAGAATCTTGCTATAGCAGGATTCTAACGTATCTTGCTAAGGGACAGGTATGAGTAAACCTAAATCCTACAGACACGGAGTGTCTGTAGGATTTAAAAGAATGTGTGATAAATAAAACTAACCAGAGGATCCACATCTGGACCAAAGGCAACAGCTCCGCCCAAAGCCCCTGTGATAGTGATGAGAGCGAGGCCGAGGAGAGCATACAGACGTATTGATGTGGAATTAATCAAAAGCCGCTTGAAATACAGAATCAAAATAATAGAAAAAACGGCAATAGTGGAAAAGGCAAAGTTTTTGTGCAGATTAATCAATTCAGAATTACCAATAAGGTCACGTGCCAAAATTCCGGTCAAAATAGTTGGAATGGAAGAAAGTACACCAAAAAAGAGAAGTCCAAACTTCCACCAAAACCAGGAAATGTTTTCCGAGAGCTTCTGCGACCACACCAATTCACAGACTGCGTAGAGAGTGAGCAGTGCTATGGGAAAGTGGACCAAAGCAGGATGTAAATTCATGATAATAATTATAATACCATGTGACTACTTGTCTAAAAACAATCGGGCGAGGCGGATTTTCAGATAACTTGGTTTCTTTTTTTGCTTTGCTAGGAGATTGTAGACTGGGGAAAGTGTTGTGGTTCCGGCTTTTGCAAATGCCGAGAGGATGTCGTCTATCTCTGAACGCTTGAGCTCGCGCTTGAGATACGTAATATCCGGACAGCGATTTGTCTTCTCCAGTTTGTCAGCCATGACCATATCTTCAATATGTGAAACGATAGTTTCCGGTTTGACTTTGCGCGCATCTGCAATTTCGGCAAGCGGCATCTCCTTCGCTATCATGTCAGATGTTATCTCTACTGTGCTTTTTTTCGCTATCTGATTTTCTTGTTTCTCTTTCTGTCGTAGCTTGGCCTTATTTTTTAATTGCCGTTCGGCTGAACTCGGCTCAATCTTTTTCAAATATCCTTTTTGAATCTCTGCAATCTCCGCTCGGGACATCTCCGCTAGGTCTTGCCTAGCGGAGTCTGACATACGGCGAAACTCAAGGTCGCGTTCTAGAACCTCCGGATCAACTTGAAGAGACATTTCGTTAAATCCCAAGAGTTTCATCCCGCCGAGAGAACGCACACGGGAAAGCGCTACATATCCCATACCACGAACAAAAGCGTTTGATAAATCAACTTCCATAGCGTCTAAAGACATTCCCTGGCTCTTGTGCACGGTGATAGCCCATGCCAAACGCAGAGGCAGTTGAGTTATTTCAGCTTTGACTTTGCCTTCCTCTTCTATTTTCCATGACCCTGGCAAAACTGTAAACAACATACCCGTTGTCGTCCGCACCACAGGATCGCCAAACTGGTTGAAATCCTTTACAACGCCCAAGGTGCCGTTAACAAATCCGCCATCCATGTGGTTTTTGGTAAACATCACCCGCGCCCCAACTTTCAGTACCAACGTTTCCGGTGACAGGCAACTTTTTCGGAGCGTAGCCGTCAGGTTTGGCGAACCTTTGTGAGACATAACGTAACTTTTTCCTGCCACTTTTATCAAATCCAAATGGCGATTGTTTATAACATCTACATCTATATTGTGGGTGTAAAGTTTGGTCGTCCCCGTGCCGAGATTGTCCTGTGCGTTGAGCCGACTCTTCAGCAAATCAATTGTTTTTTCCGTTACTTTATTTTCTCTAATCTGACTTAATATGGAAAGATAAATATTATCCTTTTGGCGATGTTGTTCCGACAGATAACAAATAGTCAATTTGGAACTACCCCAAACCTCAGCTTTGTAGGCAAACTCGGATTCCACAATATCACCACGAGTTACGGGAGGTAGTTGGAAAAAATCGCCACACAAAACAACTTGCATTCCGCCAAACGGCCTGTCGCTCCGTTTCATCTGCCGACAAATCCACTCAATCAAATCCAAGCGATAATGATGCAACATTGAAACCTCGTCAATTATTAAAACTTTTGTTCTCTCAAATCTTTTGTACAAATACTGTCTCTGCATCAAGTCGTCAATGTCATAGTCTGTCAGTCTGTCGCGAATACCAAGCCCAGACCACGAGTGTATGGTCATTCCGCCAATGTGCGTGGCGGCAATGCCAGTGGAAGCCGTCACCGCCACATCCACAGCCATGGATTTCAAATATTTTACATATTCATTTACCACATGAGTCTTTCCACTCCCAGCAGGGCCAGTCAGAAAAACATTCTTTCCCATTTTCAAAATGTCCAAAGCTTCTGATTGTAGCATCGTTACAGTTTAGCACTACTTTTGTTTTTTCTTCCAATCTTCAATTTCAGCATGATTCCCCGAAAGTAATACCTTTGGCACACGATATTTTTTGCCTTTGTATGTAAAAACTTCTGGACGGGTATAGACTTCAGAACTTGAAATTCTAGATTCCTCCAGGGAATCAAAATTACCTAGAACACCTTCCACTTGGCGGGCTATACAGTCAATCATAATCATGGCTGGCAATTCCCCACCGGTCAACACAAAAGGTCCAACGGAAATATCCTCTGTCGTAGCTTTCGCCTTATATCTTAATAAGACTTTTTTTACTCGTGCATCTATCCCCTCATATCGTCCAGAAATTAAAATAATGTCTGTGTACTTTTTTGCAGATTTTTTTGCATACGCCGTATCAAATTGTTTGCCACCCGGCGAGAGAAATATAATAGAGGTACGAGATACGAGTTTAGAGTCACGAGATTTGAGTTTTTTATTTTTCCTTTTCGTTACTCTTAACTCGTTACTCTTAACTCGTTTCAAAGCTGCTTCAATAGCTTTGATAACTGGAAGGGCTTGGATGACCATACCTGGACCCCCACTGTACGGCTTTTGGTCAATCCTCCTCCATTTATCTTTTGTAAAATCGCGCGGATTATAAAACCTTACAGAAATTTTCTTATCGGCAATCGCCCGCGCAATAATAGACTCGCCGAGGTACGAGCTGAAGGAGTCAGGAAATAAAGTAATTATATGAAAATTCATTGCGTAAGTATAATACAACAAAATTTAAATTAAGTAAAATGAAAACCGGCAGACGAGATTGTTGTCTCACCTGCCGGCGGCTTCCGCCTATGGTTACTCTAGGAAAAGCTCTTTGTACACTGCCCTTGAAACACCAAGTTCTAGCAGTGTAAACTGCCAGACATTCTCGGCGTGGCCAATAAGTAGCATGGCATACTCTCGCGTGTCTTCCGTGCGGTCTTCCTTGAATGCGTTCAAAACCGCTTTGATCTCTCGCCTAACTTCACGCAGATAGGCCTCACGAATGACATCCTCTCGGATAAAACCCTTCCGGTATTCGTCCATAATACGCGCGGACATTTCCACGATATTGCTATCGTTGCCGCCACAATTAAGGAGTTCTTCCTTTTTTATTTTTTCGTACACTTGCTCCGCTGCGGATATGGCAAGATTTTCAAGGACCATCGGCAGGTCGTCAGGAACGCTAAGCCCCTTGACCTGAATATATTGTTCTCGCAAATAAGTCATTTCAAGATACTGCTCATATGCGAAACAAGGACGCTGTGATGGTCGTATTTGGGCTTTCAAAAGTACACTTTCCGACTCTGCTTTCAGTTCCTTGTATTCCTTTTGCAGGTCTCTAACACTTTCTCCAGAAGCTTCTGCGATAGTTATTTCTGTAACAGGTTTTGGCGCATTTTCGTAAAGCAATATCGCCAAAAAAGCCGATAAGGCAAGATTGGTAGCCAACAAAAGTTTTCTCATTATTGAGCTCCTTTCAAAACTATTTTCTGAATATAATCATATAGGACTCTACACAAAAAGTCAAGCGTCAACGTGATAGTTGATATGGTGTTTAGAATTCGCAGATTTGAGGTAAGGTCGCGTATAAAATACAAAACCGCATCGGAAGGCGTACATGGGTACGGTGACGATGCGGTTTTGTATTTTAGACGATGAAATTACCCAAAGATGCGGATTATAACTTCAGGTCGGACATGGCATCGTCCAGTGACTTCGTCGCAGTTGTTTTTGTCTCCTTTATTCCTCCGGCTGGCTCGTTGATTTTCAGATTTACTCGAGCGTTGTTTTTCATTCCGACAACACGCAGAAGTGTGCGAATAGCCTTTGCCGTGTTGCCTTCCCTTCCAATAATCTTGCCCATATCTGCCGAGTTTACATCCAAAGTCATAAGCACACCCATCTCATCTACAGTGCGATTTATTTTTACATCTTGTGGATTTTCAACCAAAGCTTTTATAACAAAATCAAGAAATTTTACATCATTTTCCATAATGGTCAATCGGTTAAATATTTATAATCGTACAGTATAATTATAACAATCGGGGGTAAACTAGGCAACGGGTTCTGCCACTTCAGTTTGAACTTCATTTATAGGAGTTTCAATGGTCGTTTCTTCTATAATTTCTTCTATTTTTTCTTCCTTTACCTCTGGTGCTTTTTCTTCTTCTTTAATTTTTATTATAGGTTTTTTCAAAGGCAAAACATTTATCTTTTTACCTTCTATAATTTTTTTACTAACAAGCAGGTTGTGAACTGTTCCTGAAACTTGAGCCCCTTTGGATATCCAGTGTGTGATTCGGTCTGCTTTAAAAGCGGCATTTTCTCCTCTGCGAGAATCATAGTTACCCAAAATTTCTAGAAATTTTCCGCTTTTGGTGGAGTTTTTTGAATCAGTCAAAACCAAGCGAAAAGCCGGCTCGTGCTTCCTACCAACTCTTTGTAGTCGTATTTTTAACATAAGAACCTCTCTCAAAAATAAACGCTAGTAATAAATATGAGATGCGCTTGAGTGTCTAAACATCAGAATTCTGGTAAAAAATAGAGTTTCGCCACTCAGCTTAGCTTGAACTAGGCTTCCTGTCTCATCCTCTATTTTTTCCTCAGAATTCTGCCGTTTATACTTACTCATTATTTATTGTTCGAGGTTCTGTGATAGTAGCAAAAGATTGGATTAAGGTCAATAATCTGTTATACTCATCATCAAATGAATAAAGAGGTTTTTATTGGTCCAATAAGCATCAACACAAAAGGTGTTGGTTTTTTTGATAGAGAGCCGGAAAAAAAAGACAGGGAGAATTCAGTTGAAATACAGCCAGAAAATATCAATCGAGCTTTTCACGGTGACATTGTGGAGATTGAACTGACCGGGGAGAAAATTAAAAACCGTGAGCAAGGCAAAGTGATAAAAATAATCACTCGCGCCCGCGATGAGTTTGTCGGCACTGTGTCAAGGACTGTCCTTGACACAGGTGAGGAAAAAGTTTTTGTGGTGCCAGACGATAAGCGGCTATATGTGGATATTTTTCTTTCCGCCATACACCAGAGTGTTGGCGAAGTCTCTGAAGATGATAAGGTGCTCGTTAAAATAAAAAAATGGGACACGCTGGAAGGCGAAGTGATAAAGGTCATAGGCAAAGCGGGCGAGAATAATACCGAAATGGAAGCTATTGTCTTGGAAAAGGGCTTCAGAATTGAATTCCCTGCCGAAGTGGAACGTGAAGCGGAGAAAATTCGCGGAGCTTATAAGGCGACAGCTACGACAGAAATTGCAAAGCGTAGGGACATGAGAAATGTCACAACCATGACAATAGACCCGTTTGATGCAAAAGATTTTGACGATGCTATTTCTTTTGTAGACCTTGGAAACAATACATTTGAAATAGGTGTACACATTGCCGACGTGTCATACTTTGTCACACCAAACACTCCACTTGACCATGAGTCGGAGAAACGCGGACTTTCGGTTTACCTAGTGGACCGTACTATACCGATGTTGCCAGAGATTCTTTCAAACGACCTGTGTTCCCTGAACGCAAACGAAGATAAATTTACATTTTCTGCAGTTTTCAAAATGGATAATCAAGGAAAAGTTTTGGATGAGTGGTTTGGTCGTACTGTTATACATTCCGATAAACGATTTACATACGAAGAGGCAAATGATGTGATAATCGGAAAACAGACAGGTCCTCACAAAATAGAACTGCTAAAACTAAATGAGATTGCCAAAAAACTACAGAAAGCAAACTCAATAAACGGCGCAGTCAATTTTGAAAAAGACGAAGTAAAATTTGAATTAGATAGTGCTGGTAAACCCTTACGAGTGTACAAAAAAAGCCGTCTAGATACACACAAACTGGTGGAAGAATTCATGCTCCTTGCCAACCGTGCTGTGGCCAAATTTATTTTCATGTCACAAAATAAAAATTTGATGGGAAAAGGAAAGCAATCTGTGTACCGTATCCATGCAAAACCTGACAAAGAGCGGATAGAAAATCTTGTAACATTTCTAAAGGCCCTTGGTTTTAATTTGAAAAACAAAGAAGGTGCTGTCATGTCAAAAGACATCAATACACTCTTAAAGGAAGTTGAAGGAACTCCAAACGAGGAGCTTATAAAAACAGCCACAATCCGTAGTATGGCAAAGGCAGCCTATTCAACAAAAAATATCGGTCATTTCGGATTGGCCTTTACATATTACACACACTTCACCTCCCCTATTCGCAGATATCCAGACCTCATCGTACATCGTTTTCTTGAACGAGAATTAAAAGGCGGAAAAATAGAACAGAACGAATACGAAAAGTTTGAACGGATTTGCCTGGCATCGTCCGAGCTGGAGAAAAAAGCCTCTGATGCAGAACGGGCGTCCATAAAGTACAAACAGGTTGAATACATGCAAGACCACATTGGTAAAGAGTTTGATGGAACAATAACCGGCGTGGTTGAATGGGGTATCTATATAGAAGAAAAAGAAACAAAATGCGAGGGTATGATAAAACTACGCGACCTCGGAAATGATTTCTACACATTGGATGAGAAAAACTACACAATCAAGGGCGAAAAAACTGGAAAGAAATTCACCCTTGGCGACACCGTCCGATTTAAAGTTGTTTCAGCAGATTTAGAAAAACGAGTTTTGGATTACGCGTTGGTATAAAAGAATTTCCCCTAGGTGTAACCTAGGGGAAGAGTGTTTATTGCTACACCATCACCTGTTATTTTGCAACAGCTACTGCAGTATCAAAAGAAACCGAGAGAAGTTTTGAGCCACCACCCATACCCATTGTCACACCGTAGAGAATACCAGCGCGAGACATTGTTTCGCGATTGTGAGTGATAACGATGAGCTGTGAAAATTTTGAGAGATTTTCCACCATGTCAGCGTATTTTTTAGAATTGGCTTCATCCAAAGCGGCGTCTGTTTCATCCAAAATAATAAAAGGTGGCGGATTGACTTGAGACAGAGCAAAAAGAAGGGCGATTGATGTAAGAGCTCTTTCACCACCAGAGAGCATCATAAGCCCTTTAACCTTTTTCTTGGGCAAATTAACCTCAATATCAATCCCTTCCTCCCCTGCTTCATCAAGATTACGCAGGGCAAGCTCCTCCTCAATTTCATCTTCTGATTTTTCAAATAAATCGTCTGTATCTTTTTTCTTTCGCTTTACTGGTACTGTAACAGACAATTTTGCCTCGCCACCACCAAACATAAGTGCAAAAAATTCTTTGAATTGAGTGTTGATTTTTTCTATTCCCAATTTAAATTCTGTAGAAAGTCGCGTATCCAAATCTAGAATAAGTTCTGTCAAAGAATTTGCCGATTGTTCCAAATCTGCCAGCTCTTTTTCTAAAAAGGTATCTCTCTCGCTTGCCTCTGTGTATTCTTTCAAAACATCAGCTCCACCTGCTCCGCCGACCTCTTCCAAACGGATTTTTATTTTCTCTATTGCCCGCCGACGCTCCTCCTGGTTAATACGTGGTTCATCATAATCAAACGACAAATTATTAAACTGCAAAAAATGAGCTCCGAGCATCATACCAAGCTCCGAAAGTTCTCTTTTGAAATCCTCTCGGACCAGATGCAATGTTTCTTCTTCTCTCCTAATTATTTGCAACCCTGACCGCACCTCTTGCGATTCTGCCATTATCCGAAAAACAGCTTTCTCTGCATCTCGATTTGAATCTTTTTCTTTTTCAATTGCGCTTTTTAATTGGCTGTATTGATGCGACAATTCCCCTTCTTTTCTCTTGACTTCTTGGAGCGACTTTTCAATTCTCTTTTTCTCCGATTTTAGGTTTTCAATATCTTTTTGCACATCGGCAATAAGAGAATTGTCTATTTTGTTTTTGTTGTTGTCTACAAAGTCCGAAAGAAGCCCTGTGACTTCATCAAAGATTTTCAAAATAGACGATATATCGTCTAAATTCTTTGCGGATTGGATTTTAGCAGTAATTTGCTCTCTTAATATTTCCACTGAAGCAAGTGTTACTGTCTTATGAGCATCCAAATGCTCTACTTCCTCCTGCTTTTTAACCATCCTCACAAACGCCGTAATTTCTCCGTCCAAACGCCCAGCTTCGCGAAACAGATTATCTTTTTCATCCCGCAATTCATGTAAGCTTTTTTCAAGTTCAATCAGTTTGGAACTCTTTTCGTCCTTGTGTTTTGCCATTTCCAAAACTGCTTTTGCTTTTTCCAACTCGTAATGTAATTCTCTTTCTTTTTGTATAAGCGGATTTTTTTCTCTTGTTAGTCTTTCTTCTGTCCGTTTGACATATTTGTCTTCACGATTGCAATACTCCAGAGCTTTGGCTTCCAGCTCTTGTTTCATTTGCAAAGATTTCTCAACTTTCTCAACTTGTTTTTTCAAAAATTTTATATGAGGCGAGATTTCTCGTCGCAAAGATTCTACCTGTACAATATTTTCCCGAGTCTTTTCTAATTTCCTTTCACTCTCCTGCTTTTTATATTGATACATTTTCAATCCTAATGCGTCCTCTATCATGCTCTTGCGCTCTTTCCCACTAGAGTTCAGAATCCTATCCGCTTCGCCTTGTGAAATAATATGGTGTCCGGATGAGCCAATATGGGCGCTGGCCAAAAGTTCCACCACATCTCGCAGCCGCACTTGCGAGCTGTTTATTATGTACTCGTTTACAGAATCGCGATGCACTACCCGCTCCACTGTAACTGTTTCATAATCCAACGGAAGAAAATATGTACTGTTGTCAAAAACAACTTTAACTGAAGCCCTCCCCGCTCGTGGTGAGTCAGTCGAACCATTCCAAATCAAATCCTCACCTTTTTTACCCCGCAATGACTTAATGGATTGCTCACCTAAAACAAAACTAAAAGCTTCGGCAATATTACTCTTGCCCGAACCATTCGGCCCGACAATAGCCGAAATCGGCGACGAAAAAGTCAACTCGCTCTTCTTGGCAAAAGATTTAAACCCAGTTAGTTCAATAGATTTAAGATACATAATATAAATTAAAGTTCTCATTAGTATATCAAAACATGAGCAATGTGCATTTTTTGCACATTGCTCATTCAGCTTCAGTATGCAAAGATATTGCACTAACTAAACTTGTTCCAAAATAGAAACAATTCACATATTTAATATACATATAGACATACACTTATAATACGCTATAGCGTATTATAAGTGTATGTGATAAAATGTGTTTGAAGAAATAATTATCCAAAATATCTCTAAAATATATGGGAACAATCGAAGAAAGATACCGTAAAAGAAAATCGAAAAATGACATACGAAAAGCCGTACTCACTGCTGTTAAGATAGGTGGTTTTTTAACTCTTGCTATGGTAGCACCAAATTCACTTCAATATCTAAAATCGTTTGGAATTACTCCAGGAAAAAGGCAAAAGGAAATCATGGCTCGGTCCAGAGATAGGTTGGTCAAAGATGGGTTGCTAAAATATGATGGTAAATTTGTTAAACTAACAGATAAAGGGCAAACTGTACTAGAATCTCTAGAACTAAAAGATTGGAAAATAGATAAGCCAAAAAAATGGGATGGTAAATGGCGCATGCTTATATTTGACATACCAGAAACCAGAAAATCACTTCGGGATAAAGTCCGTCACACCCTATTACATATCGGCTTCCTTCGAATTCAAGACAGCGTGTGGATATATCCTTACGACTGTGAAGACTTTGTGACTCTACTAAAGGCTGATTTTAAAATCGGCAAAGATCTTTTATATTTAATTGTTGATTCCATTGAATATGATAAAAGTTACAAAAAATACTTCAATCTATTGTTAGATAACTAACTTTTATTTAACAATTTACGTATATTTCTTCATACACTTAACAAACGCTATAGCGTTTGTTAAATGTATGGAGAAAATTATTATTATGCAAAAATAGTAAAAAACTATAAAATACGAAATCCAATTTTCGAAACTGTAATGCCGTTAATATGGTCAATTTCATGATATATTCCGCTCAGTCCTCTCAAAATTCTCGTCTGCCAAACACCATCCAAATTTTGATATCTCACCATAACCCACAAATATCTTTTAACAATATATTAACCCTTTTATACTATAACATCTCTCTAAATATAAAAATGGAAATTTTCTTTGTAAGATTACTGGATTAATCATCGTCTCATATTCATTTTTACTTTTTCTAAGCACAATAATTCTTTTTAAATATCCTATCTGATTTTACGTAAAACCTCTCTGTTTCCTTCTTTTTGAACTGTTTCTAAAATGGAAACAGTTGCTTTTTTAGCTAGTTCTCCAGAGTCAAATATGTTACTTATATGCTTGGAAACAGCCGCTTTTTGAACACCAAAAAGCTCGGCAATCTGATTAAGTGTTGCCCAAATCGTATCTTTACTTATATCAGCCCGAAGCGTTACATTCCCCCGCCCGCTTTTATAAATGACAATTTCCTGCTGATTTTTTGAAACAGTGTCTATTTTTTTCACCAATATAGTATATCAAAATTTTTTAAGAAAATATAAAAAGAAACCCCTATCGCTTCCTGCGATAGGGGTTTGAGACAGAACTAGGCGGCGGGAGAATCCTTGGACTTGGTTGTTACCGCTTCAAAACGACTCTTCCAGTCGGCGGTGACCCGCGCAGACTTTTTCTGCAGACGTTCGATGTGCGCGAAAAGCTCCTTCATTTGTTTTTCAGTCACGTCGCCGTCCTGAAACTTCTCGATGAGAGACCTGATCATGCGAGCATTCTTTGTCCCGATGCTGTTGTAAAACCTGGAGAGATGCTTCTGAACTTCGGCAACACCGTTTTTGGTCTTACGTTTGTGTCCAGAAAGAACTTCCTTCAATTTCTCCGCATCCACTTGGTACTGCTCGGCAGCTTGTTTGATGTTCAGTCCACCCTCAGTCACAGCCTCCGTGGCCCGCTGAAGCTGAGCGCGATTCATTCGCGACTTCACTTCGTTGACATATTTGCGGGCCATACTGGTCGGCAAGGCAAGAAGTTCTCCGATAAGCTTCATACCCTGACTACGCTGAAGCAAGAGCATGACGGTATGTTCAGTGTCGGCTGGAGTGGGCGGTTTGGAGCCACCGGTATTGGCTTTGTAGGCCTCGGAAATCAGAGTGACCTCGTCCATGTTATGAACAACATCAACTTCAATTTCCTTTGTGCCGACAAGGTCAAAAGCTTCCTTGCGATGACGACCGTCGACAATGATCAAATCTTCCGTGACCTTGATTCGGTCCCTCATCTCTGTTCCGCCCTCAATCAGTTGAGCGAGATAGATGACATGGTCGGTATCCAGTTCCTGACGGACAAACAAGTTCGGCTTGATGTCCGTCAGTTTAATCTTCTGGGTTTTCTTCACTCTCATTTTAACTCCTTGCTATGTTTGGTTTCTGATTGCTCGTCGGACGGTCGAAAGAACCGCCCACTGTTGGCACGCCAACCGGCGCGCTTTTTGCGAATCTCGGAGAGAACAACGATGTTTCCTCTTTCAGGCCTACCTTTTTCCTGCCAAACCAGCGGTTCGAGAGAAAAAGTGATTGTCCCGATTTTTTCATTCGTTGCTACTACGTACGGCCCATGTTTGCCGTTGTCCATAACTTTTTGGACAACAGCCGTGTAGCTCTCATTTTCCATACGTCAACCAACTTTCCTTGTTAAAATCTTCGAACTCAAGGTACTCAAATGGGACGATAGTCGAAGAATTGGTTGAGAAAACTCACATAGCTCACTGTCCGAAAGACTGTCAAACAGACTATCTTCAAACAAGAGAACTGAATTTTCCAGTATGTTCAAAACAGCTAGCCGCATTCCGGCATTTGTTATAACCGGCTGACTGGCTGACAAGACAAGTTGTTGAACCGCGACGGAAACCGAGCCAACTTCTAACGGAACACTGAAAAGAACTTCGAGTCGGAGAGTGTCGTAGGCATCTTTTTTCCTACGTTCAAGCTCTACCCTTTTTTCCTTCCAGATAGTCCACATCAAGTTTTCTCTCTTCTTGTTTACTCCTTCTCTACCGAAGATCGCTTGATAAATCTGTTGAGTATCGTGATACCCAACCAGATTAGACGCTTCGACAGGAGAGAGAAGCTCGAATCCGATGAGCTCCGAGAAGTTTCGTCGAATTTTCGGCATTCTCTCAAATTCAATGATTTTGTAACCGTGCAAGTCCAGATAACACAGAAGCTTGATATGAGTTTCCCCTCTAGGTAAAGGGGACATATCGTCAAGCATGCGCTGAACAGTGCCAGGCGTAACACCAAGGAATTCGGCCATCGGCTTCATGGCTTCGGTCCGACCACGAGAACGACGGGGCACTTTGGAATTGAACCATTTGCCGAAATGCTTCAGGCAATCTTCAAGATGTTCCCTAAGCACTTCTTTTTTCTCTTCCATACTTATCACTACCTCCTTTTTTTAAATAACGCTCCAAAATCAAGCTAGCATATATATATTGTCAAGTTGACACTATAATTATTCTATTATTTAGTATTAAATAAGTGTCTATCAAAATTACTACCAGCCACGAGCTGAAAGAGCTGAACGGGCGGCGGATTGCTCGGCGTCTTGTTTGGATTCGCCTTCACCTGTTGCGATGAGGTCACGACCAACGTAAACACCGACAGTGAATTTCTTTTCATGGTCGGGACCAGTTTCTTTCATCGTTTTATATGACGGAGTAATGCCGTCAAACTCTTGAGCTTTTTCCTGAAAAAGTGACTTGGCATCTATGAAACTTCCAGCGGAAATTATTTTTTCAATAAGTGGAGTAAAGTTTCGTTCAATAAAATCTTTTGAGCTATCTAGTCCTTGATCAATATAAATCGCACCAATGAGCGCCTCTAGGGCGTTTGCTAGTATGTACTGACGCGCGCGACCGACATCTTTGCTCTCCCCTTTTGAAAGAAGCAAGTAGTCTCCCATTCCAAGTTGGTTAGCTATACCGGCACATGTATCAGCGTTAACTAGACTAGAACGGTATGCGGTCAAGTCCCCCTCCGCTTTATCTGTATATTTTTTGTATAAAAAGTCCGTAATAACAAGTTCCAGCACGGCATCCCCTAAAAACTCCAAACGCTCGTTATGATTTAATCCAGAGACCTTGTTTTCATTTATATATGAACGGTGAACAAAAGCTTGTTGTAACAAACTCTTGTCGCTAAAATTCAATCCTGTATTTTTTTCAAATTCATTAAAATCCATAGTATTAGTTTATAAAGTTATAAAGTTCTTAAAGTTTGTAAAGTATGATGCATTTGCATTTTTACTTTATGAACTTTATAACTTTAAGAACTTTCTACTTCTTCAAGAGTATATTAATGGCCTTTGTTACCAACGGCAATATATCATTATAAAAATTTAAATCAAGTATATCCCCCATTTTGAACCATTTGGCATCGTCCAACCCGCCTTTGGCTTCCGGAGTGAGGTCTACAAATTTTGATTCTGCCAAAAAATAGACGACATGCTTTTTTATTTTTCCTTTTTCAGGATTGTAAGCAACATATTCATTTTCACCGAGTTTTTCTTTGATTTTTATATCTAGCCCTAGCTCCTCTTTTATCTCGCGTATAGTGCCTACCTCCACATCTTCGTTCTCTTCAATTTTACCTTTTGATAAAGTCCATCTACCAAAAACATCGTGGACAAGAGCAAGATAAATATCATCACCATCCTTTGCATAAACTACCGCTCCCCCCAAATAGAACACTGGTACAGGCAGATTTCCGCTTCCATTATTTTTCTTGTCTTTTCCAGTTTCATCCTTGCCTGGCTCGCCGAGTTCTTTGTAGACTGCGCCCAAAACGCCATTTACGAACTTTGAGGATGTATCTCCGCCAAATGTTTTAGACAACTCTATTGCTTCGTTTATCGCCACTTTTGGTGGCACTTGAGAACGGTCAGAAAACAAAAGCTCATAAAGTCCTATGCGCAAAATGTTTCGGTCTATGACACTTATTTTATCTATAGGCCAATCTGGAGCGGCTTTTTCTATGATTAGGTCTACGTCTTTTTGTTTTTCCAAAACACCTTTGAGCAAGGTATCCATAAAAGAAAAATCCGACAAACCAGGAGCGAATTCTTCGGCGTTGCGTTTGAAAATAGAAATGGCATCAAAAGAACTTTTGGAACCAAAGTCCCACTCAAAAAGTGACTGGAGAACTATTGACCTGGAAAGGTGCCTGTTTGCCATATGTGTAAATAACTACTCTTTAAGTATACTATAGGTAATCTCCAGAAAACAACTTTCCAGAGACGCTCACCTTTCCAGCGAAAGGCTCACTCTGGCTTCGCCCGCGATTTTGTCAATGAGCCGAAGCACCATAGGGGCTCAATGGTGCTCGGTCGTTGACAATCAATGACTACCCTTCCTTTGTACTGACCGGTAACCAAACTGGCTCTGTGACGCAAATGTGGCACATTTGTATTTTTATCCATAGTCACAGCGGGAAAAGACAAGCTGTCGTGTGAACGCCTGTTGTTGCGGTGGCTTTTTGTGCTACGCATTCGTACAACCATAATTTGGAACATTATCACATTAGTTTAGAATAATCAACTACTACACTCAAAAATAAAAGGCACCGGGATAACTCTCCCGGCACCTTGTTCAAGCTGTAACTGTAAGAAAATGTGGAAGGAAAGATTTCTGCAATAGCTTACCCTGTGGACAACTGATATTCCATACTTTGAAATAGCTAATCTGTGTTTCAGAGTTCCATATCCTTTATGATTTTCAAACCCATAACGCGGAAACTTTTTTGCGGCTCTGTGCATAAGTTCATCTCGCGAAACTTTTGCTAGAATTGAGGCCCAAGCAATGATTTTTTCTTTCTCATCACCTTTTCTAATAGTCCTCTGATTTTTAAATTGTTTTGGAGCTTTTAGTCCCCCGTCTAGTAAAACCCGACAATTTCTTGGATTGAGTTTTAACTTTTTAATCCCTTCGGTAATTGCTTTTTTTATTGCAAAAGAAATTCCCTTCGCATCAATGACTTTATTTGAAATATGGACTATTGCCGTGTCAAAGACTGCCTTTGACATTTGGCTCCGCATGTCAAAGGCAGTCTTTGACACTAATAATTTTAAATATGTTGCGTACTTTTCCCGAGCAAGCGGGGAAAGTTTTTTACTATCTTTTCCTGTAGGCGGAAGTCGTCTGTCACGTTTCAATTTGTTGTACATTTTTTCTTCGCAAGCCACGACGCAAACCGTCACTGGCCCAGCCAAAGGTCCCCTTCCCACTTCATCTATACCAACTATAAATTTCATGCCATATTTATATTAAAAGTTAATGTTACCACATCCTTACAGGAGCAGGTCATAGATATTTTTCTGCTGAAAAATTCTGCTACCCCGTCTCGCGTCGTCACGCTCCGACTTGCGAAGTCGTAACACGACTTCTCACTTCAATTCCGACAATTTGTTTCATGTTATAATCATCTCATGCAAGAAGATAGAATAGCAAAATTCGTCCATCTCCATACCCACTCTCACTACTCCCTGCTCAACGCTTTGCCGAAAATTGACGAGCTTGTGGACACTGCAAAGAAAAATGGTATGAAAGCTCTGGCTCTGACTGACAACGCCAACTTGTACGGAGCTATTGAGTTTTACCAAGCATGCAAAAAAGCTAATATAAAACCAATTCTCGGTATTGATGCTTATGTCGCCTATCGTTCGCGAAAGGACAAACAAACTGGCATTGATAAAGAACGTTATCGTTTGGTCTTGCTTGTAGAAAATGAGGTTGGATACAAAAATTTGATTCAACTTGTAACACTGGCTCATATGGAGGGTTTTTATTACAAACCGCGCATTGACCACGAGCTTCTGGAAAAATATCACGAGGGACTTATCGCTATCGCCCCCTCGTTTTCAAGTGATATACTGCAATCGCTCAAAATGGGAAATATGGAACAAGCTCAAGAACGACTGGATTGGTACAAAAAAACTTTTCGTCCCGCTGCCGATATTGCGGGGTCTTATGACAGCGAGTCCCATTTTTATTTGGAAATAACTCATCATCCAGAAATCAAGGGTCACGAAGAAAATATGGCAATATTGTTGCAGTTTGCAAGACAAACTGCGACACCTATTGTCGCCACACACGATGTTTATTATATTGCTCCAGAAGACCGTGTGGCCAGACAAACTCTTCTTGCAATCCAATCTCAAAACGACGAAAAAATAGAAGTTAGCGATGAAGATTTTTCTTTTATTACTCCGTCGCAAGCAGAAAAATATTTCAAAGACATGCCAGAGGCACTGGAGAATTGCCTCAAAATATCTAACAGATGCAACCTCACGCTTGATTTGGGAAAATGGATTTTGCCTACTTACACTGTAGAAAACGGTCTGTCTCACGATGAGGAGTTGAAACGTCTGACATACGAAGGACTTGCCGGACACGATTTAAAAGAAACTAGAGAAATAGTAGAGCGTATTGAGTACGAACTGAAAATCATACGCGATAAAGGATACTCGCCGTATTTTCTAGTGGTCTCCGACCTTTTACATTATGCAAGAGAGCATGGAATCCTGACTACTACTCGTGGATCAGCTGGCGGGTCAATGGTTTCATATCTAAATTACATCACAACAATTGACCCTATCGTATTTAATCTTCCTTTTGAACGATTTCTAAATCCTGAACGGCCAAAAGCCCCTGATATTGATATGGATATTGCAGACAACCGTCGTGATGAAATGATTGAGTATGCAAAGAAAAAACACGGAGGAGATAAGGTGGTACAGATAGGTACATTCGGTACTATGGCAGCTCGTGGCGCCGTCAGAGACGTCACGCGTGCGCTTGGATTTCCGTATGGTGTTGGTGATAACATCGCCAAAATGATACCCTTGGGCGCGCAAGGCTTTCCGATGACATTAGAGCGAGCAATGAAAGAAAATCCCGAACTGAAAAAACTTTATAATGAGGACGCGGAAACGAAAAAAATAATCGATATGGGGAGGAAAATAGAAGGTTGTGCTAGGCATATCTCGGTGCACGCCGCGGGAGTAGTTATCCCACCTACACCAATAACGGATTACAGTCCTATTCAATACGACCCAAAAGGAGAAGGAAAAATTATTACACAGTATGATATGTACTCTCTGACAGACGAATACGATGGTGTTGGTTTGTTGAAATTTGATTTTCTTGGAATACGCAACCTTTCTATTCTGGCAGATGCTGTCAAAATCACGGAAAAACTAAAAGGAATAAAAATTAACCTAGATAAAATTCCACTGGACGATAAAAAAACTTTTGAAATGTTAGCTCGTGGTGAAACTATAGGACTATTTCAGCTAAACGGGGACGGTATGACGCGCTGGCTGAAGGAACTTAAACCTACAACTATTTACGATATAAATGTGATGGTCGCGCTATATCGTCCTGGACCTATGGACAACATAAACGAATATATCGCCAGAAAACACGGAACAAAACCTATCACTTATCCTCATCCAAATATGAAAAAGTTTTTGGACAAGACATACGGGGTGCTAGTTTACCAAGATGACCTTCTTATGACGGCTATAGAAGTTGCTGGATATAGTTGGGGTGAAATTGATAAATTTCGCAAGGCAGTTGGAAAAAAAATACGTGAAGAGATGGCTAAACAACACGTCACCTTTGTTATGGGATGTCAGAAACACGGAGGGACTACTGCAAAAAAGGCCGAGGAGTTATGGAATTTATTTGAGCCATTCCAAGGATACGGTTTCAACAAAGCCCATGCCGCAAGCTACGGAAAGGTGGCTTATCAAACTGCCTATATGAAAGCTAACTTCCCTGCCATATATATGTCAGCAGTGCTGACGGCAGAATCCGGTGATATTGTAATGATTGCCGAAATTGTGAACGAATGTAAAAGAATGGGTATTGCAATCCTTCCCCCTGATGTCAATCAGTCTTTTGGAGGCTTCACCGTCCCGGTGCCTGATGTTGTCGGGACGCCTGTGGCACCAGTCGATAATATCATTCGTTTTGGACTGACTACCATTAAAAATTTCGGCGAAGGTATCAGTCAAACAATCATTACCGAGAGAAAAGCAAATGGACCTTTCTCTTCATTTTCTGATTTCTTGAGCCGTGTCAAAGACAAAAATTTAAATAAAAAATCTCTTGAATCACTAATAAAAACTGGGGCTTTGGATTCTTTTGCTTCCGGTAATGTAACCTATAGAGCCCTACTTCTTTTCAATTTAGACCGCTTACTTGAATTTCATAAAGAAGAACAGAAAAAAGAGAGTGATCAAGATTCATTATTCTCTATCATGAGAGGAGCTACATCGCAGGCTAACGAAATACATCTTGAACCTGCCCCCAAATCAAATCCGGCAGATAAATTGGTCTGGGAAAAGGAACTTCTCGGCCTTTATATTTCCGGACATCCTTTGGACAGTTTCAAGCGTAAACTTGAAGATAAAAAAAATGATATTAAAAAAATAAAAGAAACGGCAAAAGAAAAAGACTCTGTTGTTCTGGGTGGTATCATTGAAGAAATACGAGCTGTTACTACCAAAAATGGAGACAGAATGATATTTTTAAAGCTTGCCGACTTATCCGACTCTATTGAGGCCGTGGCTTTCCCAAAAGTTTATGAGGAGTTTCGAGACATTCTTATCCAGGAAAGTTGCATCGTGGTCAAAGGCGCTTTTTCCACGCGCAACAGCGGAAAGTCCATTTTGATTGATAAAGTCAAATCAATGGAGTAAAAAACCGCCGAGTGCAGATCTCGGACGGATTGGATGAGAACATATCTCAAAATGGAAGGCATGTGCCGCAAGACCCCCCTCACGGCACACCCTCGTTGATGTCTCCTTAGTATCCACACGACTTCGAAAGGAGAAAAGAAGCTCCAACCGAGGAGTAAGGAAAGACTACGGAGATTGATTTAATGGTACTGCCACAAAATCTCTATGTCAAGCTAATTATGAACACCCAATAAAGTCAAAGTAATTAGATTTTTTGAAATAAATCTGATACTCTAAATAGCATGGAAAATGACGAAGCAAAAGAGAAAGAAAGCGAGATGCAGAAGAATGACCACCGAAAAATAGGTAAGGAGCTTGATCTCTTTACTTTTTCAGATCTTGTTGGTTCAGGACTACCCCTGTGGACACCAAAAGGAAATATTTTGCGCGAAGAACTTGATAAATTCGTCTGGGAATTACGTTCCGAAAATGACTACGGTAAAGTAACTATTCCCCACATCACAAAAAAGGACTTGTACGAAACAAGCGGACATTGGGATAAATTTTCCGAGGAGCTTTTCCGGATTACCTCACGTGAAGGCAAAGAATATGCCTTGAAGCCGATGAACTGTCCGCATCATACGCAGATTTTTGCCCGCAAACCACATTCATATCGGGAAATGCCGCAACGCTATGCCGAGACTACAATGGTCTATCGAGATGAACAGTCAGGAGAGCTCGGAGGACTAACTCGCGTTTTGTCTATTACTCAAGATGATTCTCATGTTTTCTGCCGCACGAGCCAAATAAAGGAAGAATTTCTAAAAATTTGGGATATTGTTGATACATTTTATAAAATATTTGGATTTACACTTCAGGTTCGCCTTTCTTTCCGAGATCCAAAAGATATGAATAAATATATTGGAACAAAAGAGATCTGGGATACTGCAGAAAGTGAGTTGCGAGAAATTGCTAAATCCCGTGGCGCGGATTATTTTGAAGGTCCAGGAGAAGCCGCTCTATACGGACCAAAATTAGATTTCATGGCAAAAAATTCTGCTGGGCGTGAATGGCAAGTGGCTACAATCCAACTCGATATGAATATGCCAGAAAAATTTGATCTAACTTGTGTAAATGAAAAAGGTGAAAAAGAACGCATTGTTATGATTCATTCCGCCATTACCGGCTCTATTGAACGCTGTGTGGCCGTCCTTCTGGAACATTATGAAGGTAACTTGCCACTATGGATGTCACCTGTTCAAGTTAAAGTTATTCCGGTGCGGGAAAATCACAACACAATGTCAAAGACCGTCTTTGACATGTTACGAGAAAATAATATTCGCGCAGAACTAGATCTCGCTGATGAGAACCTCGGTTCAAAAGTCCGTGATGCAAAAAATAACAAAATCCCGTACTGGATAGTTATCGGCGATAAAGAAATTGAGGCGGATAAAGTAACTTTGGAATCCCGCGATAACGGCCAAATCGGAGCATTTTCAAAAGAAGAAGTTTTAGAAAAACTTACTAGCGAAATTAAAAACAAAAAATAATCCTTGATAATATAATAGATGTATAGAAAATATATTTTGATATCGATTGTGATTATCCTGATTTCAATCGCCATACTCTTTTCCATGGGACGGCTTCCTTTTTGCAAATGCGAAGTGATTTCTATATGGTCATCGGACGTGATGAGTAGCGAACAGTCACAGCAGTTTGCCGACCCATACACATTTACACATATCATTCATGGCATTGCACTTTACTTTCTACTTTGGCTTGCTTTTGGAAGACGTTTAAACACCTTGCAGAGATTTGTACTAGCTATTGGCATGGAAAGCGCCTGGGAGATTTTGGAAAACACAGACTATGTTATAAACCGCTACCGTGAGGCAACAATTTCTCTAGATTATTACGGTGATAGTATATTCAATAGCGTGGGTGATATTATAGCCATGGCAGTTGGATTTTTTGCTGCATGGAAATTTCCCAAAAAAGTAAGCTTCGGAATTGTAGTGCTAATAGAACTTTTGCTTTTGTATTTCATCCGCGACAACCTGACAATTAATATCATAATGCTTATTCATCCCATTGAATCTCTTAAACACTGGCAAGCAGGAATACAATAAAATCAAGCAAGAACAGAGAAGTCCAGCAAAGAAATTCTTTGCTGGACTTTAACCTCCTCTCATTAATGCCTCTATCACAGTTTCTTTATGCATTGTTTCCAAGAGACCAAAAAGCACCTCTCCTTTTTCAGCATTTCCAGAATGGAAAGCCATAAGCATATCTTTATTTATTTTTTGCCCCTTTACGGTATGATGGACAAAAAAGTTACAATAAAGACATCGACAGGACTCCGTTTGAAGAATTTTGCGACTTGTTTTCATAAAACACCTCCTTCATAATAATATCACAAAAAATTCCGTACGCTACTAACCTGTATATCAAAAATCTCTGGGCTAATGCTTTGCCTATCCCCCGACTCACTCCTGTAATTAAAACTGTTTTCATAAACTAAATATCCAGAGTAGCTTTGGTGGCGTTGGATTGGATGAACGACTTGCGGGATGGGACGTCAGAGCCCATGAGGATATCAAAAACTTTGTCGGCTAGGACAGCATCGGCGATGGTTACTTGTTTTAGGATGCGACGAGCGGGGTCCATGGTTGTTTCCCATAGCTCTTCGGCATTCATTTCACCGAGACCTTTGTAACGCTGGATTGAGATTTTCGATTTTTTTACAGTCGTAGCTTCGCCTAATGTTAATTTGCCTTCGGCTTGTTCTTTCTCGATTTCAGATTCCACTTCTACTTCTGCGTCATTCTGCGTTTCGTCTGCGATGTCTGCGGGCAGGTCGCCCACCACTGCCATTTTTTCATCATCAGAGTACGCGTAATGAATCTCTTTGCCCTTTTTTATTTTATAAAGTGGCGGTTGAGCAATGTAAATAAATCCTCCGTCTATAAGCGGTTTGAAAAATCTGTACAAGAGCGTCAGAATGAGTGTGCGGATGTGCGCGCCGTCCACATCAGCATCTGTGGCAATAATGACTTTGTGATAACGCAATTTGGAAATATCAAATGTATCGCCGATAGCCGTGCCGAGAGCGATAACCAAGTTTTTTATTTGTTCTGACTCAAGCATTCTGTCCAAACGAGCACGTTCAATGTTTAAAATCTTTCCACGCAAAGGCAATATGGCCTGTGTTCGTCTGTCGCGACCAGTTTTAGCCGTACCGCCTGCAGAATCCCCCTCTACCACAAAAAGTTCTGCATCTTCAGGTGTGGTGCCACTTTGACAGTCTGCAAGTTTTCCGGGAAGTGTCATTCCCTCCAATGCCCCTTTGCGAAGTATGGAATCTTTTGCCGCCTTTGCGGCCTTTCGTGCTCTCAAGGCCAAAATTACTTTCATAATAATAGCTCTGGCATCGTCCGGATTTTCCTCCAAGAAATACGAGAAACTTTCCGAAAAAACAGTATTGACCGAACTCTGGGCTTCTACGGAGCCGAGTTTGGATTTAGTCTGTCCTTCAAATTGAATCTCCCGAAGTTTTACAGATATAACCGCAGTTAATCCTTCCAAGACATCTTCGCCAGTGAAATTATCCTCGCTCTCTTTTATCAGATTATTTTTACGACCGTATGTATTCAAAGTTCTAGTCAGTGCAGTTTTAAAACCAGTAACATGCGTACCACCTTCAGCAGTATAAATGTTGTTTGCAAATGGCAAAACTCGAGAAGAAATATCATCTACATATTGGAGAGCCACTTCCACCGACTCGTATTCATTTGTCTTCTTTTCCACATAAAAAATATTTTTGTGAATCGGCTTTTGAGTACTGTTATAAAACTTTACAAGCGACAAGAGTCCCCCTTCAAAATAAAATGACATACTAGGGATTTCTAGTCCGAGTTCGCTTATCTTGAAAACCTCATCCTCCTTGATTTTCTCTTGTGTCTCACGCGCGTCGTTGACCGTAATACGCAAACCTTTGACCAAATATGCTTGCTGGCGCAAATGGTCAACAACTTTTTGGAAATCAAAAGCAATTTCTGGAAAAATAGCTGGGTCTGGCTCAAAAACGACGATAGTACCATGCTGTTTTGTTGTGCCAACTTTTTTAACACTAGCTTTTTTCTTTCCTTGAGAGTATTCCTGCATATAAACTCCACCATCTTTGTGAACTGTCACTTTACAATATATAGAAAGGGCATTGACAACCGATGCTCCCACACCGTGCAATCCTCCAGAAACTTTGTAGCCGGAACTATCTTCGCCGAACTTTCCTCCAGCGTGGAGAGTGGTCATAATAGTTTCTAGAGCCGAAACTTTTGATTGCTTATGAATGTCTATCGGAATACCGCGACCATTGTCCGTTACTCGCACACGATTGTTCGGAAGGAGTGTGACCTCAATATCGTTTGCAAAACCACCCATAGCTTCGTCCCGAGCGTTATCAAAAATCTCTGTTATGAGATGTTGGAGGCCATCAAGTCCAGTAGTACCAATGTACATTCCGGGACGCTTTCGCACCGGCGCTAGGCCCTCCAATATGGTGATTTGTTCGGCTCCATAGCTACTTGTTTTCTCTGCCTTTTTGTCTTCTTTTACCTTTGCCATGAACTTCCAGTATATCAAAAATACCTATTCAAAACAAGCTTAAATTGACAAAAATTACCGCACATTGATTCCTGTCTTCTTTTGGATTTCGTACGTATTGCCATGACTCAATAGTCCTCGATATGAATTAAGAGTTTCAGGTCGGGGATATCCTTTAAGAGATTTGAGCACTTTTCTTTTTGTACTCGTCCTTATGGTTCGATGATGTGGAAAGTGAGTCCAACCCAGGAAGTCAATACCGGAAGTATATGACTGTATGTACACCTTGTCGGGATGTAGCGAGAGATGGAGTTTGTCTCGAAGAAATAAATCAATCTTTGGCAATAATTCTTCAAGATATCCTTTATCTGGCGAAAGAAAAACGAAATCATCCGCATAGCGGATATAATATTTTACTCGAAGCTTTTGTTTTACAAACGCATCAAATTCGTGCATATACGCGTTTACCAAAAGCTGCGATGTTAAGTTGCCAAGAGGCAAACCTATTCCTTCTTTTGTTGTGTGAAAACTTTTTAACACTTGTCCAATAAGCCACTTAATTTCCGGATCTTCAACATGTCTATCAAGCACTTTTATCATTACTTCTTGATCAATCGAGGCAAAGAATTTTCGTATATCACATTTCAGGACATAACATGTGCGCGTATAATTTTTTGAAACTTTCCCAGCAAAGACTTTGAACCGATCGAGAGCCTTGTGTGTAAAAACTGATTCGCTCGATAGTATGATGCACCGACTTATTTATTTTTTCGCAAAGGATTGCACACATCCGTAAGTACGTAACCGACAGACTACTGGCAAAATTCCTAAAACGAGATTCCGAGTCATGAGATTTCAGAAAAACCTGTTGTCGCATGTCGATCGAAAATCCGGAGTCATTGTATATAAAATTTTTGGATAAAGAAAGACCCCCGCGGTGAAGCAGGGGCCGGGCTCAAAGAGCCAAAGAAATACAAGAACAATGTCAGAGTGACCAAGCGTCCAAGGTCTACGCCTCGCCGGCGGGCAAGTCGCAGAAGGCCAGGAGAACGTAGCGGTCGCTCCAATCATACTCGAAGCCGTCGAGGTCGAACCCGAAACCGCCACCGGAGACCCGGTACACGCTCGGCACCCTGTGGTAGCCGTCAACGAAAGGAAGGTTGTCCTTCTCATCAAAAGAGAGTGACCACTGGGAAACCGTCAATTCGTCTTTCTTCTGTTCGTAGGCCAGACTGGCGCCTTGAGCGCCGATGAGTGTTGCTTTGACACGCTTGAGCTGAGTCAGACAGTCATCCGACGTGACGCGTCCTTTGATTTGGAACGCCTTGACGAGAAATTTCTTGCCGGGAACGAGTGCAGGTGTCTTAGCGAAGTTGGCGTCGGTCAATTCAGGATTGTAGTAGTAAAACTTCTTTTTGTGCGCTTTGCCGAAGCTGGTCAGGCGAGTGGCGTGAACGTAGTCAGCCGGGACCGTAATCTCGAAGCTGTTGATCAGTTCGAAACGATTGTCCGGTTGTGAACGTTTGTCGATGAGCATCGCCAGTTCCTTTGCGAACTCGGGATCCTCATTGAGTTGCTGAGCCTGATCTTCATCGAGACCAGCCTTGTTGTAGACTGCCGCACACTTCTGCATGAAGTGGAGGCCTTTCGGGTCGCGATCTGTGACGGTTGTAGACGTAGCCAATGGTGACATCGGTATCATCCTTCCTTTTCAATACACCTGCCAAATACGGTCAGGATTTCTAGCTCACATGCTAACATACTTACGACTTACTTGTCAAGTTCTTATTTTTCTTCATTTTCGGTATTCTAAATGTATGGCCTACTACATCGCCTCGAAAGACGAGGAGAAAGAGATATTGAAAAAGCTTGAGATGCGGCAGAATGCCGAGACGGCGCGCATCAAGCGCTATTTGGCCATGCCGGACCTTTCTCGCACACCAGGAAATCCGCTGCGCGACATTGTGGAAAAGGCCAAAAGCACGCCTTCACTCAAAGACTTTGACGATATCGACATTCCGGAAATAATTGACACTCGAATACTCTTTGATTTGTTTGATTTCCCCGCCGACCATCCGGCCCGAAGCAAGTCGGATACGTATTATGCGGATGATACGCATGTCCTGCGCACACATGATACCGTCATGTGGTATTACTATTTGAATCTTCCCGAGGTCAAAGAAAAAATCGGACAAGGGGAAGCTGTGGGTGTCGTCTGCTATGGCAAAGTGTTCCGCAAGGATGAAATTGACAGAAAGCACATGAATATTTTCCACCAGTTCGGCGGATTGTATTTGCAACCCGACAGCATGGGCATTGTACCCATTGAAGAACTGCGAAAAGTCCTCTCGCAGATTGTCAAAAGTCTCTTCGGTGAAAATGTGAAATATCGCTTTTTGGATGACACATTTCCGTACACTGACCCATCGCTTCAGGTGGAAGTGGAAGTCAATGGAGAATGGATTGAGATTCTCGGCGGCGGGATGCCCAAAAAGAGTTCGCTTTCAAAAATGGGCATTGAAGGATACAATGGTTGGGCCTTCGGCTTCGGTTTGGAGCGACTTGCGATTATTTCCATGGAGCTCCCGGACATCCGGCTCCTCTGGTCATCTGACGAGCGGGTAACAAAACAGCTCAAACTGGGAACAAAATTTGTGGAAGTTTCCAAGTATCCTCCGATTGTCCGCGATATTTCTTTTGTAGTAAAAAATTCATTCGTTCCTAATGATTATTTTGATATCGTGCGCGAAACTGCGCCGGAGATCGTTGAGCAAGTAGAACTTCTGGACAAATATGAGAATGTAGAAAAATTTGGAAGCGGTATGATAAGTTATGCTTTTCGTATCACCTACCGCTCACTTGACCGTACACTAACATCTAACGAAATAGATAATATTCACAAAAAGCTGGAAGAAGCTACTAAAAAAAATTACGAGGCGACTGTTCGCTAAATACAACATATTGACTTATCAAGAAAAACATTGTAGAGCCGCCTCCCAGGATCGAACTGGGGACATTTACTTTACAAAAGTAACGCTCTGCCAACTGAGCTAAGGCGGCGGATGAAATTTTTAATTTTCAATTTCTAATTTCTAAACAAAAGAAACACAATCAATCTAGCATCATTGGAGACTTTATTCAAATCTAAACCTTACGAGAATTCGTGCTTGGTTTTTCTTCAGCGAGCTTTTCCAGAAAAAACGATACCGAACCGCGACTTTTCAGTATCCGTCGGCCACGAAAGTTGTCGCCGGCCTCGTAGTATTTCTTTGAAACATAATCTTTCATCCGAACAAGAAGCTCGTAACAATAGGCAGGGACAAAATCAAAAATGAAAATACGAGCGATTTTTTTGTAGCGGAAAATCACTATATGTATGCGCTCTATAAAATCGTGAATTTTGTGGTCACCTTTTTTAAATAAATTTGATAGAAAGTGTATTTTTCTGACTTTTATCTCAAAAATCTTTGAGAGAAGCATAAAAGACAAAAATAAACAAGATAATGAAAATATTATTGTGATCATATGATTTCAAATAAAAATTATTGCGAAACAGAATATCGAATAAAGCGTGAAATTTCTATTTTTTCACCAAATTTCTGCACTGCCAACTGGAGCAAGTTCGTTATTGTCACTTCAGGATTTTTGATAAATGGCTGAACAAGAAGAGCTTGTTCGTTCTCCGGATTCATGGCTGTGGCATGCATAGCTATGTCACGAGCCAAACTTTTGAATTCCTCATTTTTAGCCACAAAATCAGTCTCACACAGAAGCTCTATCATAGTGCCAACATTGCCGGTAGCGTGAATATAAGAAGAAATAACACCAGCCCCGAGAGTACGGTCGCCTTTCTTTTGACTAATTTCAGCGCTTTTCTGCTGTAAAAAAACTTTGGCTTTTTCCATATCTCCCCCAACTTCTTCTAGGGCCTTTTTACACTGCATGACAGAGATGCCGGTTTCGTCACGCAACTTTTTGACAAGTTCTGTTGTTATAGTCATACGAAATAACGAATTAATACACGAATGGCTACGAATAAATACTTATTTAACTTCCTCTTTCTTTAGTTGGCCAATTTTGTAACTATTTGCAACTTTTTGGAGAAAAAATTCAATGCTTGCTTTTGATGAATCGTTTCCTGGAATAGGATAATCAATTTGGCTTAAATCGTTGTCTGTGCCACAGAGGGCAACTACAGGAATACCTATTTTTTTGGCTTCTTTGACTGCAATTGATTCTGCTTTGGCATCTATCACAAAAAGAGCTTGGGGCAGATTTTTCATTATGCTTATGCCAAAGAAAAATTCCTTTAATTTGGCAATATCACGGTCAATCAAGAGCCGTTCTTTCTTTGTGTACTTTGCAAGTTCACCTTTATCCCTTTCTGAAACGAGACGCTCCATTTTTTCCACTCGTTTGCGGATTTCAGGGAAGTTGGTTAGTGTTCCTCCAATGAATCGTCCAGCGACATAAGGGGCAGTGATACTTTCTGCCGTAGAGACGATGGCTTTTTTTGCCTCTTCTTTGCCACTGACAAATAGAATCATAGCATTTTTGGAACCCAAAGTCTCCACAAATTCCAGGGCACTGTGGAGAGCTTCGGAGGTCTTTTCTAGGTCAAATATCTCAATCTTGTTTTTAACCCCAAAAATAAAGGGTTTTGCCGACGGATGTCGTCTAGATTTTACAAATCCAAAGTGCGCCCCGACAGAAAAAAGGGCGTCCACAACGCTATTTTCCGTATTTGAAGTTTCCTGTGTCTTTGACATATGTAGGGTATATCCTAGCAGAACTTGGCATTATCCGCAAATGGTTAGACCGTCGCAAAATCTCCCACACACACTTCTTCAGAAACTCAAACTTTTCCAGCCAAAAGTTTGCTCTGTCCTCTCCCTCCCCAGTTTTTTCAAAAACTGGGGAGGGATGTGGATGTTCCGAAAAAGTGTATGTGGAAGATTTTGCTCAGTGCCATCTTTTTTAATCAATTTTCAATGTTAAAATGTTTCAATACTTTCAAACTACACATACACCTATCATACGCTATAGCGTATGATAGGTGTATGTGATACAAGGTGGAATCTTGTATAGAATTCTGTGGGTAATTATAGTTTCCGTATAAATTTATAAATTATTTAGACAAACCCCGTAGTGAAGTTGGCATTTATTTTTCTTGCACGATATTCCATGCAATGCCAACTTCTACTACCGGGAAAAGAAAAAGCCAGACGAATTACGTCGGGCTTTGCCAAGATAAGAAATACATCCAGTATTTTATCTGGGCGGGTTAGGCCAGCGTGGATTGAGCCTTCTGAGATCCCGATGCAATTCTGCAACGGACTCATTGTGGCTTTCTTCCGCGCGTCGCTGGTATTCCGCTTCAGCGGCACGATACCCACTCATAATGTCCATGAGAGGGTCTCTCGAAGGCGAGTTCATCGCGATCCGAAAGAGTGCCCGGCCAACTTCTTCACAAGTCACATCGCTTGGAAAGCTTCCGAAGCTTCCATGCTCTGCAACTTTCTGAAGAATTTCGGCGGCGACATGACGACTGGCAACTCCAGCAGACATGGCACCAACGATTTCAGCAACTTCTTTACTCATAGACACCTCCTCATCTCAAAGAACCTTCAGGAGTTTACTCGCACCATGCAAGTATTTATTCCCGGTTCTGATGGAGAATCCCAAAAAATTGGGACGCTTTAGCAGAACGAGGAACCTTTTATCTGCTGTAAGTATAGCAAACTCAGTGTTATTTGTCAATACTTTTACTATTTTGTAAATAGAAATGTCAAAGTAGCCCTGAAAATAAAGGGTTTTTGAGCTTATGCTAGTGTTTTGATAGGAATTTGGAAATCCAAATAATCCAAACCTTTTGGTTTTATTCGTTTACTTGCGTTCAAAATCTCAATACCGAGGATTTTGTTGCCCTTTCCAATATCTAAAATAATACCATCTTCAACTTCCTTGTTGCGCGAGAAAGTTCCCTCTTGAAAGTGGAGATACATTGCGTCTATTTTTTTATCGTATGTTATTTTCATATTTTTGTGTGCCAGATGGCAGAAATTATGATGTAAGATGTTTTCTTTTTTATAAAAACAATTTTAATTATCCCTCTTGGAAACTTTTTAAAAACTAAATCTCTGACATCATAACCCACACCTACTTTATCAGGATTGACCAAAGCTTTCTGTATCATTTCCTCCGTAATTCCTCGTAAAAGCATTCTCCCCCTGACATGTCCCGTGTAATATATCATTACTAATATAGTGTATCATATCACCTATTTTCAAACAAAATTATTCAAAATCATCTCCACTACAGTTTGACTATAATTTTTAATTACCACCAGTATACTGTGGGTAATTATATTTTCCATGTAAAAAAATAAATCGGGTTGCGCGTGTGACGCACAGCCCGATTTGTACTACGAAACAGGAGCTACTACGAAAACTTGAAAACTTCCGTCCACAGCCGAGATTCGGTATGGAAGGCGCAGGTCTTTGAGCTTTTGATTAATGTTTATAAAACTGCTCTGTACCCACAACCCTTCACTCCCAAACTCCTCTCGAAACTGGTCTGGGGTAACTGGTCTGGGGTAATGCTTCTTCATCACATACAATTTTTTCCATTCAAAGAAATTCCAACACGGAAGATTCTCCAAGTACTCCCATTGCTTCGAAGAAAGTTTCTCTCCCGTGCGGGCCACTTTCGGCGCTCGCGGTTTCTTTATCCTTTCCACTTTTTTATCTGAAATATCTTGTGGGGAAACTTTGTTCCCGGCAAAGATTTTGAATATTTTTCTCATCGCCTTTTCCTTTCGGTTAAGACAACGAAGACCTTCTATGAATATATCACAAACTCTTAAAAAGTAAAGAATTTAAAAATTATTGGCCATTGCTTCAAGGATTGGCTCGATACCTCCTTCCATTATTTTTTCAATGTTGTGCCAGGATTGTTTGATGCGGTGGTCGGTTATTCGATCCTGTAAAATATTGTATGTCCGTATTTTCTCGGAACGGTCGGCGGTGCCTATCTGGGACTTTCTATCTGCCGAATATTTGGAAGATTCCTCCTCTTCTTTTTTTGCTTCCAGTTTAGCGATAAGAATCGACATTGCCATCTCTTTGTTTTTGAGCTGACTTCGCTGTGAGGTAGAGCGAACGTCTATACCACTAGGTTTATGTATTATGCGTACTGCAGTTTCCACCTTATTAACATTTTGTCCGCCTGCGCCACCAGAACGACTTGTTTCTATTTCTATATCTGCTGGATTTATGACAATATTTGTTTTCTTGCGCACAGGTAGGACAGCGATAGTCGCAGTGGATGTATGCACACGACCGATTTTTTCTGTAGCTGGCACTCGTTGAACACGATGAACCCCTGTTTCAAAACGCAAATTTTTGTAGACATCCCTGCCTCGGATTTCAAATGAGGCTTCTTTGTAACCACCAATAGGAGAGAGTGACTCATTTATTTTCGCCACACTCCAACCTTGGTTTTCTGCATACCTCGTATACATATGAGCCAACTCTTCGGCAAAAAGTGACGCTTCTTCCCCACCAGCGCCTGCTCGGACTTCTAGTATGACTTCGTTTGTCCCGAATTCGTCAAGAGATTCCTTTTCATCCTCCACTAAAATCTCTTCCATCTGTTTCAGCAAAGCATCCTTTTGTATTTTAATTTCCGAAAGTTCCGTCTGCGCCAAATCGGCAAGAGAATTGTCTCCCGCTATCATCTCTTCCGTCGCCTTCTCCTCTTTCTCCAGTTTTTTATAACTTTCGGCCAGATATGACGTCTTTTGATTTTGTAAATATTTTTCTAAGTCTTCCATAGTGTTTAAATATGGTAACAAAAAATCAGCAAAATAGCTCCGGATGTTGGGCGCGTGAGATTTTGTGAGTGAGCCTGCCTCGCTGCGCAGATGAGCTCGCAAAATTGAAACGCAACAACGCAGATGGGGTTATTTTACTGATTTTTTTACTTTTTTAACTTTAGATTTTGATTCTTTTGCTACAGCTTGTCGAGCTTTAAATTTCTCTACGCGTCCGGCAGTATCCAAAATCTTTTCATTGCCTGTATAGAATGGATGAGAGCTACTTGAAATTTCTAGGTGGAAAACTGGATATTCTTTCTTATCCTTGGCTTTTGCAGTTTCTTTAGTAGCAACTGTTGACGAGATAATAAACTCGGCTCCGTTAGAGTCGTCTATAAAAAGTACTGGTCTGTATTCCGGAAGAATTTGTTCTATTTTTGTTGCTGTTTTCATTGCCAAAATACTCTACCAAAATACCACTGTCTTTGCAACAAACCTATTTCTTCTTCTTTGGTTTCTTTTTTTCTTTTCTGTGAGTCTCGCCTTTTGCCATGGATAAAGTATACCACAAACTACTCCGGCTTTAAAATTTTATCTTCTTGATACTCCATACTGAATCAGATAATCAATATCGGCTTGAATGCTCTCTTTAAGTTTCATGACGCTCCTGCCATATGAGCAAGTGGAACCGCCACTACCATAATATCTGCATGCCGCTCTTATCTCCCCACTATATGTACCTTTTCCCGCGCCGAGGTCGTCGAGATACATAGCCGAAGCCATAAATGCATCTTGGGCGTTCCAAGGACTGGCATCATGTCCCAATACATCTCTAAGACGGTCTTCAAATATTTTCCATGTTGAAGCAATAAATTGGGCAGGTCCCATGGCTCCACCATAGCCACCAGTAGGCGCTATTGGACAAGAAACAACTGTGTTTAAGGCGTTAAACCCAAGTTTGTTAGTGATATCCAGGAAAGGTACAACATCTCTCGGCGCTTTCATCAAATTGGACCACACTTTTCCACTATTAACATTGACACCAGTTCCAGTTACAGCATCAGTCAAATAACATTTACCGACATTTGAACCCAGATTGCTCTCTTGAGTAAGGATAGCTAAGACAAATGCCGGAGAGACTCCTGTTTGGCTGGAAGCGCTTTGAGCATATATAAGAGCGGTGCCAAACGGAATAGCCGCGCTACCACCAGCAAGTTTGAAGAGTTTTGCTCTGATTTCGGCAGCTTTGGCTTGTCTGTCGGCGATAACTTGTGTGTATGTTTTCTCCTGGGTTTTGTTTATTTTTATGAGATATTCTTTCTCTTTTTCATTTACCTCAACTTTTTTCTGCTCTATTTGGGCAGCCGCTTTTATATCTGCCTCTTTATCTTTCTGGACATCCAAGGCGACTTTTTCCTTTAGGGTCAAATCTTTCATTGCCCGAATTTGATTGAACATGTCCTCCAGAGAACGATTGACTTGTTGAAATGTGTCCAAGTCACTCCAAAAATCAGAAATATCTTTGTTTGCTAGAATAACTTCAGGCAAACTAAATTCATCCAGCTCATTTGTCTTGCGCAGGATTTGAGAGAGCGATTCATGGCCATCGCGGATATCCTCTTCCAAGGTTTTAATGTGGACATTTTTTTGGACAATATCTTTTTCAAGCTTGGAAATGGCAACATTTTTTTGTTTTATAAAAGCTTTAGCTTTTTGAATTTTGGCATTTAGAACCGCGGCTTCTTGTTTCAAGGAAGCCGTATTTGCCTTGGTACTATCCAATATGCCCTGCCACTTGGCAATGTCTAGCTCGGTCTGGGCTAGCTCTGCACGCCATTCGGCCTCCTGCTCTTCTTCTGTCAAGGCAAAAACACTTCCCGATACTCCGGAAAATAAGCAAAAAATAAGAAAAATCAATAAGAAAAACCGTTTGTACATGACCTCTATTATATCACATACAAAAAACCGAGGAGGAATCCTCGGTTTTAGGGTTATTTTGCTTTATTTTCTGAATCTTTTTCCTTTTCAGCTTTTTCAGGAGCCTCTGGAACACCCTCCTCTTCCTTCTTACCCTTCTTTTCAACTTCTATACTAGAGAGGTCTACGGGAGTGGTTTCTTCTACCTCTTCTTCTTTTGGCCTTGCCCCTGAAGCCACGACTTCAGCAGGTAGTTCAACCAAATCCACACCTTCTGGAAGTTTGATTTGCTCTGCCAAAATCTGACTATCAAAATCAACAAGTGACGAAACATCTACTTCAATACTGTGCGGAATATGCTGAGGGTCTGCTGAAATTTTCAGTTCGTGTAAAGCTTTAACCAGACTTCCACCAAGGTCTTTTACAACTGGAGCAACGCCGACAAATGTGAGCGGTACGGAGATTTCAAGTTTCTTTCCTTTTTCAAATACGTAAAAGTCGGCATGGCGAGGTATGTCAGATACAGGGTCTACATCAACATCATGAATCAAAACATCCACTTCTGCTGTGGCATCTTTCAGCGTAACCACGCTGGACTCGCCGGCTATTTTCCACACTTTCAGAAAATCTTTTTGCAAGACAGAAATAGGAGTGCTTGCCGTTTTCTTGCCGTAAAAAACCGCCGGCATTTTGCCCACCTTTCGCAAATCAGCAAGTTTCGCCGACTTGTCCCGCACTTGTACGTCCAAAGTAATCATTGCGCCAGTATATAGAAAAGGTCACAAAAAATCAACTTCCATATTCGCAAAATCTCTTTCTCATCAAAACCTTTCCAGAGACGTAAACTTTTCCAGCTAAAAGTTTACTCTGTCCTCGGCCTTGATTTTGTCAATGAGCCATTCGGATTACCTCATGGTCGTTGACAAAAACCATGCTCAAGACCTGTGGATGCTCTGAAAAGATTTTATCTCGACGAGATTTTGCTAGTGATTTTACTAACAATTACCACCAGTATACTGTGGCTAATTCAAAATTGTCTTTTTTCATTTTGGTACAATATACTGTACCAAAATATAATTAGTACCAGTATACTGGTGGTAATTGATAATCATTTTTTAGATTATTTTGCAAAAGAAAAGCCCGGAATCTTGCGACACCGGACTAGAGTTGACCACCACTCTTGAGGATATTTTAGAATGAGAATAAATTATGCTATAACCTTGTTAGCTGGGACTTTACCTTCTAGAAAATCGATTATATTTTGGGCAACCAGAGTTGCCATTTCGTTGCGGGCATGGACTGTAGCGGAAGCGATATGCGGAGTGATGACAATGTTTGATAGGTCGGCAAGATCGGGTGCGAGAGCAGGTTCATTTTCAAAAACATCAAGACCAGCTCCGGCAATAACACCATTTTTCAAAGCTTCCACCAGTGCTGTTTCATCCACCACTGGACCACGCGATGTGTTCACTAGATATGCAGTCTTTTTCATCATTTGCAGTCTTTCTTTGTTTATTAAATGTTTTGTTGAATCCAAAAGTGGAACATGGACCGAAACAATGTCAGAAACTTTCAGAAGTTCTTCCAGACTTTCAAAATATTTTGCATCTAAATCTTTTTCAAACATCTCATTTCTTTTAACATCGTAGTAAATAACATTCATATCAAAACCTTTGTGCAAAATCTGCCCAACTCTAAAACCAATACGTCCAGCGCCAAGAATACCGACTGTTTTGCCTTTCATATCCAACCCGAGAAAACCAAGTGGCTCCCACCCTTTGAATTTCCCTTCACGCAAATATTTGTCTGATTCAACAACCCGCCGTGCGACTGACATAATCAGCGCAACAGTGTGTTCGGCCACCGCATCCGTCAAAGCTCCCGGAGTGTTGGTCACAATAATCCCCCGCTTGTTTGCTTCCACCACGTCAATATTGTTGTACCCCACCGCGTAGTTTGCAAATATTTTGGCTGTCGGTACTGCATCAAAAACTTCTCCGTCAATAGTATTTGTCAGCAAACAAACAACTCCGTCATATGGTTTCGCTTTAAGCACTGTGATTAATTCCTGTTTAGAAAGAATTTTATTCTGTTGATTCACATCTACCTCATGTCCTAATTCCCGTAACATCTTTTCCGTAATTTCCGGAATCTGCTGTGTTATGTATACTTTCATTCTGATTTATAAGTTATTAAATAATTTTAATTTCTTTTCTACCACATCAGAAATTGCTTGGACTGCTGGACGGAGGAATTTATATGGTGCAACTTCGTCCGGGTTTTCGGACAGGCCAATTTGAAGACCTTGTTTGTAGGCGACACGAATTTCGGTATTGATATGAACGATTGCGACACCATTTGCGATAGCTTCTTTAAAATCCTCTTCACTATTGCCCGAGCCACCATGTAATACAAGTGGAATACCGACAGCTCCGGAAATTTCTTTGATTCTGTCAATGTTTAGCCGTGGGTCAACTCCCCCGCGAAGCATACCGTGAAAGTTGCCGACAGCAGGCGCAAGCATATCCACTCCTGTTTCTGTGACAAACTCTTTTGCTTTGACAGGGTCGGTCAAAGATTTCTCATCTAGACTAACTCCTTCAGGAATTTTATCAAAAACTTTTGAGGAAGTGCCAATAAACCCTAGTTCACCTTCCACTATAATTTCCGGATTAACACTTCTTGCGTATTCCACACACTGCTTAGTAATTTTTACATTTTCTTCAAATGAAAGTTTTGCTCCATCAAAAATAACAGAATCAAAACCAGCATCTACAGTTTCTTTTACTTTTTCAAATGAATAAGTGTGGTCTGCATTTATAAAAATCGGATAATCGTACTCGTCACGCAGACTTTTGACCAAAGCCACCGCCTGACGAACACCTATAAAATCCCTCTCACCTTCCGACACGCCAATAATAACCGGTACACCGAGACCCTGGGCCGCACGAAAGACACCCCACAGTCCTTCCGTATTGGAAATATTAAAATGTCCAATAGCAACTTTCTTCTCCCCAGCTTCCTGTACGCATTCCCGTAGTGTTTTCATCTAAAAAGTATAACATGATATAATATTGTTATGAAACCTACAGACATTCTCGCCATTGGCGATATTACGACAGATGCTTTTATCAAGCTCGGCAAAGCAGAAGTGCATTGCGATATAGGCAAAGAAAACTATAAACTCTGCATGGATTTTGGCAGTAAAATTCCCTATGAATCGGTAGAAGTAGTGAGAGCGGTCGGCAACAGCGCCAATGCTTCTGTCTCTGCATCACGATTGGGTCTCTCCTCGTCACTGCTTACATACATTGGAGATGACCAAAATGGTAAAGAGTGCCTGGAAGAATTGCAAAAAAATAATGTTGACATAGAGTATGTCAGGACAGAAGCCGGCAAGCAAACAAATTATCATTATGTTTTGTGGTACGACGTTGACCGCACTATACTGGTAAAACATGAAACTTTTACATACAACCTTGGAACCATAACTGCTCCAAAATGGATATACTTGTCATCTCTTGGTGAAAATTCTTTAGATTTCCATGTGCAAATTGCCGAATATTTGGAGAAAAATCCAGAAGTAAAACTGGCATTTCAACCCGGCACATTCCAAATAAAATCGGGAGTACAAAAGTTAGAAAAAATTTACAAAAGAACGGAAATATTCATCTGTAATGTTGAAGAAGCGCAGTTAATACTTGGGAAAAAAAGTCGCGACCTTGCTGTGCTTCTTCGTGATATTGCCATACTTGGACCCAAAATAGTAATTATTACTGACGGATATAATGGAGCTTATGCCTATGACATCAGAGACGACAACAGCAATTCTTGGTTTATGCCAATTTATCCGCATACACCTATAGAGCGCACCGGCGCAGGAGATGCCTATGCTTCCACAATAGTCTCCGCTCTTGCTCTCGGCAAAACTCTCGAAGAAGGCCTGCGGTGGGCTGGGATTAACTCCATGTCCGTTACCCAATATGTCGGCGCTCAAAAAGGTCTCCTGTCAATAGAAAAAATAGAAGAGTATTTGGCAAAAGCCCCAGACAACTACAAACCCCAAAAGTTATGAAAATAGAAAGCGCGGATTTCTCCGCGCTTTTTTCAGTTGATTATTTGGTATTTCGAAGCCCTAAAGGCTTCGACACCAATTTTGACCGGACCAACATTCACTCCAGTCGCTTCAACTAGAACTTCTCTAGTTGAAACCTGAATGACTTGTTTGATGGTAAAAACTCCAAGATCAGACCGACCCTTTTCAACAAAAGTTTTTCCGGGAAGAATGTTGGGCAACTCCCAATCAATGACTTTGAGAAATCGAGGTGTCGAGGAACTTGGTTCTGGAGCTCCCGCTGGCCCAAAAAACTTTTCCAAAGTGATGTCCCTCCTCCATCCAAGGTTCTCTACTGGATAGAGCGGGTGATATATCACCTCAGCTTTTTCAGGATTAGCCCAATCATCACGAGACCAGGCTAATCCCAAAACAAAGTACAAATTGCCTTTGAAATGTCGGTAAATGCCGGGTACAATCGTATTCACTGTTTCAGTTTTCATATAGAACCTCCCTGTCAACAGACTAGCATAAAACAATAATTTTACAAATTATAGTTTTGATTTGAGTTTGTCCACCTCCCTTTCCAAATCTGCCATTCGTTCGTCATCGCTTTTGTGATGCTTTGTAAATTTTTTAATCTTCGGCCAGATAAGAACACCTATGAGCACATCAAATATTATCATCAGAAATATTTCAAATTCCCAATGAGGCAAACTATAGAACAGTGTCCAAAATGTTTCTTGCTCCATTGTATTTATTTTATCATTTTATTTTTTAAAAATATATTGAAAATTAAAATCATACCAGATTCTTGCGATCGCAAAGATCTGGTATGATTTTAAAAAATGTTATTCTATTGATTTTTACGATCAATTACTTTTTTACAGGCAGCCAAAATGTGCGACTGCCCCATACCATAGTGTTCAAGTAGTTCGTCCGGAGTTCCAGACTGGCCAAATTGGTCTCGGACGCCGATGAATTCAATCGGCACAGGGTAACCCTGTGTGATAGTTTCTGCAACTGCAGAGCCGAGACCTCCGGCAATCTGGTGTTCTTCTACCGTAACAATTGCTCCGCAAGTTTTTGCAAGAGCAATAACAGCTTCAGTATCAAGCGGTTTTATCGTAGAAATATTTAAAACTTTTACCGAAACGTTTTCTTTTTTCAGAGTTTCGGCAACTTTCAAAGCTTTGTAAACAAGCGCCCCTGTGGCAATAATCCCAACATCAGCTTTAGTTTCCTCATCACCATAATAAAGTTGCGCCTTCCCCACTTCAAAAGGAGTGTCTTCTGTGGTAATGACTGGAGTTTTTTCGCGGGCAAGACGAATATAGACTGGCACACCAAGCTCTGCCGAAGCTAAGGTTGCCTTGCGTGCTTCTATATGGTCGCATGGAGAGATAACCACCATCCGAGGAATCACTCTAGTTATTGCAATGTCTTCAATCGCTTGATGAGTTCCCCCATCTGGACCGACAGAGATGCCAGCGTGTGAACCGGCAATTATTACCGCACGATTGTTGTAACAAATAGTTGTACGAATCTGCTCCCAGTTTCGCCCGGGAGAAAACATGGCGTAGCTTGAAATGAAAGGGATTTTACCCATAGCGGATAAACCAGAAGCCACACTGGCCAAGTTTTGTTCGGCCACACCCATTTCTATAAAACGCTCGGGAAATTTATTCCGAAACAAGTGCATTTGAGTGGATTCAGTCAAATCTGCGCACAGTCCAACCACATGGCGATTTTTTTCTCCTATCAAAACAAGCCCCTCTCCAAAGCCCTTGCGGATGGCTACTGCATCCACTTTCTTGTCCCACAATTTCGGATTTAATTTTTGTGATTGGTTTAGCATTTTATTCATGTTCGCTTTTTATTTGCCCACCTAATGTTCGTAACTCGTGAAGAGCGATTTTGGCTTGCTCCTCTTTTGGTGGTTCGCCTGCTATATCCGTTCCTGGCGGCAAGCCATGCCATTTGTAATCGCGCTCCATAAAAGAAACACCTTTACCAGGAATAGTCCTGGCAATAATAACAGACGGCCCATCAAAGACCGCTTGAGCTCGACCGACACTGGAAACTATTTCGTTAAAATCATGTCCATTGATTTCCTCCACGTGAAAATTAAAACTTTCAAATTTATGCGAGAGATTTTCCAACGGCATAATATCTTCGGTATAGCCATCTATTTGAATGTTGTTACGGTCAACAATAACAATTAAGTTTCCCAGTTTTTCCTTGCCGGCCAGCAGTATTGCTTCCCAACTCTGTCCTTCGTCTAGCTCACCATCGCTCATCATACAATAGAAAAATTTGCCGGATGTTTTGCCATTGTCCATTCTATCAGCAAGAGCCATACCCACAGCTTGAGAGAGTCCCGCACCCAAGGGTCCCGAGCTTGTCTCCAAAGCAGGCAAAAAATCCCGATGAGGATGACCTTGCAAGCGCGATTTGAACTTGCGCAAAGTCAGAAGCTCGGTAATAGGAAAATATCCAGCATGAGCCATTGTGGCATACAAAACTGGACAAATGTGACCATTGGAAAGGACAAGTCGGTCACGACTAGGCCATGTGGGCACCTTTGGGTCATGGCGTAAAATGTAAAAATAGAGCGTGGCAAAAATATCTGCCATACCCAAGGGACCTGCCGAATGTCCAGAGCCAGCCGAAACCAGCATTTCTATGATAGAAATACGGATATCTTTGGCCTTTTCCTCCAAGAACTTTGTTTTTTCATTGGTAAGGTTATTGAGCATGAAATTAAATTTCGTTTCAATCATATCTGTTTTTGAGAGTCTCGGAGCACGACGGTGCGAGAGCGAGACGATTTTTCAGTAGAAAAATACGGCGTCTCTCAAAAACAGATATGTTGAATAAGAAATTTTATGATTACAAAGATTCAAAATATTTAAAAACTTCTTCTGGATTTTCTGAATCCAAAATAGCCGAACCAGAAATCAGTTTGTTTGCGCCGGCAGATACCAGAGTCTGCGCAGTATCTTCAGACACACCGATATCAATAGCAATTATACGCTCTGGATAGAGCGTGTGCAATTTTTTTATTTGCTCTACTGATTTTGGATCAAGTTCTACTCCATGTTTTCCAAGTAAGTCGTTACCCATGACTTGAATAAAATCAACTTGGGAAACAACTGGTTCAAGTCGCGCGATGTCAGTTGATGGCTTTATAGCAACGCCTACTGCCACAGTATGTTCTCTACAAATATCTATGACTTTTTGAAAATTATCCGTGGCTTCTATATGAGCGACGACGGCAGATACGCCAGTACGTATCCAATCAGAAAGAACATTTTCCGGACTTTTAACCATGAGATGAACTTCTATATCCAACTTCTCCCACATAGGCCATCCAACTGTTTCTTTAGTCAATGAATCAAAGAAATCAGTGTCACGCCCGTTGTAAGGCCATGATTTAGTTCCCGTAAAAATACCATCGGAGATATCTACCTGAATCAGGTTTGCAAATTTTGCTACTTTATTTATTTCCTCTTCCAACTGCTCTTTTGTTTGAGGAATGATTGCTGGGACGACTTGCATATATTTAATTTCAAATCACAAAATCCAAATTTCCAATCAATATCAAATGATTAAATTTCAAAATTTTAATATTTGGATTTTGGATTTGATTTGACATTGGAAGTTTAGATTTTGATATTTTCAATTTTCCGTATTCTCCTAACATGCCTTGCATCACCGGAAAATTTGGTGTTAAGCCACAATTCTATCGCTTGTCGTGCTTCCACATTTGTCAAAAAATTTGCACCTAGCGAAAGCATGTTTGCATTATTGTGTTCTCGAGAAAGCATCAAAACGTGTTTTGACCCACCATAAAAAACGGTGCATCGAACATTGGGAAAGCGATTGGCTACCATAGCTTCGCCTTGCCCAGACTTGCCGATGACAATGCCAAAGGACTCAATATCTTTTGAAACATCCTCTGAAATATTTTTAGCCACAACAGAAACATAATCCGGATAGTCATCTTCTGGGTCATAGACATTTGGACCGCAATCTACAACATCAAAACCACTTTCCGAAAGAAAAGTGATTAACTCCCGCTTCATTTCAAACCCAGCATGATCCGATCCTATATATAGTTTCATTGTCCTATTTTACATCTATCCAAGAAATTTGTAACTAGCTCGGAGGTGAGAAGTCATGTTATGACTTCGTAAAACCTTTTGAGAATTTTTGTGAGATTTGCGAAACAAAAAATCCAAAAGGTATACTGCTCCTGTAAGGAGGTTTCGCGAAGGTCGCGTATAAAATCTGGAACTAACTCGGAGCCTACCTCGTTGGTAGGTGACGAGGAAGTTTTAGATTTTAGACGATGAGATTCGTGAAAAAGACCCGAGCATCACAAAAATGAAGCGGTTTTGACAACATGCAGAGCCAAAACATGCGCATACCCAACTTCATTATCATACCACGCCATAACTTTCACTAAATTACCATCAACAACGCGAGTCAGTCCAAGGTCTGCGATAGAAGCAAACTTACTACCAATAATATCCGACGAAACAATAGGATCTTCTGTCACAGAAAATATTTTCTCCCAGTGTTTATCTTCTGCCGCTTTTTTCAGTATGTCATTTACTTCTTCCACTGTTGTATTTCTTTTGGCAATAAAAGTAATATCCGCAATAGAACCGCAGACCACAGGCACACGCATAGCAATGCCGTCAAATTTCCCCGCAAGTTCTGTCATGGCTTTTGTAGTGGCCAGAGCTGCGCCAGTTTTAGTCGGTACAATATTGACAGCGGCAGCTCGACCTTCTTTCCAATCTTTTGCATTCGGTCCATCTACCAAATTCTGGCTGGCAGTATAGCCGTGGACAGTGTTCAATACCGCTTTTTCAATGCCAATAGCATCATTTAGAATTTTCAGGACAGGACTGCCTGCATTTGTAGTGCAAGAAGCATTTGATGTAACAACTTTTTCCGACAGTGAATCACAATTAACACCCGTAAGTATAGTGCCCTCGTCTGGAGCGCAAACATTACCAGCCGGATCATCGTGAGCCGGAGCGGTAATGACTACCTTTTTTGCTCCAGCAGTAACATGCGCACGAGCTTTTTCATAAGTTGTAAAAAATCCAGTAGACTCTACTACCACATCTATGTCTAAATCTTTCCACGGTAAAAGACTAGGGTCTTTTTCAGAGAAAAATGTTATCTCTTTATCATCTATAATTATTTTCTTTTTGTCTGGAGAAACAACCACAGAAGAAAACTTTTGTCCGTAGACAGTATCGTATTTCAAAAGATAAGCAATATTGTCTATATCGCCCAAGTCGTTTATGGCAACAATATTTATATCTTCTCGCAGGATTGCAACTCTAAGAAATGCCCGTCCAATCCGTCCGACACCGTTTATAGCAACTTTGATTATTTTCATTAATATATTGTATCAAAACAAATCAAAAGACGCACCAGACGGTGCGTCTTTTATCCTAGACCTTAGTCACTTCAACCGGTATATCGTCTATGGTACAAACTCCTCCAACACATGCCAGCTCGTCTTTCTGGTTTAGTTCGTCTGTCACTTCGTAGGTTACAATCTTTGAAAAATCGATATGTTCAAAGCGTTTGAGCATTTCTTTATATGTTGTTTCGTCAATAGCTTCATATGGCGCAAGCTGGTAAACATGATTGTCTCGCGGTAAGAATGCCAGCCCACCGACAATATTCCAATTTTTATAAATCCAGTTGGCTACTTCTATCCATTCATCGTCGCCAATAGAGATAGTGGTTGAGGGATTGTGTTCGGTGAAATTTTCTTTGACCATTTTCCAGTACTCCAGTTGTTCTATAGCTGTCTGATCGTCTTTGAAAACTGATTTATCCGGAGCTTTCACAGGAAAATCAAAAACAAATGTTGTGGCGGAAGCCAATGTTTGACCAACCTCTGGGTGAAATGGCACGCCTTGATCACGCAACATTTTGAATAGAGCATCAGTTGAGGCAATGCGAGCACGTCTAATATAGTATGCGGAATTGCGAGGGTGAATTCCTGATGATGAATCTACTGTCTGAGAAAGATTGCCAGATGGTTTGACACAAGTAATACATGTGGATTGATTAATGCCAAATCGTCTTGCATACATTTTATTTACTTTAATAGATTCAAGTTTAAGTTTTCTCATCATTTCTGGCGTCCTGACAGCCGGGCAGTCAAACTGACCCGTGATGGAAACTCCGAGAAGAGCTTCTTTCTCGCAATTTTCTTTCCACTCGGCTGAAAGATATGGAAAATTAGTTAGTGATGCTTGATATGTGCCGAGAATAGTTGCTATGCGTAGCTTTCGCAAAAGTGACTTTTCCGTATCATCTACCCGAGCAACGATTTCTGACAAGTTGCAGAACTGCTTTGACTGTAAAATAATTTCTCCGCATGGATTGCCTCCCCATCTCGGAGTCTGGTCAGGACCGAATTGGTCTAAACGTCGTTTTGGTAGTGTGTACTTCAATCCTTCACGATTATAAATTCCTCTTTCACCTGATTTAGACTTCATCAAAGCTATCCATTCGTCCATAAACTCCTCATTTGTTGGCTTACTCTCATACACCGCTGAGTTATTGGCTAGCATTCTCTGCGGGTCAGTGTTCCAGAACTGTCCTTTTTTTGCATCACGAACTGCAACATCATCCAAATCGGAAAGAGAAATCATGGCACTTCGACGAACTCCACCAGCAACAACATTTTCTCCTATTTTACAAATAATATCATGAGCATTAATATTCTCTAATCTCTTGCCCTGGCGAGTGAGCATCTTTCTTCTGGTGAAAGCAAGGAGGTCTCGCAAAGGCTCTGGTCCAGCCGACTTTCCTCCCATAGTTTTGAGTCTAGCTCCTACTGGTCGCAATTGTGAAAAATCAAAATCAATATCAAGCCCCGATGCCCATGTCTCCATTCCAAGTGTCAACGCCTCGGCCCAACCTTCCTTGCTATCCGGCACAACAAACGTTGCTAATTTTTTCCCAGTTTGTCTTTTTATTTGGGGAAGTTTTTGAATGTTATCACTTTCCACTGACCAGCCAACTCCAGTGCCACTCATTGATATAAACATTATTTCAGAGAAGTCTCGCCATTTTTCCGGAGCAATATATGAACAGTTGTAAGCGCAGATGTTATTGACTCGAGTAGCATTACCAGCAAACTGGAGGAGTCGCATGGATGGCATAGCTTCTTGTTTCAAAATGGCCTCACGCACTTCTTTGTACTCCAAATCTTTTAATTTCTTGCCGAGATTCTCTTTCATAAAATCCATGTATCGGTCCACTGTTTCTATCCAAGTCTCCCGACGATTTTCCTCCGGAATCCATTTTGAATATGTTCTATAATAGACAAATTCACCCAGAGGATTTCTGAAATATTTTTTACTGTCCATCGCCAACTTTTTTACCTTTTCTGAAACCTCAATTCCTTTGTAACGTAGGCGGGTACGCTCTTCGCGATACAAAATATATGCTTTTGCTGTAACAACATATTCAGAAAGCATCAATTCTTTTTCAACGGAATTCTGAATACCCTCCACAGTCGGCACAAAAGTAGGATGTTTTTTGGAAATCCGAACAAGGTCGGCAAAAACCTTGTTGGCCACCATACCTGCCTCCTCCAAAGAACCCTCATTAGCGGCAAGCATGGCCTTTTTAATAGCAATTGTGATGCGTTCAATGTCAAAAGCTACGACCTGACCGTTTCTTTTCTCAACACTTTTGATTAATTTGCTCTTTTTTGTGACTTTTGACATATTTTTCCAATAAATTAACTTTTTATGATTAAAATTAGCAAAATTTATTGAAAAATTTTGCTTTTGGTCTGTTTATTGTACTCTTTTTTCAATTATAAAAAAGTGGATAACTCATCTTTTTTAAACTCATAAAATAAAAAGACTTGTGTGTAAAGTGGTCATAAAAAGAACGCTACCAGAGGCCGAAAGTAAGGGCTTTTTTAAGTTACTTTTTTATAAATTTTGCTTCATCACCAATTTGCAGATTAATCGAATCTGATATTCCTGAATTTACCTCCAAAACATATGTGGCAGGACCACTTGGATAGAAAACTTTCGGGTATGTGCTAGTAGCTACCGACTTTTCTACATGAACTACTTTGAAATTTTGGTCCAGCCAAATGATATCAATCGGAAACCGCATGTCTTTCATCCAAAAACCGTAATTATCTGGCTTGTCAAAGATAAAAAGCATTCCTTCGTTATCCGAAAGTCCTTTGTGACCAGACAATCCCCTTCCAAGTTCAGATTGACTACGAACGACCTCTGCCTGAAAAATTTTCCCATTTAAAATAATCTGTGATTGAGTTTTATTTCCGTAAATGAAACCAAAAATCACAGTAAAAATAAGAATGGTGATAATTAGAATTAAAATCTTATTATTTGAAAGCATAAATATCATTTTATCATAAAAAATCATCCGCTCCCTTTGACAGGAGCGGAGAGACAACATTTGTTGTCAAGTTCTGACGTTTGTAGCAAGTCCAACAAACGAAAGTATTTTAATGACGTACCAAGGTACATCAACCTGCCACCACTCTCGGCTAAAGCAGGCCGAAGCTGATTTGGAGTGATGATTGCGGTGCCAATTCTCTCCCCAAGCAGTCGCTTGGAATGGTCCGAGCCACCAGACGTTTCGACTTGAATCAACTCCCTCTGGAAGTCCGGGTGTCATATGAAGCAGACTGTTTACAAACATCTGCATGTGCAGAATGTAAACTAGCCGAATGGCCCCCAACCAGAAAAATCCTTTCCAACCAGCCACAAAATAGCCGGAGAAAATGGAAAGAAGTATGAGAATTGGCTGAAGTTTTGCCCAAATCAAATACTTCGGTTGATTGATGTCGGGAGCCCATTTCTTCAAATTGGAAGCTGACCACTGATAAACCCAGCGTAGATGAGCCCACCAAAATCCCCCGTGACGAGGACTTGAAACATCATCAACTGTATCTGAATCTGCGTGATGATTCCTGTGATTTGGAACCCAGGTGCTCGGAGTTCCCGAACCGTTTATAACAGCGCAGAAAATGAGCGATTGTTCAACAACCGGGTGGAGTTTGACAGACCGATGAGCTAGGGCGCGGTGGTAACACAAACTGGTACCTAATCCGCCACAAGAAATGACTGCCAGCACCAAAAGAAATAATCCCCATCCTGGAATAGGAAAAAGAAATATTCCAACCAGTGCCAAAACATGAATCGAAACAATATACGTAAACGTTTTTCTGTTACCATCCGAAGGTTTCCACCATGGAAGTTCCCACGGACGTTTTTCGGCAAGTTGTGAACTTTCCATGATTTTGTCCTCCAAATTTTTTTAAGAACTATTCTGTATTAATTATATCGCAAACAAACAAAAAACACCCGTGAGGGCGCTTTTTGTTGAATTGATTTTTTCAAAACTTTCATAATTTAGATGAAATTCGAGGCGGAATGTGAAAAATAATTCGAGGCGTACTGGTAGTACGGTGAAGAATTATTTTTTGCATTCCAACAAAGAATTTCGCTAAATTTGGAAGTTCTGATATTACCAAGTTCGGCCACCTCGATCGTTCCCACGATCAAAACTACCACCACCAGTTCGTGGCGCTCGTGGTTCCATTGGACGAGCTTCATTTACCGTAAGCTTGCGTCCATCAAGTTCCACACCGTTCCACTTTGCGATTGCCGCATCTGCATCACTATCATTGGTCATTTCAACGAAACCAAATCCTTTTGACCGGCCTGTCATTCTGTCCATGATAATTGTAGCGGAAGTAACTTCCCCTACTTGCGCAAACGCATCTCGCAGAGCACTGTCGTTAGTAGTATATGAAATACCGCCAACGTATAACTTCTTTGCCATACTGTTCTTTATCTTCGTCTTTATTTTAAGCTGTAAGGCGACGAACTCTCTTCTTTTTCACAGCAAACAAAATAAATTGCGCCAGAAACATACGAGAAACTTACATTGGTTCCAGTATACTCTACTCCACAAAATAAGTCAATCAATAGTATGTCTTCTTTAAAATTATTGAAGAGACTTTTTAAGAGAAGCTAGGGCAGATTTGAGAGCATCTAAGATACTTGCCAATTGAGAAGCGTTAGACTGGGCTATTGGACTCTGATATGTCAACCACACTTGGTCTTGAATTTGCCCGCTGAAAGTTTTTAGAACAGTGGCGCTACCTTCACTTGCCCCATCTGCCCAAGCAGAAACCGTATGCGTGGCATTGGCAAGAGTGGGGCTATTGCTGGGTAAAAGTTTAACCTGGGTAATATTTTTATCGCTACCATAGTCTAAAGTGATAGTTCCGCTCAAACTTCCGGCATTCCAATATCCGCCCTTGCCAGGATAAACATCCCCGCAAGAAGAATTGTAACTACCACTGGCAAGTGGGGTGCAACTAACTGGCGAGAGGACATTACCAGAACTATCAATTGCCTGAATCTCATGCCAAGCTATCCAAGAATTACTGGTGGATTGTACTTTGAGATAGCGGTAGCCGGGTACAGTAGTAACTGGCGCGATGATACTAAATGACGCGTTGCTGTAATCAATCACTGTTGAGTTATTTGCATTTTCAATACGAACTTTGAAGTTACCGCCACCCACCCCACCAGGCAATTGTCCCACTGGTGGAATAGTCCAATCATAGTATCCTTGCGATGTGGGAATAGAAGAACCAATTAGATTGGTATTACCGCTACCAGTATTAACGCTACCATTAACGATATATAAATTAACCAAGTTAACCAAACTGGTGCCAGTGGAAGTCCAACTTATCCTTTGAATATTTCCTGTCGTCAAAGTTTCGCCCCCATTTGGAGAAATAACCGTAATGGTTGGTGTGATGACAGTCGTCGCTGGATCTACGGTCAAAGTAAACTGCTTACTTACAGATTGCGAACCAGCAGAAACAGTAATGGAAAAAGTATAAATACCTGCTACAGTTGGTGTACCATATATATTCATATATTGCTGCCCACCTTCACCAGCCCCAAAATATACACCAGGAGGAAAGAGAGAAGCGTTTGAGGTTCCCCAACCAAGAGAATTACTATTGTAACCAGTAGGAATCCCTGAAACAGTTAGGGGAGTGTTGAAAGGAGTGCCAACTTTTGCATTAGGCAGTGGAGATGGAGTAGTGATAGTAAAATTGGAAGATTGGGTGTCACCCACATAAACACTAAATGATTCTGAGTCAGAGCCACCACGACAGTCACTTACAAATACAGTAACTAAATATTTTCCAGGATTATTCCACGTATGGCTGGTAGAATAATTATGATTAGCTCCATTTTGTGAACCACCTTCCCTACAAGTAGAATTTGAACCCGGACTACCATCTCCCCAATCAGAAATTCCCCAAGCAAGATCATCATTGTCTGCATCGGTAGCTTTAAAATAAAAATTTACTGCTTGTCCAGACGGAGTACTATGATCACCACTATTGTCAGTGATTACTGGCGCACGGTTGGTGCTAGTTACTTCCCCCACATTCACACTCAAACTTGTTTTTGCGCTCTGGCCATTGTTGTTGGTTACGGTAAATACTGGTGTGTATGTTCCTACTTGTGAATAAGTGTGAGTAAATATTGCTGATTGCTGACTGGTGGTTGGAGTAGTAGCATACATTCCTTGAACTGATGGTTTTTGGTATTGATATTCATCTCCCCAGGTAACAGAGTAGCTAAGTGTTCCGTTGTTTGGGTCAGAAGCTGTTACTGTCCAAGTTCCTTGTTCACCTACCTTTAACGACTGTGGCCCACTTATTCCGCTGATAACAGGAGAACCATAAATAGGTTTTGGTGGCTCAGTTTTTGGAGGACAAACACCATTAACACAGGGAGGCTGTGGGACAGATCCTCCACCGCCTCCACCTCCACCTCCACTTGTTACATCTCCGCAAAGTGCGTTTATTTTGGCTCTTGTGATTGGTCCGACATATCCCGTTGGCGTAATA
>LBYF01000003.1 GCA_000996025.1 Parcubacteria group bacterium GW2011_GWA2_40_14 | reverse complement strand
GGCGTTTTTGATAGTGTCAGAGTCAGAATATTCCAGCTCTGTGCCAGTGGAGAGACCACGACCGAGAGTGGATATTTTGACTTTACTAACAAGGTTTAACCTTGTCAAGATTTCTTTCAGATACGAAAGAGTATTTTCGCCTTCAGGGTTGTAGTTTAGAGCGATTATTATTTCCGAAAGGCCTTCTCCGATTCTTTTCTCTATTGTGTTAAGAAGCTCTTTTTGTCGAATTCTTTTTTCCGGGTCTTTTTCTAGGATTGGAATACTACCACCGATGATAAAATAATAACCGTTGTAAAATTTTGTTCGCTCTATATTTTCAAAATCCACATCATGCGAAACAAGCATGAGTGATGTCTTATCTCGGTTTTCATCACTACAAATTGTGCATGTTGAACTGTTTCCATTTGGAAAAAAGCGAAAACAAGTATCACACGAATGCACAGTAGCCCGTACTTCGGTCACAAGTTTAGCTAGATTATTGGCGTATGAAGGGTTTCTGTTGAGCAAAAAATAAACAAAGCGTTTAGCTTGCCTTGGTCCGATACCCGGAAACTCCTTGAAGAGTTCTATAAGTTTATCTGTATTATCCATGTTGACTATTATATTTGACTAAAAAATAATAAACAACTACTGATAGAACTTTCAGATTTGAGGCAAGGTCGCGTATAAAATGAAAAAGAGAAGCGGAGGCGTACTTAGTGGTACGATGAGCATCTCTTTTTCATTTTAGGCGATGAGATTGTCCAAATGTGGAAGTTTCTAAAAGTCACTAAATTCCTTTTCCATTCCTGTGTGCTGTTTATCTATACTTTGGAAAGTGGCTTTTTTTTCATTGAAAAATAGTTCAACTTTACCAGTCTCGCCATTTCTATGCTTTTCAATCAAAATCTCGGCGATGTTTGTTTTTTCAGTTTCGTCTTTATATTTGTCCTCGCGATGAATGAACATGACCACATCGGCATCCTGCTCAATACTTCCGCTATCACGAAGGTCAGAGAGGCGAGGACGACCTCCGCGGGATTCCACTGCACGCGACAGCTGGGACAGGGCCAACACTGGCACGTCCAGTTCGCGGGCAAGGTTTTTAAGCGAATGTGAAATTTCTGTTACTTGCTGAACGACATTGTCGTTTTTTGTTTGTGGAATCATGAGCTGGAGATAGTCCACAATGATAAGGTCAAGTCCTTTTTCGCTTTTCAAACGGCGGGAAATAGAACGCATACGTAAGATGTTATTACCCGGGCTATCGTCTATGAAAATAGGGGCTTTGCTCATCTTATCCAAGGACTCCCGAATGGACTGGAAATCATCCTGACGGGAGAGTTTGCCTGTACGGAGTTTCCAGGCGTCCACGTTGGACTCTGCCGCCAGCATACGGTCTACAAGCTGTTGAGATGACATTTCCAGAGAGAAAATACCCACATGCTTACCATGGTTTACCGCGGCTTGGCGAGCAATGTCCAAGGCCAAAGATGTCTTACCCATGCTTGGACGAGAAGCCAAAATTATCAAGTCTGATTTTTGCAGGCCGGAGAGTTTGAGGTCAATATCTGAAAATCCAGTAGCAATTCCACGCATGCCGTTGCCGTCTGTATGCAATCTGTCCAATCTGTCCCATGCTTCGCCCAGTTCTTCCTTGATGTGCACAAATTTATGCGAAGTATTGAAATTTGTTACATCAAAAAGTTTTTTCTCCGCGGAGTCCAGCATTTCTTCCAGTTCATGATTTTCATCGTAGCCGATTTGTGAGATATGGTCCGATGCTTCTATCAGACGTCTCATCATATATTTTTTTTGAACAATACTACCGTAATGTACGATGTTTGCAGAGGATGGCACGACATTTACTATTTCTGTCAGATATGTGTTACCGCCGATTTGGTCCAGCCAACCTTTTTCTTTAAGCCGAGAAGAAACGGAAAGCAAATCAATAGGTTCACGTTTTGTAAAAAGTTCCATCATTGTTTCAAAAATGATTCTGTGTTTTTCAGAATAAAAAGAATCCAGAGAAATTATATCAACGACATCATACAGAGCTTCCGGCCGAAGCATGATACTTCCAAGTAGGGCCATTTCCGCTTCCAAGTTTTGTGGAGGTATGCGAAGCCGATTTTGAACTGTTTGAGTGATAATAGTTTGCTGTGGTGACATGAAGGTATTCTACCACGCATACCTTTTTCAGTGTCAAACTGCATAACAAGTGGAAAAAGTGGGGACTAATGGTTTGTTTATTTTTTCTCAACTCTTGTGCCTTCTCCCGTATCCATTACCTCAAAACCGAGTGATTCTATTTCTGCTCGCAATTCATCGCTTTTGACAAAATCTTTTTCTGCTCTGGACTTATCACGCTCGGCAATCAGATTTTGTATGTGTTCCGGTATGTCAAGGGGCATCCTTGACATACCTTCATCGAGTTTCAATCCAAGTACTTTGTCAAAATCAAGTATCAAATCTCGCTTGTCTTTTTCTGAAATTTTGTCATCTTTTACAATTTCCCAGACTAAAGCGAGCGCTTGTGGTGTATCCAAGTCATTATTTATATAAATCCAGAACTTTTTTCTATATTCTTCCCCTATGTCGGACATCGGGGAACTGTACAAGGTTCCACCTTGTACAGTGTCAAAGGGACTCTTTGACATGAAGGTTTTGAGACGCTTCCACGCTACCTGTGCTCCTTCTACCGCTTCCCAACTAAACTGGAGTGGGGAAGAGTAGTGGGCAGTAAGTAGTAAATAACGATAGGCGAGCGGGTCAATATCTTTTTCTTTAAGTATTTTTAGAGGAGTAAAATTTTCTCTGGATTTTGACATTTTATTGCCAGATTCTAAAATCAAAAAAGCATTGTGCATCCAATAGCGTGCGTATGGATACCCTGCGCAAACAGACTGGGCTATCTCATTGTTATGATGAACTGGGATGTGGTCAATACCTCCTGTGTGAATGTCAAATTCAGGCCCAAGGTATTTGACTGACATAGCCGAACACTCTATATGCCAGCCAGGGAATCCTTTTCCAAAAGGCGTATCATATCCAAGCTCCGCGTTGAATTTCCAGACAGCAAAGTCACGAGAGTTTCTTTTTTCAGGATTTATTCCAATGCGTGATTGCCCATCTTTTATTTGCATGATATTTCCCAATTTTCCGTAATCAGCAAATTTGCTTGTATCAAAATAAATTCCGTCTGATGTTCTGTAAGTGAAACCTTTTTCTGTTAGTTTGGTTATCAGAGCAATATCTTCTGTTATATTGTCGCTTGCAAAAGGGAATTGTTCAGGTGATTCAATGTTCAAGGAGATTAAATCTTTTTTAAATTTTGCAAAATAAAAATCAGCCACTTCTCGCATTGCTTTTAGAGTGAGAGGTTTAGACTCTCTTTTCAAGGCTTTTGTCATTTTGTCTTCACCTTCATCACCATCGCTTGTCAAGTGGCCGATATCAGTGATATTTATTATCTGTTTAACTTTGTAGTCGTTGTATTCAAACATTCTCCGCAAAACGTCAGCAAAGACATAGCTACGTAAGTTGCCGATATGGGCGTAGTCATAGACTGTCGGCCCGCAGTTGTACATGGAAACCTTTCCCGGTTCAATCGGCGTAAATTTCTCCTTTTTTCCGGAGAGTGTGTTGTGTAAAAAAATATCCATAATCAGAAAAATATTGTGGCAATAGTGGCGATGATGCCGAGAATAAGAAGTACGGAACCTATAATTGTCCATTGGCTCAGTTTTTCATTTTGCTTGGCGGAAAGGAGTGAGTAATCCGTCTCGCGCAGTTCACGAAGCATTTCCAAGTTTGATTTGATAGTAGTGTTTATTTTCAGAAAATCTAGAATAATAACTTCCATTTCATTAGCAAATTCGTTGCCAAATATCTCTTGCCCTCTCTCTTTCAGTGCTTCCAATATCTCTTGGTGCAGGTCAGTTACTCGTTTGAAATCAAGGAGTGTGCGGGTAATTTCGGAAATAGATACGACCATTTCACGCTCTTTTTTCTTGAATATATTAGAGGTAATGTTTTCTATTGTATCTTCAATATATTCCAATTCTTCAAACACTCCAGTATATAGCCCCCGAAGTAATCTGGTAAATATAATATGAGAATGATTGTATATGTGGTTGCCTTTATCCAAAACCTCTTCCACTTCCAAGTCCTTGCCAAGTTTGTGCAAGGCGTCTATGGTGTCATACCTGGCTGTTATTAATGTGTCTTTTCCAATAATAAAATCCACTTCCTGATTTTTATCTTTTGAGTGAGTATGTTTAGAAGCAGGAAAGTGCAGAATACAATAAATATACTGGTCATGGAATTCAATTCTCGGTTTGGGTGTGCTAGAGAAGAGCTCTTTTGCTACAAAAGGGTGGATGCCGTATTTGTCCATTACGGAGTTAATTTCCTCCGGAGTGCCATTGTCAATATCAACCCATGTCTCCCTGTTTAGTTTATATGTCTTTATCATGACTAGATTATATCAGATTTTTATATATTTCTTTTCTATGTCCTACGGCAACAATAATCATTTCCTTATTATTATGTTTATAGATAAGCCGATAATCACCGACTCCGGTGTCCACCTAATTGAGACCATATTTTTTCAGAACTTGTTTATGAGAAATTAGTTTTTGTTTTTTTAAATTTAGTCTATCTTTCATTTTTTTTATAAAATCTTTTCTGACAACAGAAAAACTGTCTGGATCGCCGAAAAACTCTAAGATTTTTTGTTCTATAATATAGTTTAATTTAGTATCTGAATTATTCATATATTTACATCATATCAAATTAAAAATTATATGTACAGACGCATGTCTCAAAGTGAATAATGCTATACTAGGTGCAATGCTATTAGGGAAAAGGAAAAAATTATTGACCACAACATAATTTTTTGAGATACTTTGATTTAAATGAATAATAATTTTTTCTCCAAACGTTTTAGGTATCTTCCACTCTACATTGTGGCTGTAGGAGTCGTTTTTATTATTGGCTTTTATTCTGGCAGGGCGGGAGTTACAGAGGAAGATAAAGTAATATCTATTATAAACAAAACGGACACTTTGCAAAACACAGTGGATTTTGCTCCATTTTGGAAAACATGGAATGTTATAAATGAAAAATATGTTCCAACAAACAGCACCACAACAGACAAAGTAGATGACCAAACTCGGGTTTATGGAGCAATCTCCGGTATGGTTGCGTCTCTCGGTGACCCATATACTGTTTTTTTACCACCGGCAGAATCAAAAAGTTTTAGTGAAGAAATACAGGGAAGTATAGAAGGTGTTGGTATGGAAGTTGGCATGAAAGACAGCATTCTTACGGTCATCTCGCCTATCAAAGGTTCACCGGCGTACAATGCTGGTATAAAAGCAGGTGACAAAATTATAAAAATAGATAATACTCTAACCAACACCCTTAATACTGATGAGGCTATCAAACTTATAAGAGGACCAAAGGGTACAGCCGTTAAATTGACTATTATACGTACCGGTGTCAAAAATTCTTTTGAAGTCAGTGTTACCAGAGACGTTATAAACATACCTACGGTTGATACAGAGATAAAAGGAGAAGTTTTTATTATCCGGCTTTATAACTTTTCGGCTATTTCGTCAAATCTTTTTCGTAATGCTTTGCGAGAATTTGTAGAGTCCGGCAAGCATAAACTTATTATTGATTTGCGTGGCAATCCGGGTGGGTATTTGGAAGCGGCCATAGATATGGCATCATGGTTTCTGCCTCTGGGAAAAGTAATAGTCAAAGAAGATTTTAGAGATGAGCAAGATGCGCAGATTTATCGTAGCAAGGGTTATAATGTTTTCAATAATACTCTGAAAATGGTTGTCTTAATTGACGGGGGTTCGGCCAGCGCTTCGGAGATTTTGGCTGGAGCTTTACATGAACATGGAATTGCTACTCTCGTTGGTACACAGTCGTTTGGTAAGGGTTCTGTACAAGAGCTAGTCAACATTACTCCAACCACTTCTGTCAAAGTAACCATCGCAAAATGGCTGACTCCAAAAGGTACTTCTATTTCAAACGGAGGATTGACACCTAATGTAGTTGTCAAACTGGACGAAAAAGAGTTTGCAAATGGTAATGATAATCAATTGAATCGCGCTTTGGAAATTTTAAATAAATAACTTTTATGCAAATCATACTACTCCGAGATGTTCCAAAAATTGGCAGAAAATACGATGTCAAAGATGTCTCTGATGGCTATGCGTTAAATTGGCTTTTTCCGCGTGCTTTGGCTACTGTAGCTACAGCTAGTGGAATACAAAAGATTGAGCAAATGAAAAAGAACGATTTGGTGGAACGTCAGATACAAGGTGAATTGCTTTCCAAAAACCTTGAGACAATTAAAAATATAACTTTGAATCTGAAAGAAAAAGCAAATGATAAAGGTCATTTGTTTGCCGGAGTGACAAAAGAAATGCTTGCTTTAGAAATATTAAAAATAGCTCGGCTCAATATTGACCCTGAATCGATTCAGCTTCCAAAACCAATAAAGGAAGTGGGGGAGTATCAAATAACAATTGAGGCGCTTGGCAAAAAAGCGGAATTTACAGTGTTGATTGAAAGTCAATAAAAAATCATTCTGATATTCTGCAGAATATCAGAATGATTTTTTGTATTCTTTTTAAACAATACTGACCATTTTCTTTATAACAGTTCTGTTATCAAAATGCATAGTACCTCTCTGGCGTATTAAAACAGAGCCAGCTTGAGCTATGTCACCGTCGGTTAATTTGACCCCAAGATATTTTGGATTTGAATCGCGACCGTTTTTAGTTGTTCCAGCTGACTTTTTATGCGCCATACATGTGTGTTAAAATATAGTGAATATGAGTAGTATAAAGGAAATGTTAGAAAAAATCAAGCCGTTTTATACATTACTGCTTATTCTGGTTATAGCCAGTATTTTCTTTGCTCTTGGACAACTTTCGGCTTTAGAAGATAAACATACTCCTATAAAAATAAAATATAATAACCAGTCACAAACTAGCGCAGTTGTGAACTCTGCAGATATTGCTGAAGCGACAATATCTGGGCAGGTTATAGGGGTAAAAAGTTCCAAGAAATATTATTTCCCGTGGTGCGGAACAATCAAGCGAGTCAAGCCGGAAAACCAAGTTCCTTTTGCCGATATTGAAAGTGCAAAAGCGGCCGGTTATATTCCCGGCGGTAATTGTAAAGGACTAAAATAGAATTTACAATTTCCAATCAATAACCAATGTCACAATTTTCAAAATTAATTAATTAAAGGTCCAATTAAACTTGGATTGAAAAGGCGAGTGATTATTGCAAAGGAAATGTGATAAATGTAACAAGTATTTCATATGTTGCAAAAAATGTTCTGAATCAGAAACTGTATCCTATTGTGGAAATAATTGCACACTGTTATATTCATCAGTATGAAAGTTGGCATAATAGGTTTTGGGAGATTTGGCAAAACTCTATACCGTCTTTTGGCGGGTCACTTTGATATTGTTCTTTTTGATAAAAATAGAGAGGTATTCAAAAAATACAAACTTGATACCAGAACAACAATCAGTTCTAATCTTAAGAATATCTATGAGAGTCAGGTTATTTTTTATTGTGTGCCTATTTCTACATTTGACGCTGTCATAAAAAAACATAAAAAATATTTTAGAGATAGCCATACACTTATAGATACATTGTCCGTGAAAGCTTTTCCTGAAAAAATTTTTTCACAACATCTTAAGGGCACAAAAACTGGTGCGATACTAACCCACCCAATGTTTGGACCAGATAGCAGTAAGGAGGGTTTTAATAATTTGCGGATTGTTATGAACCAGTTCAAATCTGACAGGAAGACATATCTATTTTGGAAAAATTATTTTAGTGCCAAAGGTCTTAATATTGTGGAATTAACATCAAAAGAGCATGATAAATTAGCAGCTCGTTCTCAAGGGGTAACTCATTTTATTGGGCGATTACTTTCTGAATTTAAATTTTCTAAAACTTCCATTGATACTAGAGGCGCTGAAGAACTGCAAAAAGTAATGGAGCAGACCTGCAATGATAGCTGGGAACTTTTCAATAGTTTGCAAAATTATAACCAGTACACCAAAAAAATGCGTATTCAGTTAGGTAGAGCATATGACCGCTTATACAATAAGCTTCTGCCAGCTCCCATACATAAGTGGAATTATAAAACATTTGGCATTCAAGGTGGTATAGGTAGTTTCAATGAACAGGCTATCTTGCATTATCTAAAAACCACAGGTCTTAATGATTATAAAATATCCTATCTCTATACATCTGAAAATGTTCTTAAGGCTTTGTACGAGGGCAGTATAGATTATGGTTTATTTGCAACTCATAATTCTATCGGAGGAATTGTCAGTGAATCTATCAAAGCCATGTCACGCTATAAATTCACTATTGTAGAAGAAGTTGTGATTTCAATCCAACATTTTCTTATGAAAAGAAAAGAGATTACTAAAGATAGAATCAGAAAAATCATGGCTCATTCTCAAGTTTTCAAGCAATGCAAAAATACCCTTTCCCGTAATTTTCCTCACCTTATATTAGAAAGCGGAAAAGGAAATCTAGTTGATACCGCAAAAGCTGCCCAGGCTCTTGCCAGAGACAGGTTACCCAAAACAACTGCTATCCTTGGACCAAAGCATCTTTCAGAATTATATGATTTGGAGATAATCGCGGAGAATTTGCAGGATGACAAAATAAATAACACGAGCTTTCTCCTTGTAACAAGATAACATCGGCATTTGACTTCTTTTGCTGTGGATGTAGTATTTTTTGAGGGACCAGTAACGGTTTAGTTCTTTGCGGTTCAAACCAGATGACGAGGTGTATGTGAAAAAACTCCTATTGTTCGCGGGATTGCCTGGCGTAGGCAAGTCAACCATTTCTAAGGAAGTGCGTAAAAAAACCGGCGCCAAAATTGTTGACCTAGACGACTTTAAAAAAACTGAAGTTGACCCTACTCTCGTGACAAAGGAAATTGATCCACCGGAGTTACGATGGTCTTACTATCAAAAGGCGTTGGAATATGTTTTTGGTCTTTTTGACCAAGGAGTGTCCACTGTCATAATGGACGAAGTATTTCATTTGCAGTCACTCCGATTTCAGTTAGAGAGCCTCTGCGCGGAACAAAGTGTGGAAGTATTGTGGGTTGAGGTGCGCTGCCCGTATCCCACGGTCAAAGACCGTCTTCAGTCAATGAGTAGAGAGGGACACATCCTGTCAACTGAAGAGGCGCTCCGAATGAATCGGATGTTTGAAGAAATTTTTGAGACATTTTCTGCTCATGACCCAAACCATATTGTCATAAGTAATGAAAACGATGCCAATATGGATACACTAGTGGAGAATATTTTGCAGAGAAGTTAGTATTCAGGTAGACTGGCATAATTTGTGTGCCAGTCTATTTTTGATAATATACGGATATGAAGATATTATTTATTTGTAAAAGCAACCAATTCCGTAGTCAAATGGCTGCTGCGATGTACAATCAAATCACAGGTACATTTGATGCTCATTCTGCTGGTACATATGTTGGTTCTACCCTTGAACCAGAAGGAGTGGAGATTCAAAAATATTTCCAAACACCGGATTTTTTTGAACTGATGGAAGAAAAAGGTATTTACATAAGAAACAATCGTACAAAAAAACTTATACCAAAAATGATTGAAGAATCTAGCATTGTTGTTTCTATGGCAGAAGAACCATTTATCCCAGACTTTCTGTCCAACAATAAAAAAGTAATATTGTGGGAAGTGAAAAATCCACCACTTGCCACACGTGATGTTTCGGAAAAAACATATAATCAAATAAAAGGTTTGATGGAAAAACTCCTCAATTGACAATCTCCAGCTATTATTCTAGTATCTAAGATAGATTGAGTTTGTACAATCAGCTCATTTTGGATTGACAATAGTACGTATTTGTAATAGTTTGGAGTTAGATAGCAACTTGCATAACTTATATATGCAAAAGTACATTGAAACCTCTAAACTCTAAACAAAACCACAGGAGAATATATGAACGACATCCTAGACACACTCAAAAAACGCGGATTTGTGAAGCAAAGTACTGATGAAAAGGCACTTGAAAAAGTTCTGTCAGAAAAAGGCCAAGTTTTTTATGTTGGCTTTGACCCAACAGCTGATAGTCTACATGTTGGAAGTTTAGTGCCGATAATGGCAATTGCCCAGCTTCAACGGCATGGCCATTTTCCGATAGCCATTATCGGTGGCGGAACAACCATGATCGGTGATCCAAGTGGAAAGACCGAACTACGTCGGATGATGACGTTGGAAGAAATCAGCGCAAACGGAGAAAAAATTCTTACCCAACTGAAACGGTACGCTGTTCTGGATGGAAAACAAGGATTGTTTCTGAACAATGCCGATTGGCTTCTCAATCTCAATTACATTGATTTCCTCCGTGATATCGGACGACACTTCAAGGTAAACGAGATGATTCGTTCGGAGGCATACAAACTCCGTCTCGAACGACAGGAAGGTCTTTCCTTCATAGAGTTTAACTACCAGATCTTGCAGGCGTATGATTTTTTGGTCTTGTTCCAGAAGTATAACTGCACAATCCAAATGGGTGGGGACGACCAATGGGGAAACATTCTTGCGGGCAACGACCTTGTCCGTAAGGTAACTGGCCATAGCGTCCACGCTTTGACCTTTCCACTCCTTACCACGGCTACAGGTGGAAAGATGGGAAAGACGGAGTCGGGAACTATCTGGCTGGATGGAGAGAAAACTTCTCCGTACGAGTTTTACCAGTACTGGATAAATACTGATGACAGGGATGTTGTCAGTTTTCTGAAGTTTTTCACTTTCCTACCGCTCGAAGAGGTGAACGAGCTAGGAAAGCTCGAGGGAGCAGATCTCCGAAAGGCAAAAGAGGTTCTAGCTTTTGAAGTAACCTTCCTTGCTCACGGCGAGGAGGAGGCGAATAAAGCTAAGGACGCTTCTCGAGCGGCGTTTGGTGAAACATCTGAAGGTATGGCGTCTATGCCTACAGCTAGCATTGCTCGAGAGAAATTTGTTAAAGGCATAACTTTGGCCGACTTGTTTGTTGAGACGGGTTTAGTGTCAACTAAGTCCGAAGCTCATAGACTGGCTGAGCAGGGAGGTGCCTATGTCCAAGGTCAGAAGGTAATTTCGGGCAAGACTCTCATTACCGAAGAAATGTTCAGGAAAAACGAACTGCTCCTAAGTGCCGGAAAGAAAAAACGTATCAGAGTCCTTGCTAGTTGGGAAGGAGCAGAGCCATGAGTACCAAAGTTGGATATCTCGGGCCTGATGGTGCAACTTTTGGCCACCAGGCGCTCCAGAACTTTTTTCAAGGTCGTCCCGAAAACGTAGTCTCTGTTCCATACAAGACTCATAACGACATTTGCTATGCAGTAGGTACAAAGGAAGTAGCATATGGGGTTGTGGCTATTGAGAATGTTATTGTTGGAGTTGTTGCAGAAACAATCCGAGCGATTGAGGTTCATGATGCGCACCTTGGTGTCAAAATCTGGGGTGAAGTTACTGTTCCTATCCGATTTTTCTGTATGTCGAGGGATGGCGTAGGGACTTCACCAGAACGCCTTCTCTCTCATACTGCCGGAGTTCAACAGTGTGAAAAGTTTGTCTCAGGGTTACGTAGCAAAGGGGTTAAGGTTGAGAATTCCAATTCAACTGGTGAAGCGGCAGCCGAAGCTCACAATGACCCAAGAGTTGCCGCGCTTGCCTCAGAGGCAGCACTCAAACTCTATGATCTAAAACTGGTCTATCCAGACTCAGTGACAGACCACAAGAACAGTGAGACTCGTTTCTGGATTCTCGGCAAAGAGCACGCAGACCCTACGGGAAAAGACAAGACTTGTTTTCTCGTTAACCTGACTCAAGATCAGTCCGGCGTTTTGTGCAAAACACTGGATGTGTTTGCAAAAAGGGGCATAAGTGTCCTGCTTGTCTACCCCAATCCCATTTTAGGTAAAAAATGGGAGTACACGTTTGTCATTGAGGTTAGGGGACACGTCACGGACCCAACCTTAAACGAGGCTTGGGAGGAATTTCGGAGTCTTGGGATTTCTCTTCATCCCATGCATTGCCTCGGTTCTTATCCAGATGTAACCTCCAAGTAGCATTTGGGGTGACTGTTTTTGTTCAGAGACGCCATGTAAAAGTGGCGTCTATCTTTTTATATATTTATCTTCCGATGTTATTGAATGAACCGCTGACTATGCTGTGAGCGTAGCCGTTATAAAACGGGTATTCCGTGATGGAGAAAGAACCCTCCGGCTGGGCGCCGTCCAACTCTCCCCCTTGGCTGTATATAAAGTTATTGTAACTTTGCCCAAGACCCAAAACGTCATAAGAAGTGGTTATATCAAAATTGACAGTCCTATTTACTCCGCTTGGCAGAACATCGCCTTTGATGTAGAGGTCAAAAGACTCGCCCTTGCCGATTTTCATATCGCCAAATTCCGCCGAATAATATTTTCCGACAGAATCCACATCGGCTGGAAAACATTTTGTATCAGCTTTATAAAAAACACATATTTGAACATTTGAGATGTTGAGGTAAGAAGCCGAACCATTTTGAGTCCAGCCGAAAAATTGGAGGTTAATCACTTCCGACCCGCCGACAAGACCTCTGACCGCCGAAAATATGATGCCGGTGTCGTTGATGTAAATGTTTTTATTTATGCCGGGGTCAAAACCGCTACTGGACAATGTCATAGAGCCAATGGTTAAAGATGAGTTCACGATATGAGCCGTGCCGACTATAGGAAGGACTCCGGAGATTTTTGCCGGTGTTTTGGCGTTTATATTTATTTTAATTAAAGCCAGAGAAGGGCTTTGTCCTTCGTATGTGGCAAGAGTGCTTTTGTCTGTTATATTGCCGTACAAAGTTATTTCCTCCGTCTCGCCGGCTTTAATGGTGAACGGTTTTCTCATAACGTATTGATGGTTTGCGTTTAGTTTTTTCTCCAAGCCATGGTCTATAACCCCAACCTCCACAAAAATGCGGTCAGAGCCCATTCCTTTTCTTTCCACCTCCAGACTTTCAATTTCAATATCCGTCTCTTTTGCCGTCAGATTAACAACAGTAAATGGCACAAGACGGGCAGAGCCGATAAGCAAAGTTTGTTTCGGCTGTTCTCCAGTTTCCACTATAAGTGTCGGCTCTTTCGGTGGAGATGGAGGAATGACTACTGACGGTTCCGCTTGAATGGTCGGTTTTGCAGTCGGTTTAGGAGGAGTATCTGCGTAAGATACAATTTTCTTTGAAACAGGAACTGGAACAAGTTGCTCGGTTTTTATTTCAGTTGTTGTGGCTATTACTATGGTTGTGGTGGCTTCTACAACATTAGCCAGCTGATTTGCTCTGGCATCTTCCATAACAATTTTTTCTAACTGTTCTGTCGGCGACGGAGTTGGTTTTTTCTGTTCATAAAAAAAGAGCGAAACTGCTCCGAGAGCTACTGCTACTATGGCTAGTATGACAAACCCGATATAACCTCTTTCAGTATTCCTAAACATAAAACAATTATAACTCACAAAGCATTCATAAAATATAATCTTTTCCCCATATTACAAACCTATAGAATCATTGACAATAAAAGTCATCTCTATATTATAAATGACAGATTAGTTCTAACCAAACTAAGTCGTGTTATTAATTACATGACAAAGATATAGAAAGGAGATACACTCATGAAAAAAGAAATCATGTCACCAGAACGTTTGGAAGCTTCGTTAGTCATTCCAGACTTAACCGATCCGAAGAATGGAATTCACGCCGTCAATATTGTCGTCTCTAATATAAAGCAGGCTATGGAAACATCCTATGCTGAGACGATTATTGAAGAAGTTCGCTCAAATCCGGAAGTGTCTGTGAAAGAAAACTTCGATGACCTTCTTTTCCCGGTGGACAATGCTGGGCGGTCGTCTCGCTATACAAGGTATGTCACAGAGGACATCATTTTACGAACCCATACTTCAGCAGCCATCCCAAACTGGCTTAGGAAAGCATCTCGTGACGGTGTCAACGATACAATCGTTGTTTTGCCGGGTATGTGTTACCGTCGTGATGTTGTTGACAAAATTCACTGTGGTGAACCAAATCAGATGGACGTCTGGCGAATCAAACATGGAAATCCTCATTTTGGTCGCCTAGACCTCATTCATCTAATTGAAACGATATTGAACAGTGTCATTCCCGGATACAAGTATCGAGCCAATGAGATGAAGCATCCGTACACGATTAATGGTCTTGAGGTTGAGGTTCTAGTGAATGGAAAGTGGCTTGAAGTTCTTGAATGTGGAGAGGCTAACCCGACAGTTCTCAAGAATGCCGGTCTTGACCCGCAAGAATACTCCGGACTTGCTCTGGGAATGGGACTTGATCGGCTCGTCATGATCACTAAAGAAATTGACGATATTCGTATTTTGAGGTCAAGTGACCCACGAATAAAACGTCAGATGACAAATCTTGATAAGTTCATGAAGGTATCTGACCAGCCTGCTACAAAGAGGGTACTCTCGTACTCTACCTCTATGGACAAAACTGAAGAGGATGTCTGTGAGGAGATACGTGATGAGCTTGGATTAGAAGCCGTCTACATTGAGGAGATTCAATACTCCGAGATTTCTTACGAGCAGTTACCGATTAAGGCAAGAGAGAATCTTGGTATTCGTCCTGACCAAAAAAACGTTGTAGCGACACTAGTCTTTCGTTCGCCGGAAGGATCGCTTCAGCGTCCAATGGTCAATGAATGGATGCAACGCCTCTATCCAAAACTGAACAAGGGAGAGCGAGGATACATGTAAGTCATCTAATCTTTGGTGACAAATACTTGAATGGGGTCGTGGGCAGTGTCCATAGCCCCATTTTTTATATATAAAAAGATTTGACAAAGATATTTATATTTGCCATGATAAGCTCATTCTCGCACTACATCCGTTTGTGGAGAATTATTAATAAAAACTGGGCAAGAACATATAACATGCAAAATATTACAACATTACCTATTATAAATATAGAAAAGTCTAAAGTTTTAACTATCTCTAAATCTGGTCTTTTCGCATCTCTCATTGATAAAGGATTAGACCGACTCACTAATGCGAAAATAGAACACATTTTGTGTACGTCTTCTCTCGCAGCATTCAACTAATTATTTATGTTAAGAGACATCACTATCAAAACTGCTTCTGAAGAGATTGCGGTAAAGACAGATGATTCCCTTACTTTAGAAGAAGTCTTGCGAACGAAACGTATTCCATCAAATCTTTTCCAAGGATACGCAAAAATGGGAGAAGAAGTACGCCCAATTCCACTCAACACACTGATTTTTGTTATTCCTTTTGAAGAAAAGATAATGCTTCATTGTATTAGGAATATAGATTTAAAGGATGTACTACCACAGAAAACATTCTATAATAAAGTCGAAAATCCTGTAATCACCATTCCAGAATTTAACTTTGGAGATGATGGTTGTAGTCAAACTATTCATGAATTAAATCCAGATTCTGCAAAAGAATTGGTGAAGGGAAAAGTTGTTGACTTTGTTAAGAAAAATAGTTCCTTTAATACTGTAATCGTAGGAATTTCTGGCGGTGGAGACAGTAATACCCTTGCGCAAGGACTTAAAGCGCTAACCTTAGAGAATTCCAACAAACGCTTTATTTTCTTTACCATTATTTTTGAACCAATCTGGCCTACATTTGCAGCAGATAGAGCTTCTGAACTCTGTCTTACTCATGGTCTTACTCATCATGTTTATAGAAATGAGGAAATTGAAAAACTATTAGAAATGAAGGAGTCTCTCAGTAACTTTTATAAGGAATACTCTGAGAAGTTCGGTAATAACACGAGCCATTTCTTTGGTACCTATCTCATTTCCATTGTTGCACGAAAACTTTGCCAAGAATATCACACAAACGAATATATACTTGGTTTTAATCGTGAGGACCTATTGTCAGACCTGCTATTTTCATTAATGAATGGACAAAAACCTCTTGCATTCCCTGTGCGTAAATTTGGTTCTATAAAGCTATTGATGCCTTTATGGGATATCTCAAAAGTTATTCTGGACGCTTGTTATCCAAAATATAGTTTTTCAAATTATCAAGAACGCAAGGAGGATCAGAGCACTTATCAACGTAATATCATTTACTATTTAGCACATAGTATAGAAGATATATATCCAAATCTAGGACTCTCCTTAATGAAAGGGATAGAGAAAATATTCAGTAATCAATGGTCTGAACTTCGCCAAGAAGATAATTTAGATATATTTCCAAGCGAATATGCTGATTCCATGAAACTTGAAGAGGTCAAGAGTTTCCTCAAAAAGTATTTTTAAAAAGATACTACCTTACGTATATTTGACAAATCACTATTAAATATGCTATAATTGAAACTAGAAAAGGAGGTGCTTTTTGCAAGAAATTTTTGGGAAAGTTGCCGGTATATTTTCTCTTCTTGGATATGGATTTTACATCCTATCCATATTTAGGGGAGAAACCAAACCAAGTCGGACCACATGGTGGATTTGGTCTCCGCTGGCAGTAACGCTCTACTTTAGCGCAGAGGCCGCTGGAGCCAAGGAAACCTTGTGGGTTGCCAGAAGCGAAGTGATTGGTATCATTACCATCGCTTTGCTTTCAATAAGATATGGAAAAAAGCAAAAAGAAGTTGGTGAAAATTTCTGTATCTTGGGTTCTGTTGTCAGTTTGATTGTTCTCTGGGTTTTCAAACGGCCAGATGTGGCGCTTATTGCCGCGTTGACCACTGACACCTTTGCTCTGTGGCCAACGATCCAAAAAACCAGAAAACATCCAAAGGAAGAAGACAAATTCGCCTGGACGCTGACTCAAACCGGAAATTTCATCAATCTCTTTGCTATCCGGCAAATGACATTTGGTGAAATTGTATATCCGGTCTGGCTCTTTGTCTTAGACGGAGTTCTTCTCTGGTTTCTGTTTTTTCCAAAAAGAAAGGAGAGGAAAATATAACCCCTCACCAGTTTTACAAAGACTGGTGAGGGATTTCTGATAATGTTAAGTTCTCAATTCTTTGTATATAAAAGACAATATGTCCGCTTGTTGTTCATTTGATTTATTCATGCCGTTTGCTCCGCTATGACCGGCTTTTTCTTCCAATCGCAACAGCAGAGGATTTTTCAGTCTTGCAATATCTCTCATTTTAGCCACAAATTTATACGCATGCATTGGATGAACCCTGTCATCTTCTCTGGCGCTCAAGATAAGCATTGAAGGATAGCTTGTTTCTTTTTGTATATTGTGATACGGACTATATGAAAGGAGATTTTCCAAATATCTTTTATTTTTAGGGTTTCCGTATTCGTGTATCCAATACCGGCCGCCGTCAAATAAGTAATACTTTTCCATATCTAAAACTGGAGCGCCGATAACAGCCACTTTGCATATTTCCGGCTCTTGAGTTACGACTGCTCCAACCAGCAGTCCTCCGTTGCTCCAACCGAATATGGCGGTTTTTTCAGGCCGACTGTATTTATTTTTGTAAAGATATTTAATTCCGGATATAAAATCATCAAAAGAATTTTGTTTATTGAATAATTTTCCGGCTTCGTGCCACTTTTCGCCGAATTCGCCTCCTCCTCGAATGTTTATCTCCGCGTATATCCCGCCATCCTCCAGAAAAGGAATAATACCCGGGTCAAAAGACGGCGTTAACGACGTACCAAAACCGCCATAGCCGTAGCAAAGCAGGGGATTGTTGCCGTCTTTTTTTATTGTTTTTTTATGAATTAAAAACATAGGAACTTTAACCCCGTCTTTTGATTTGAAGAAATGTTGTCTTACCGTCGTATTTTCTAAAGAATTTGAAATTTTTCTTTGAAAGAAAACGGATAATTTATCATTTTTTAATGAAAGATTGTATATGACTTTTGGAAAAACAAAAGAGGAAAAAGCGAAAAATAACTCATTGCCTTCTTTTTGGCAATATATTTTGGATACTGTGCCTATAGCTGGCAGTTTGATATTTCTCTTATATTTTCCAGATAGAGTGTATTCGCCGATATGAGAGGAAACATTTTCCAGTGTGATTAAAAACATTTTATCTTGTATAAAACTGAAAGATTCTATCACTCGGTTTTTATTTTCTTTGATTATAACCCGCCAATTCTTCTTTCCTTCCAATAAATTTTTTACGGAAGCCTTTTCAATTTTCCAGTGAGGAGTGTCTTTATTACTTAAGATATAGACGCAGTTTCTATGCAAGACCGGGTATCGCAAGCAATTTTCTTTACCGAGAATTCTGATTATCTTTTTGTTGGAGCTAATTCCCAAGTATATCTCTGCATTTTCTTTTTCATGTGCAAAATCAAAAACGGTAACAAGAAAATAATTCCCATCATCCGATATTTTCATTTGCACTCTGTCTGTTTTGCTCAGGTCTCTACCGAAGAAGTATCTGTCGTTTGCAAAACCGTGGCCAATCCTGTGAAAATAGATTTTATTTTGCATTTTTACATCTTCTTTTGATGTACCGGGATTATTTCTGCTATAATAAAAACCGCTCTCATCCGGCATCCAACATTCGAATTCAGGATATATCTCTTCCGGAATAAAGTCAGTTAAATTTTTTCTTTTTTGAATATCTATGACATGGATTGATGATTTGTCATTTCCTGATTTAGAAACAGAATATGAAAGAAGCTTACCCGTTTTAGAAACAGTCCAGTCAGTTACGACCAAACCGTGTTTTTTAAACATAGCGTTACAATCCAGTATTTTTTCCTGTTTTGATTTGGCATTTTTCTGCATATACAAAGAAGAGACCTGTTCACCCTTTTTTCTCCAACGGAAAAAATACATTTCTCCTCGTATGACTGGGAGAAACTTTTCATCAATGTCTTTTATCTTTTCCAACCGCTTGAAAAGTCTTTTCTTATATGAGTTATTTTTGAAATAATCCGTTGTTTTGGACTGTTCTGACAGTATCCATTTTTCGGTTCTCTCCGTATTTTTTTCAAAAAAAGCATACTTGTCTTTTTTAAGTTTTTCCATATAAAATTTTAAATAAATTTGAAACGGGAAGATATCTCTATCCTCCCGTTTTGTTTTGTCACCTTGGACGCGGTCTGGGAAGATGTGGTGGTTTATCCACACCCGGCTTGTCAGCATACAGGTATCCCATATTTTCACCTCCTTTCTTCATAAATCTGTATGTTATTTTACACAAATCACTTTTATTGTCAATGAAACGGATGATATACTATATAAAATATGAAACAAATATATCATGCTCAAAGTAAAATAGATGGAATGGGCGTCTTTGTCGGAGAAGATATATTAACATTAAAAAAACTGGTTGCAGACAAAAAAGACCCTTCAGATTAGTTCTTATCAATCTGAATGGTCTATAATTGGATATTTTTCTCGGTGGTATTCGTCGTGAAGCAATTCATTGCTCTCGTTCCATTCAAAAGTCGTGATTTGTATTTCAAATGGAACGTTGTTTTTGTAAGCGATGAACTGAAGCAACTTAAGACTTTTTCCATCTAGATGAGGTTTGTCAGGACGGGTCTTTGGATTGGCAATATAGTCATGGTCTAAAAAACCTCGGAAAGACTTCGTCAGCGCCTTAAGAACCAAGTATGCTTCGTTCGCTGAGGAAACGAGAATCCGGAAAGCATACACATCGTCAATATCAATAATTGATTCTGTCTTCACCAGAATCATCTTTTTTGCCAGTGTGTCTTGACTTTTGATTCGGTAGCTGATAGTCGGACTTTGCGAAAGTACCGGCTTAACTGTCGTGGCAATCTCGTCCGCAATAAACTCAATGGAACAACCGATTAGTTTTCGATACAAGAGAATCAACTCTTGACCCATCTTTTTTTACCATCCTTTCTAACAGTAGCTTAGTGGAATACTAGTCTTTTTGCAAGTTTTTCTCATGATTTTTTAAAAGCTTTTCGTATTCTTTTATAACAGGATGATTTCCAAGATTTGATTTTAGTATATTATATATTTCTCCATAATACCAAAAATAATCCGTTAATGTACCTCCGAACTTACCCAGACTTTTTTTGTTGTTGGCTTCAGTAGCTCCGAAATACGCTTGCATATTGGTCATTTTATCAACCGCCACGATAATGCAAGCTTCTTTTGAAATATTTTTAATTTGCCGCATATACGACACCTTTCTATCTTTCCAGCTTCTGTTTTTTACCGGTATATTTGTCGGAGAACTCACTTCCTTGACAATATTGGCCACCTTACTGCCGAATAGCTCTTTCAGTTCCGTATATGTAACGTCGCAATCTTCCATCACATCGTGTAAAATTGCCACTGCCAGCACGTTTTCATCCTGTGAATATTTAAAAACGCCTAATGCCACCAAGACTGGATGAGCAAAATATGGCACATCTGTTCCTTTGCGATATTGCCCGTCATGTTTTTTGGCCGCAAAATACACAGCTTTCTTTAATAAGGAAGAAGTCACCAATAACGTTGCATCTTTTTTTATCATACTTTTAACTGGTTTGCATATTTTTTATAAATTCCCTACATAAAGAAATAGAAGATTTCCAGAAAGCTTTGGCTTTTTCTTTATCAAAAGAAATTCCTCCAAAAACAGATTTATTTTCAAGAGAATTGGAACTGATATTGTGCCGTTCCAAAATATCCATTACTTCAAGTTTAGACTTTTCTATAACTGGCGTAAGATATGAGATATCATATTCCTCTAAAAATTCTTTAGTCAGTGAAACAAAATCACCGCTCTGTTCAATATACCTGTCTTCTTTTGCTTGATAACCGGAATATCCGGAAGCTATCGTGTTTATGTTGTTTTTTAAGCAATAGCAAACGGCATTAGCGTGTACCGCAAGCGCCAAGGCGATAGGGTAGATAACATGTTCAATATTTGTTTTTTCTATGGCTAGTTTTCTAATCAAATATGTACTGCCCTCAATAATTCTTTCTCTGTCAATATCTTCAGGAAAAGCTTGTGTAAGTTCTTTATGTCTAATATCTGGCGCGGAATCTCCTCGTGGTCCGGTCAGTTCCGGCAGACCGGCTTGGTAGGTATATAGTTTTATCTTATATCCAGCCAAAGCTAATAGAGCCGCGACAGAAGAAGAATCTCTGCCACCAGAAAACAAAACAAGGACATCTTTTGATTTGTTTTCAAAAATATTTTGCATAGTTTGTGAGTTTGGCTATTATACCATAAAATTTGGCTTTATTGTATAATTTCAAGCTATTAAAATAGTGATATTGAAGAAACAGAATTTTATATGATATACTATAAAAAATATGAAACATATTTATCATAGTGTAAGTAAAATAGATGAAATCGGTCTTTTTGCCGGGGAGAATATTAAAAATTTGTTGAATACAAAATGTCTTCTGTCTGGAATAAAATCTGGATGAAGTTGAGAGAATTTATAAAAATTATGTTTTGAAATTTGATTTGACAACAAAAATAAAGTTATGTATAGTAGATAATAGATTAGATCTAGAAAGTGGGTGAGTAATGAGAGAAAGTTTTGGTGTTGATTTGGGAAACGTGATCATTGATCACGTAGGATTCGGGACAACTCCAGAGTTTGTTCAATCTGGAGATTATAATGTGATTCCACAGATGCCAGGAGTCATCGAGGCTTTGTGGCAGCTTAATCAGGAAAGATTTGCAGGCAACATATTCGTAGTTTATAACGCTTCGGATGTTGCCGATCAAAAAATCTTGTCTTGGTTGAAGTCGCATGACTTCTTCAGTAGGACTGGTATTTATCCAGCACAAGTGATGAGGACTAAAAATGGACGTGACAAGTCTTCGATATGTGATTTGTATCAAGCAACTCACTTCGTTGATGATCGTCTTGAAGTACTTAGTTATCTTGTTGACAAGGTGAAAAATCTGTACCTACTTAAACCACAACAAAAAGAAGTCAAGCAGTATCAAGACTTTCTACCTCATGTTCAATTGGTCACATCGTGGGATGAAATTGTCCGAACACTGCTTGTTTAGCAACAGCCTCTCGAACCGTCGAGGGGCTGTATTTTGTTAACTTTTGTGTATAATTATTTTTATTATGACAATAAAAAAAGAATCTCTGGGTATTGATATTGGTAATGTTATTATTAATCATCGTCTTACAGATAAAGAAGATAAGACTTTGCATGAGGAACGATATTCGACCATTCCCGCCGCAGAGGGCATGTTTGATGCTATTAAAAAATTAAATGATAATAAATTTCAAGGGAACATTTTTTTGATATCAAAATGTACCCCGTGGGCACAAGAAAAAATTTTAGCTTGGCTGAAGGATAATAATTTTTACACAAAAACTGGAGTAAAACCAGAAAATGTTTTCTTTTGCAGAGAAAGGCATGAAAAAGATAAAATTTGTAGCGATAATAACGTTTCATGTTTTGTCGATGATCGTCTTGAGGTTTTAAGTCACATGGTTAATACTGTGCCTCATCTGTTTTTATATCAGCCTGACCAAGCAGAAATTGACGAGTTCAAACAATTTTTGTCAAAAGTGACAAAAGTCGAAAGCTGGTCAGCTATAGTGGAAAAAATTAAAACAGCTAGTGAAAATTAAGACTGAAATATAGTTGACAACAAATTATAATGCTATATGATTATAATCAGGAGTCATCGGTAGCAAACTGTGACTTACTTTAGCTCTTTCGGATTGGAGGTGAGAAAAAAGTGAAAGCAGGACCGGCCCAACAAGGCCAGGACAAATCGTTCAAGGTCATGGAAGGCGACTTCAAAACATCATCAAGTACTTTGCGATGCAAGTTATATGTTTGCGTTGAAGTGGCAATCAAACCTGAAGGTGTTGCTGTCCGCGATAGCAAGAACCGTGCCAACGGCACTCTGTTCTTCACCCATTCAGAATGGAATGCGTTTCTGGATGGCGCCAAGAAAGGCGAGTTTGATATTTAACTCGCAGAAAGACAGATTTCAGTCTGTCTTTCATCATTTATTATGAAAAAGGCAATCACATTTTTATATGGTCTTGGCGATTTGTCTGAGTACAAGTCTCTTTCAAAGTATTTTCATATTCCTAGAATTGACTGGAACAAAAGTACCATTACTCCCAAAATAGGAAGGGTGGATGTATTAGTAGGGTTCAGTCTTGGTTGTATTCTAGCCTATATACATGCTGAAAAAAATAAAGTAAAAACACTTATTATGTGTTCACCAACTCCAGCAGAAAGTCTAAAAACTCTTAAAGTAAAAAAAATAATCTTTCTTGTTGGCGAGAAAGAAAAGTGGTGTTTAAAAGAAATTCAAAGGGTTGCAAAAACTCTAAAATGTGGATGGAAAGTTATCGTTATTCCAAAAGCTGACCATAGAATTATAGGAAACTATAGAAAAAAGTTATTGGAAGTTGTTAATGAAATAGAAAATAATTAAAATTACTTTTTATAATATACTGAATGTATAAAATATGAAAAAAGATCTATACGTTGCAAAAAGTCAAATATCCGGGAAGGGGATTTTTACAAAAAAATCTTTTAAAATATGAGATTAAAATATTTAGAAACTAGCTTACTAAACTACGGATAGCAGGTTCTTGCATTACTGCATGACCAGCCCCGTAAATTACAAAGATGTTGTATCCTTCGCTCCAATATTTCTCTATCTGACCCAATACATATTCATTTCTATATATAGATTGACTTCTAGATAGTTCATTGATCCTCGATTGAATGCTTACGGGAGTGGTGATTTCAGAGAGTGTTTTTTCATTATCAATATTTAGCTCTCGATTAAATAGCTTTTTATATATTGTATTAATAAGCTCTACAGATATAACTAAGTCCGGCCAATTTAGTAATCTACGATATTTCTGCGTTTGATTTGACAGAAATTCTTGTATGCTTCTACCCATTTTGTGCTGTTGCCAAAATTTTATAGCCTGACATACATGCCACAAGAGGATTTCTTCTTTAGAAAAATTTCTAAGTAAATGGGCAATTATTTTATCATTATGAGGTTCTCCAAAAATAAGCAATGACTCAAATTCATACGCCAAATAGGCCCCAGCGCCTGACTCACCATGCTTGATAATAGATTCCTCCATGGTAGCTTCTAATTTAGCTATTTCATGTGCTTCCACAATAACTACCGTTTTCACAGCTCTAGTCTCACTGGTAAATTCGTTCCATTTTTTCCTTAATAAATTGAATTGCGGGTGATTTGGATCATGAGAATGATTAGAACCGAAATAATAAGTTAACCGACCTCCTGATCGAAAAATATAAAAATATGGAGTCTCATGCTGAATTTTTGAATACTCGTCATAGGACATTAAAATATTTTTATTAATCATACGTTCATATTAAAAGAAAAGCGGGTTTTTGCGAACCCGCTTTTTAACTGACTGGTGATTTCCTCCGAGTCGGTTTTTGCTGTTGTCATTGATCATGGTCTACGTCGGAGCATCAGAGTATCCACAATCGTCGTAGTGGAAATCATCATAGCTCGTGATTTTTGGTATTCCCGATGAAAAGCGACTAGGATCCTCGATCCGACCAAATGCGTCTTGAAGCGCCAGATTCTCTAACAGTTGAGATTGGAGCTTTTTAACTTCTTCAGGGGATTCCAACAAAGAACTGTTTTTGAGTGACATGGTTGTTTACCTCCTTTCCGCCAAGCCTTCTCATAATGTAATCATAGAAACCGAGTCTGCTTTCGCAATAAGTATAGAGGGGAACCCCCTCTTCATCTGCAGTTCTATGACTCACACAGCCATTATGGCACAATGACTGTAAACTGCAAGCTTGACATTTCTTTGGAAGTTGAACTATCGATTCTTTCCAGTTGAGAAAGACTGGAGTATCCATCAAGTCTTGAAAAGTTCTCAAGGTATCAATACTACCGAAGTGAGTTGTCCTACCCAACCTCTCACAAGGATAGATGTCCCCAGTGTAATCCACGACAAACCACTGGTGGCACGTACCTTTGTAGACACAGGAGTTAGCGCTCTTGGACTTGGTCCATGCGAGCATGCTATCTAACTCACGAACATGAACTGTAGGGTCGTTGAGAGTAAGCCAAGTTTCAAATATTTCTATAAGAAACGTCAGCCACTCTTTATCTGTCAGACCGTATGTATCTCCATTACAGTCTGATGCTGTGTTATAGAAAGCGTTGAAAGCGATATCCTTGAATCCAGCGTTCACCAAACCAAGAAGCATTTCTTCCGCATATCTCACTGTCTTTTTGGTAACGGTGCAGATGACACCAGGAAAAATGTCATGATGTCGCAGGATTTCCACACCACGCATTGCTTCTTTGTAGGTATCGCGTCCCGCAACATTAATTCTGTCACTGTTGTGTGTTTTCTCGCTTCCATCAATACTCACTCCTATAAGGAAGTTATTATCGTGAAAAAATTTGGCCCACTCATCATCAACAAGCATGGCGTTTGTTTGAACGACATTTCGCCACATTTTTTGCTGATATTGACTCTCCAGCCTCAAAACATGACTGAAGAATCTTTTGCCCGCAAGTAGCGGCTCTCCCCCATGCCAATTCGTACGAATCTGTGCTTGTGGTAATGAATTGAGAAAGACAAAGAGTTTCTCGAGTTTCTCAATAGACATCACTACATTTGTATCTTGATCAAAATCACGATTCCTGCAATAAGTACAACGTATATTGCAAAAATCCCCAACTATTTTTACTTGAAATGAACTCATACCCATACCTCCCAATTCTACCCTACATAGTAAACTTAAAATCTATTTTGTCAATCATCAAATTAACCATTTTTTATCCACACTGGACTTATGTGAAAAGGTAGATTTTTTATAAAATATATTTTTTTGGTTTTTCATTATTTTGATTGTATTATATTTTTTATCAATCTGATAGAATAAATAGAATACCATTATATATGAAAAAAGATTTATATGTTGCAAAAAGTAAAATATCCGGGAAGGGAATTTTTACAAAAAAATCTTTTAAAAAAGGAATACTTTTTTAAACTTTTCATTTTGCATGTTGTCGACCATATTTCTTCAATGACAGAAAAAGATGTTCAAATTTAAAAAGGTATTTACCATTTGTTTTAAAGTGTTTTTTCATTAAACTTATTATTTTTTTCTTAAGTTCTTGATTTTTTGAATTTCCTAAAGAAAATCGTACGATTTTGATAATATCCCTTAACTTATCCGATTTAATTGTACTTATTTTCTTTTTAATCTTAATCTTTCCCAGTTTTCTTAAAGTATTACTTATTTTTTCGAAGTGCTCCTTGTCTGCTATTTCGGCAGTTCTTTTTAATTTTTCTTTTAATTTAAAAACATCTCCTTTTCCGCCCTTAAAGGTAATGATGAGCAATAAACCTCCTGATTTTACCAACCTACAAGCTTCTTTTAAAAATTGTTCGATTTCCTCAATATTTTCAGGTACAGAATGTGAAGAAAGAACTAAATCGTATTTTTTTGCAATTTTTACCGCTGGAAAATTTCCTTTTATTACTTTCAATCTAAGTTTTCTCAAATTCTCGATTTTTCTATTGTCATTTTCTATGGCAGTGTAGTCATTTATAATGTTTGATATTTTCAACGCTAGATTTCCGTCGCCCGCGCCTATATCAAGGACAGATTTTACCCCGTATTTATTGACGTATTCAGATATTCCACTAAACAGGACTTCTTTTTGATTCCAAAAAATCATAAAACTATGATACTAAAATATAGTTTACCCCGCCACCTTATTTACAAGTAGCGGGGTATGGAGTCAGCCTCTGCTCAGGTGCTGATGATCGTCACCGAACTTAATACACGAGCAAGCCATCATCGGCTTTCCTGTATCAAGACGCCATGACGTTTCTGTATGATTCATCCGTGACAGATCGTCTTTCTTTATCGGCTTAGTCGTTTGAGTACGATTTTCTTTGTCGGTCGATTCAACTAACACCTCGTCATCAGCAAGGTTAAAATGCTGATGGAGAAGCACAAGACCAAACCGATTTAGGTTGCCATGCCTTCGCAACACATCAATAATCTCGTCGATCATCGGCTGGTCTTTGTCGGAAAGTGGTGTGACTTCCGAAATGTCTGGAAGTGTTAAAACTGGTGCCATTTTTCCAAGTCCTTTCTCCTCGTGGGTTTGATAGTACACTCAAAAGAGCGTCTATATACAGAATATCAAATGGCGAAATCTTGTCAAGATTAACGAGGTTGTTGTACAATTAAATATCACCTGTAATATAAAAGATAGATTTTTTATAAATTATATGTTAAAATTGCAAACACATGAAACATATTTATCACAGCACAAGTAAAATAGATAGAATCGGTCTTTTTGCCGGTGAGAATATTAAAAAAGACGAAGTTATACAGCATATTAAGGGAGAAATAAAACTTTTTGTTCCAAGAAATAAAAAAGAGTCGTTAACGTATCCAGATTGGATAGGAATTGGAAAACATAGATGGATTGACCCGCAATATCCAAATGAATATTTGAATCACTCATGTAATCCAAATTCCAGTATAAAAGGTAAGGTAACAATGGTTGCTCTTAAGAATATAAAAGAAGGAGAAGAAATCACCATAGACTATTCCATAATTGAAGGAGATGATATGTGGAAAATGAAATGTAATTGCGGAGAGAAAAACTGCAGAAAAATTATTCGGTCAATTCAGTACTTACCGACTAGAACTTTCAAGAAATACTTGCCTTATATCCCTACTTATTTTAAAAAAGTGTATAAGACTTATAATGGAAATAAAAATATTATATAGATATTTTATATAAGAAATTTAAATGGACAAAAAATCTAAAGTATTATTAATATTATTTATTTTTTCGATAATAATTTCTGCTTTCATTTCTTTTTATCGCTATATTTATTTGGAAGATATAACTTTTTTTACTGATGCAAATTCTGTCCCAAACGCTCTGGATTCTATAAAAAATCTTTTGAAAATATGACCAACGAAGTTGTAAATTTGATCTCTGCTTGCAATTGGGATTCTGTAAGGTTTCTTTTTATATCAAACAATGTCTTTGACCCGCTTATCTATTATTCACATCTTTTTCCTCTGGTAGCATCTCTTATACTTGTAACATTTTTATATTTTAAGAGCAGTAAAAATCTGGCGACAAAAATTCTTTTAGTAACCACAATTCTTTTGGATATTTGGCTTTTCAATGACCTTATAATTTGGGCAACGGACAAACCTGCTTTAACAATGTATGCATGGTCAATATTAGTATTGTTAGAACCAATGATTTATGCCGGACTGCTACATTTTCTCTATTTGTTTATTGATGAGAAAGATATTTCTTTCACTAAAAAACTGATAATATTTTTACTTTTAACCCCAACTGTCATATTTGCTTCCACCAAACTGGCTATTTTAGGATACGATATTTCTAATTGCGATAGAGACGCAGTGGAAGGACCAATGGCATATTATGGTTATTTTATTGAGATTATATTTATCCTGTGGATACTCTCGTTTGTCATAAAGAGTTATGTACAAAGAAGAGATAAAAACGAAAAACAAAAAATTCTTTTGATAACTTTAGGTAGCATCGGTTTTCTAATCGCTTTTTCATTCGGAAATGTTATCGGCAGTTTATTTAACACAAATTCTGTACTCGGCGATTATAGTTGGACTATTGGTCAGTATGGAATATTTGGAGTACCTGTTTTTTTGGCATTTTTGGCTTATATTATAGTCAAATATAAAACTTTTAATGCCAAAGTTTTTGGAGCGCAAGTTCTTATCGGAGCACTTGTTGTGTTTATAGGTTCAGAGTTTTTCTTTGTCAGGACAGTAACCAATAGAATTTTAACTGGAATTACTTTTGTTTTGGTTATGGTTTTTGGATACTTACTTATAAAAAGTGTTAAAAAGGAAATTGAACAACGGGAAAAGATTGAGAAATTGGCGGGGGAATTAAAAACGGCAAATGAAGGGCAGGTGTCGCTTATGCATTTTATGAATCACCAGATTAAGGGGCGGTTTGGTAATGCCAAAAATATTTTTGCCGAACTTATGACTGGTGACTATGGGGTTATGCCTGCTGACACCGTGCCACTTTTAGAAAAAGGTTTGGAAGAAACAGATACTGGGATTAACTATGTCCAAGGAATTCTGAAGGGAGCTTCGGCCGAGAGTGGGACATTGCCGTACGACATGAAGCCATTGGATATGAAGCTACTTGTGGAGGATGTTGTTTCCAAACAAAAAGAACATACCGACAAAAAAGGACTGGTTCTCAATCTGGAAATTACCCCGGGAGATTACAATATAATCGGTGATACTACTCAACTTGGCGAAGCCGTCCGAAACTTGATAGATAATTCTATAAACTACACAGAGCATGGAGGAATTACTATTACTCTATCGTGCCATGATAAAAATATAAAACTGACTGTCAAAGATACCGGTATAGGTATTGCTCCGGAGGATAGGGATAGATTGTTCAAGGCTGGCGGTAGAGGAGTAGAATCCCTCAAAATCAACATAAACGCTACTGGCTACGGTCTGGTCTTCGTCAAGGGTGTAGTAGAAGCTCACAAAGGCAAAGTCTGGGTAGAATCTCCCGGTCGAGGAAGAGGAAGTACCTTTATCATAGAACTTCCACATTTGGCGATCTCCTTACAGGAGCAGTACACCTTTTCGACTTTTTGATTACAAAAACCCTGAAAAGGTCTTGCGAAGTGATAACATCACTTCTCACCTAGCTGAAAACTTTGAGATAGTCCTCACCGTACAACGAGTACGCTTGCGGGCATCTCAAAGTTTTCAGTGTCGGATCTCATCCAAATCTGAAAGTTTGTGGTAGTCTATTAGACAACATGGCGCAGGAAAAAGTCTGGGATAGGGAATATGGGGAGTCAAAACTTCTGACCAAAGATAATATTCCACAGAATGATATTTTGCGTTTTGTTAAGTTTTTGAAAAAGAAGCCAAAAATGGCTATAGACAAAGGTTTGCTAACACCCAGTGTTAGCAAAAATGAGAGGTTAGTGGTTCTGGACCTTGGTTCGGGAACAGGCAGAAACTCGTACTACTTCGCCTCGCTCGAGTCTCTGACTAAAGCGGAGTTTGGATCGCTTGGAAATACTGTGACTGGTCTGGAAATTTCCCAAACAGTCATTGATATTGCCAAGAAGAATCTAAAAAGTGCTGAAGGATTTATATACGATATATCGTATATAAAGCAGAGTATTGGAGAAACATTTCCATTTGAAAATAATACTTTTGATATTGTGCTGGATGTAACATCTTCAAATTCACTTTCTGAAGCAGAGAGGGAAGTCTATATGGCTGAAACATATCGCGTACTGAAGTCTGGTGGATACTTTTTTGTTAAAGCATTATGTAAAGACGGCGATGTAAATGCCAAAAATCTGTTGAAACAATTTCCTGGTAAAGAAAAAGATACATATGTCATGCCAGAAATAAACCTGACCGAGCGGGTATGGAGTAAAGATGATTTTACCTCATTTTATAAAAAATATTTCACCATTCTCCATCTGGAAAAGAAAACAAGCTACCCGCGAATGAATCAGCGCTCCTATAAACGCAATTTCTGGATTGCATATATGAAAAAATAATGTTCTAAGTACACACAAAAATTTGACCCTAGTAGTAGAGCAAAGCTCACTACATGGTTTGACAAAATACGACTAATAATATATACTTATTTCATTGAGTTTTCTCACTGGTTTCGGTTCAAAATACTTGAACTTTACAGACGCGAGTCTTATTTGAAATTGGAGAGATATTTTAACAATCTCAATCAATTTCATATATGGAAACACGTACACGACGTCCGCAAACGCGGACTTTTGGAAGACCCGCGGGCGCAGGCAGACCTACCTTTGGTCGGCCATCTTTTGGTGCAAGAAATACTACTAACAGAGCGCCTTTCAGGGGTAGTAGAGTGGGATCAAGACCTGGAATGCGAAGTGGTGGTGGCAGAGGTCGTAGCGACAACATTCATCCGTCTCGTTTTGTAAATAGAGCTGTTATTACAGAAAAAGCCGAGCATTTTGTGCCGGAGCACAACTTTACTGACTTTCAAGTGGAAGAAAATTTAAAGAAAAATATTGTTAGCAAGGGTTATGTCACGCCTACTCCAATTCAAGACAAAACCATTCCGCATATTTTGAAAGGACAAGATGTGGTTGGTATTGCAAACACAGGAACAGGAAAGACTGCGGCGTATCTGGTACCTCTTATACACAAAGTTTTAACGCATCCAAAGGAGAACGTTTTAATTATGGTTCCTACTAGAGAGCTCGCATTACAGATACAGGAAGAACTGAAAGATTTTACAATTGGAATGAGATTGTATTCTGTGGTTTGTGTTGGAGGGACTTCAATCGGCAATCAGATACGTGATTTGCGATATCGCAATGAATTTGTTATTGGCACACCGGGACGACTGAAGGATTTGATAGAACGAAAAGTTCTAAATCTTTCCTTTTTCAAAACAGTGGTTTTAGACGAGGCCGACCGTATGCTTGATATGGGGTTTATAAACGATATGCGAAACATCATGGCCCAAATGCCAAAGCCACGTCACACTCTTTTCTTTTCCGCCACTCTTTCAGGAGAAATAGAAAAACTGATAAAAGAGTTCCTGCGTGAGCCGGTAATGATTTCGGTCAAAACTCAAGACACAGCAAAAGGGGTTGACCAAGATGTAGTCCGTGTCAGCCGAGGGGATAATAAACTAGATGTTCTACACAGTATGCTTATCCAGCCAGACTTTGGTAAAGTGCTTATTTTCGGCAGAACAAAACATGGCGTGGAAAAACTGACAAAACTTTTAGTTGGACGTGGTTTTAAAGCAGAATCAATTCATGGAAACAAAAACCAGTCAGGCCGTCAGCGTTCACTGAAACTTTTTAAAGAAGGCAAGGTGCAGATACTGGTAGCCACAGATGTAGCCGCTCGAGGTCTGGATATTTCAGATGTCTCTCATGTTATAAACTTTGACTTACCAGCCACCTACGATGACTACGTTCACCGAATCGGCCGTACTGGCCGCGCAGGCAAATCTGGCAAAGCATTGACCTTCGTGGAGTAAAACTTCCATGATATAATCCTTCTTATGGATTATTTGATTCATCTCATACAAACAGCTGGATATTGGGGGTATGTTATTTTATTTTTAATTATTTTTTTGGAATCATTTCCGCCGACTTTTTTCTTGCCGGGAGATAGTTTGCTTTTTACTACCGGCTTTTTGGCGTCTGGAGGACATTTTAATCTAGCCCTGCTTGTGGCAGTTTTGTTTGTAGCCAGCGTCACTGGATATATTTTCACATATATAATGGGCAAGAAATTGCGAGATATTATTTTAGACAGTGGCGACAGATACTGGTTCAAACGAAAACATTTAGACTACACAGAAAAGTTTTATAGAAAATATGGTCACAGAACAATAATTATTGGAAGATTTGTTCCAGTTGTCAGGTCTTTTGCCCCAACTTTGGCAGGAGCAGTGGAAATGCCTCGCAGGGCTTTTATGAGAGACAATCTAGTCGGCGGGATTTTGTGGACTGGAGGTATTACGACTATGGGTTTTTACCTTGGCAGGGCAATTCCTGGTGCTGATCTCTATCTTACCCCTATAATTATTGCTATTATTTTTGTTTCACTTCTGCCGGCCATTATTGAATTTGTGCACGGAAGAATAAAAAAGAAGAAACAATAATAAACATGAACTCCCCAGACATTATTTCAGTTAGTCAATATTTAGATAAACTGAACGTTACTCTCAAAGTTGAGAAAGCAAAAATTGTTGGTGAAGTTTCTGGTGTACAAGAGTACCCTGGTCGTTCATACCTATATTTTTCCATAAAAGACGGCAAAGACCAGAGTACACTGAAATGTTTTATGTGGAAGAGGGATTTCAAAATTTCTGGAGTAGAAATAAAAGATGGTATGGAGGTTATAGTGTCGGCTACTCCAAATATATACAAGCCAAATGGCGGATTAACCCTACAGGTGGAACAAGTTGAGCTTGTTGGAGAGGGAGCTCTGGAGAAGGCCTACAATGAACTGAAAAAGAAGTTAGAATCAGAAGGACTGTTTACCGAAAGTCGCAAACGGGAGATACCGTCCTATCCGCACCGTATCGGAGTTATCACTTCTAAAAGTGGAGCGGTTATAAACGACTTCCTCGGAAATCTAGGCAAATTCGGCTTTGAAATTTTATTTGTGGATTCAAAAGTGGAAGGGCAGGATGCGGTTAAGGATTTAATTTCTGCCATGAAAATTCTGCGTGATAAAAAGTTAGACGTCCTTGTTATAATGCGTGGAGGTGGTTCACTTGAATCTTTTATGGCTTTCAATAACGAAATGCTTGTGCGGACAGTTGCTAGTTTTGGAGCTCCAGTTTTGACGGGTATAGGACATGACAAAGATATTTCTTTGGTTTCGCTTGTTTCTGATAAAAATGTTTCCACTCCTACTGCCGTGGCAAATCTTTTGAACTCAACATGGAGCGAAGCTTTGTCCTATGTGCGATTGTCTGAAGAAAAGATTTTTACCCAATTTCAATCTGGGCTCCAAAACAGCCAATTTAGAGTAGAAAATTCGGAAGCAATAATACAAAGTCGCTTTGTAAAACTTTTGGAGGTATTAGAGAAGGCAGAGCAAAGGCTTTTACATGCAGTGGTTAGAATTGAATCTGGCATCGCTAGGATTTCTGAAAGTATTTCCCAAAAAGCAAAAGATCTAGAGCGTGGGTTTGTGCTGTTTATAACTAATACAAAAGAGATTATTAAACAATCAGCTAAAGCAATTGAATTTTCCAGTCCAGAAAGAGCTCTTGCTCGTGGCTATAGCATTGTACGCAACAAGGGAAAAGTCTTAAAAAGCGTAAAAGATGCTAAAGTAGGTGATGGATTAGACATTTTAGTTTCAGATGGTATAATACAAAGTAAAGTGATATAGAAAATATTATGTACGATATATCGTACATAATATTCAATACAATGAAAAAACAAAACGAAAAAACTGAAGAAGTAAATCTAAATGATATATTGAAAAAACTGGCTCAAATCGTCTCGTGGTTTGAGTCGCAGTCTGAATTAGACGTGGAGAAAGGACTAGAATATGTCAAGGAAGGGGCGCAACTTATCAAATTCTCCCGCTCTCGCCTATCCGAAATAGAAAACGAATTCAAGGAAATAAAAAAAGAAATTTCCAAATAATTGTTATTCTAAGTGATTGTGGATAAATTTAATGCCGTGACGTACTGGGGCGTTTTTAATGATTTCTATTATCTCATTTTCATTATCTGTAATAGTATATAAATCTAAATCATCTTTATCTATAGTACCCAGGCCAAGCATTTCTTTTCTCATTAATTCATCAAATGGTTTCCAAAAATCAGACCCGACTAGTATTACTGGCACTTTCTCAATTTTACCTGTTTGAATAAGAGTAAGAAGGTCAAAAAATTCGTCAAATGTTCCAAAACCACCTGGGAAGAAAACATATGACTCTGCGGAAAAAGCTAGACATACTTTACGACTGAAGAAATAATGAAAATTTAAGTGTTTATTTAGATATGGGTTTTGAATTTGGTGCAGTGGCAGTTCTATAGTCAAGCCAACAGATTCTCCACCTGCTTCAAATGCCCCACGATTTGCCGCTTCCATGATACCGGGTCCTCCACCGGTTAAAATAGAATAATGCAATTCATTTGCAATACGTGCTCCTAGAGCTCGGGCTTTTATATAATACGGATTGTTTTCTTTAATCAGATTTCCACCGAAAATTGTCACTGACCTCGGATAGTTTCGGAGGAAGTTAAAACCGTCAGAAAATTCTTTTGATATTAAATGCACTCTTTCTACTGCAGTGTCGTGAATCTCCTGCTTTGTCAAGGGTTTGATATTGAGATCCTTTAACGGCAGATTTACTACTTCTTTTTCAGTCATACTTATATTGTACTGTCTCTCTATTCTCACTGCAACCTTAAACTTATCAAAAATGTTTTAAGTTCTTCGCCGATTATTTCTCTGTGTGAATTCGGTGGTAATTTTGCTAATTCAATATTCTGAATTCGAGTCCGATTTAGGTCACGGACAGTGTAACCTAGTTTTTCTGTCATTCTCCTGATTTGGCGATTTCTACCTTCGGTTAAAACTAAGCTAAATGTTGTATCATTCATTCGGTTCACCTGCGCAGGTTTTGTTTTGCCATCGGAAAGCTTGACACCTTCTTGCATATTTTTCTGAAACCCAGGTGTGAAGCGTCTATCCACTTCCACAACATACTCCTTTTGGTGTTCGTAGATTGGATTGAGTAATCTGTCGGTTATCCTACCATCATTAGTTAATATCAAGAGGCCATGCGACTCTTTATCCAAGCGACCAATCGGAAAAACCTTTACCCCGATGTCGGACATAGGGGGAATGGATTTTTCGTTGCCTTGTGGATTTGTGCTGACCACGCCTTTTGGTTTGTTGTAGGCAAAGTAAACAAGTTTCTTTTTGTGGTGAACTCCACGCACTTCCACCACATCTGTTTCTAGAACCTTATCTCCAAGTTTGGCCAGTTTACCGTTTATAAGCACTTTGCTGTGCGTGATAAGCTCGTCCACGCCTGTGCGCGTGGCTACGCCTTTATGGGCAAGGTATTTGTTTATACGCATAGGGTATGTGTTGGACACGATGGCAGGAGTAGGTTTTACTTTTCTCATTTTCCCATTTTACATTAAATTTGAAACATAATATACTATAGGCATGAAAACATTATCACAAAAAGAATGGGTGGCAGTAGTAGTGGCAGTATTTGTAATAGGTTTCTTTTTTATTTTTGGAGAAGGATTGGTTTCTTATTTTAATAACAATAAAATAACTATGATGGAAGAAGGACCAGAAGTTTTGATGGAAGATACGGCATATGGAACGGGCGATGGAGCAATGGCCGGCAATAGAATCACTGTGCACTATGTTGGTCGCTTTGTTGACGGTACTATTTTTGACTCATCTGTGGCTAGAAAGGAGCCGCTTCAGTTTGTCTTGGGTAGCGGAGCGGTTATCAAAGGATGGGACGAGGGTATTCTAGGAATGCGTGTTGGTGGTAAAAGAACTCTGACTATTCCACCAGAACTTGGATACGGCATGAGTGATTACGGTCCTATTGCCGGCGGTTCAACTTTGATTTTTGAGGTGGAACTTCTGAAAGTAGAGCAACAATAATTTATATTTTATTTTCCACATGGTGGACGGTATGCGAGAAACTATACAGACTGGAGATTTTTCCACATATAAAAATGACTTTCTTTTGCAGTATTATGGTATAATAAACTAATTATTAGTTAATATTTTTATCATGGGAATAAATGCAAGTGTCGGAGTAGGTCAAGGTGATGACTCATACACAGTCGGAGCAAATGCCTGTCAGGATGCAATAGACCAACTTAGTGAAAAAAATCCAGATTTACTTATCGTTTTTTCATCGGTCAAATACGACCAGGAAAAGATGTTGCAAGGTGTGCGTTCGGTTGCCCCAGAGGCTATGCTTGTTGGCTCATCAACATCTGGAGAGATTACTACACAAGGTCCACTTAAAGATAACTCAGTGGTTGTTATGGCTATTAAATCTCCAGAAATTAAATATTTTACAGGTGTTGGAGAAAATATCAAAGTTAATCCAAGAGCGGCTGGAAAGGAGGCGGCAGATAAAGTAAAAGCAGAAGCTGGTCCGGCCTTAAAGGCATTCCTGATGATTCCAGATGTTCTTGCTGGTAATGGCGCTGACATTGTGCGTGGAGTTCTGGATTCTCTAGGCACTCATTTTCCGGTTGTTGGCGGAGCATCAGGCGACGATTTTGCTTTCAAAAAAACATATCAATATCTAAATGATAAGGTTTATTCTGGAGCAGTAGTTGGACTTGGCTTGACAGGTAACTTTAAAATAGGAATTGGAGTAAAGCATGGCTGGATACCTGTTGGTGAACCGGTGACAGTAACAAAATCTAGCGGTTCGGTCATACATGAAATAGATGGCAAGCCGGCAATTAAAATTTACGAGGATTATTTTGGCGAAGAAGAAGCAAAAGTTTTGCGTACGGAAACATTGGCAAAGCTTGCTATCACTTATCCTCTGGGTATGAAAGTGGCTGGGTCTGACGAGCTCCTTATCCGTGACCCTATCACGGTAGATGAGCATGGTTCTATCACCTGCGCAGCAGAAATTCCAGAGGGCTCGGAAATTCGTCTAATGGTTGGTAGTCGCGACGAAGCAGTAAAGGTAGCCAAAGCCGCTGCCCTAAACGCCATGGAACAGCTGGAAGGTAGCGCACCAAAAGCTGTTATTATATTCAATTGCATTGCTAGAAATAAACTTTTTGGCGACAAGTCTGGTGATGAAATTAAAGCTATTCAAGAAGCCATCGGTAATCAGGTTCCGCTTATCGGTTTTTATACTTATGGCGAACAAGCTCCTCTTGGGGGAGAAGTTAAAAATATAGAAAAGTGCAACTCGGCATTCCACAATGAAACGGTGGTTATTTGTGTACTTGCAGATTAAGAATTTGCCCTAAAAATAATGGATGAAAAAAACGGTACAGAGCGAATCAAACAACTGGAGGAATTACTGAAAGAACAACAGCAGAGCGCGCGTTTGCTTGTCCGTCGCGACCTTGAACTTGCTAGGGCAAATGAAAAACTGCAAGAATTTGATGAAATCAAATCAAATTTTATTTCTGTGGTGGCTCACCAGCTTCGTACACCGCTCTCTGGAATCAAGTGGACACTAAATATGCTTCTGAACGGGGACTTGGGAGCTCTCAATAATGACCAGAAGACCTTTCTTATGAAAAGTTATGAGAGCAATAATCGCATGATAACTTTGATTAACGACATGCTAGACACTGACAGGATACAGTCTGGCAAAATGCATTATGGATTTAGATATATCAACATTGTAGATCTTTTGGATAATGTTTTGTTTGAAATTAGTCCAGAAGCCATAAAGAGAAACATCTCTATAGAGTTTAAACGCAAGTTAGAAAATTTACCACAAGTCTACGTTGACCCGGAAACGATGAGGGCAGCACTTCAAAATTTGCTGGAAAATGCTATAAAGTATACAATTGAAAGTGGCAAAATTGTGTTGGATGTGGAACAAGTGGAGGATATGCTCCAGATATCTATTAACGATACTGGCATTGGTATTCCAGAAGACCAGAAGAAAAAGATTTTTGAAAGATTTTTCCGCGGACGCAACGCTGTCAAGCGTGAGACGGATGGGTCAGGACTTGGACTTTATATTGCTAAAACAATTGTGGAAAAACATGGCGGAACGATTTGGTTTGAAAGTGAGGAGAATAAAGGCACAACATTTTATTTTACTGTGCCTATAAAAATAGAAGATATAAAGAAAAATTAATTTTAATTTAATACGGAATGAAAAAAATTTTAATTATTGAGGACGATGTTTTTTTGGGAGATGTTCTGGTTCAAAAAATGGTCAAAGAGGGATTTGAAACCACTCTGGCTCGTGATGGGGCGGACGGTTTTCAGAAAATCCGTCTAGAGAAGCCTGACCTTATATTGTTAGATATTATTTTACCAAACATGAACGGTTACGAAATCTTGGAGGCAAAAGCCAAAGACGACAGCATCGCCGACATTCCTGTTATTGTTATTTCTAACTCCGGCCAGCCAGTAGAAATAAACCGCGTCCTTGCTTTAGGTGTCAAAGACTATTTGGTCAAAGCTCAATTTGACCCAGAAGAAGTTATGGTCAAAGTTCGCTCACAGTTGCGTAAAGGCGATATGGCAAATGACATACAGACTGATGCAGATGGAAATGCCTTATCAAAAGGACAAGATGTCAGTTTGGAAGGAAAGAAAATTATGTGGGTGGAAGATGATAAATTTCTTAATGATATTATTTCACGAAAACTGACTTCTACAAAATGTGTTTTTTTTCATTCCACTAATGGTGAAGAATCTCTGCAAATGATATCCGAGAAAATGCCGGACATTATTCTTTTGGATATTATTCTGCCGGGTATGGATGGTTTTGAGATTTTAAAAAAGATAAAATCAGACAAGAAAATAAAACGCATTCCTGTTATTATGCTGTCCAATTTAGGTCAGCAGTCCAATAATAAAAAAGCAAAATCTCTCGGTGCCGCGCGCTTCCTTGTCAAAGCCACGGTTACTCTGGATGATATTTTAGAAGAGATAAAAGAAGTTATATCTGAAAATCGTAAATAGTTTTTATGTTATAGTGCTCTAATGAAATTCCAAATACGACGGGATTTTGAGCCGGCAGGTGATCAGCCAAAGGCAATTTCACAGCTGGTGGCTGGGGTGAAAAAAGGTCTGAAACATCAGACCCTTTTTGGTGTGACAGGTTCAGGTAAGACCTTTACTATTGCTAATGTTATCCAAGAGGTTCAAAAGCCGACCCTTGTCATTGCTCACAACAAAACTCTTGCCGCCCAGCTGGCGCAGGAGTACCGAGAATTTTTCCCAAACAACGCAGTGCATTATTTTGTTTCCTACTATGACTATTATCAGCCGGAGGCCTACATGCCCGTTTCTGATACATATATAGAGAAGGAAGCCATGATAAACGAAGAAATTGACCGTCTGCGTCACGCCTCAACCCAGGCGCTTTTAACTCGCAAAGATGTTATTGTTGTGGCTTCTGTCTCTTGTATTTACGGTTTGGGTTCTCCGGTGGAGTATGAAAAAGTCAATCTAAAAATCGTCAAGGGTCAGGACATTTCACGAGCCGACTTCATTCGCCGTCTTGTTAATATTCATTTTGAACGCACGACTGCTGACCTTTCCCCCGGACAGTTTCGGGCAATAGGCAACATGGTTGAAATCATGCCCGTGTCAGAGAAGGTGATTTACCGTATTGAAATCGAAGGCGGAAAAATCAAAGAAGTTTTACACATCAACCCTATTACTCGAGAAATTATCAAACGCTCGGCGTTTGATACGGCGTTTGATAATTTATTTCTTTTTCCAGCAAAACATTTTATTTCAAATAAAGAACAAAGCGAAAAGGCATTCAAATCAATCAAAGCCGAACTGGCAGTGCGATTAAAGGAACTTGAAAAAGAAGGGAAGATTTTGGAAGCCGAACGTTTGAAGCGTCGTACAACATACGACCTCGCTCTTATCCGAGAAATGGGATATTGCAATGGTATTGAAAACTATTCACGGCATTTTTCTGGAAAGCTGTCGGGCGAAGCACCAGATACTTTGCTTTCGTACTTTCCTAATCAGTCCGATGGCAGTGCAGATTTTCTGACTATCATTGACGAGTCCCACGTGTCTGTTCCGCAAATCGGCGCTATGTATGCCGGAGATGCTTCTCGCAAGCAATCGCTCGTGGATTTCGGTTTCCGTTTGCCATCCGCAAAAGACAACAGACCTTTGAAGTTTGCTGAATTTGAAAAGCGTGTCGGACAGGTTATTTACACTTCCGCAACTCCCGGAGAGTATGAAAAAGAACATAGCCATACACTGGGTGTAGGGCAAGTGGTTGAGCAAGTTATCCGTCCAACAGGCCTTATTGACCCTGTTGTAGAAGTCCGCCCAATTGTCAGTTCCCCTAAATTTACTAGGGTAACCCTAGCAAAAATAGTGTCAAGGGGCATCCTTGACATAAATTCAAAAATGTCAAAGGGAGTCTTTGACACGAAGTATCCAGGTCAGATTAAGGATCTTATAGTTGAAGCTGAAAAACATATTAAAAAAGGTGGAAGAGTAATTGCTACAACTCTAACAAAGAAAATGGCGGAGGATTTGAGTGAGTATCTGAAAGAGAAGGGAATTAAAGCGGAGTATCTTCACAGTGATATCAAAACAATCCAGAGAATAGAAATTCTGACAGAGTTTAGACGAGGTAAATTTGATGTCATTGTTGGTGTGAACCTTCTGCGAGAAGGACTGGACCTACCCGAAGTTACTCTTATTGGCATTTTGGATGCGGATAAGGAAGGATTTTTGAGAAGTGAAACTTCACTTATCCAAATCATTGGCCGTGCCGCCAGAAATGTTCTCGGTAAAGTTATTTTATACGCGGATCATATGACTGGCTCAATGCAATATGCGATAAGTGAAACAAATCGTCGTCGTGATCTTCAGATTGCCTATAACAAAAAGCACGGCATTACACCAAAAACAATCATAAAAAAGATACAAGATATTACTGACCAGATGAAATCCGAGCACCAGAAAACTCTAGACGAGCTTCTAAAACTTGACGCAAAACTTTTTGAAAAAGACCCGCAGAAACTGATAAAACAAAAAGAAAAACAAATGGAATCCGCCGTCAAAATTTTAGATTTTGAAACCGCCGCACTTTTGCGTGATGAGATTGTAGAATTGACAAAAAAGCTAAATAGTGGAAAATAAGTTTAGGAGGTTCTTAGATGAGTATATCTGAAATGACAACCCCATTTTCTTGCCAGGACTATGGGCGAGGGGAGTTTGGTTCTCAAAGATTTCTTGTTACTGATGCGAAAGAGGTACGAGTCGCAATATGTTATGATCAAAAGGTTGCGACGGAACTGGTGAACTTACTGAACCGCAATACACCAGATTTGCTCACAAACCCTGATCAGATCTGTGATGAGAGTCTTGACCAGAAACTCTGAAGAAAAAGGGCACTTCGGTAAAAAAGCAAATCAAGATTTAATCATAGTTAAAGGAGCGCGGACGCATAACCTGAAAAATATTACTGTAGAAATGCCGAGAAATAAGATGGTGGTTTTTACGGGTCTGTCAGGTTCAGGTAAATCGTCTCTAGCTTTTGATACGATTTTTGCTGAAGGTCAGAGACGATATGTTGAGTCACTATCTTCATATGCTCGGCAGTTTTTGAGACAGATGCAAAAGCCGGATGTGGACGAAATAGTGGGATTATCCCCAGCTATTTCTATTGACCAAAAGTCCCGTTCAAACAATCCGCGTTCAACCGTGGCAACCATCACCGAAATCTACGATTATCTACGTATTTTATATGCTCGTATCGGACACCCCCACTGTCTCGTCTGCGGAGAAGAAATCACCAAACTTTCAAACGAAGAAATAAAAAACTTCATTTCTGAAAGAATTTCAGAAAAAATGGCTCAACAAAAGCGTTTGCTAACACCCAGTGTTAGCAAGTCAAAAATTCCTTTACCAGTGTATCTTGAAATATTTGCTCCGGTGGTCAAGGGCAGGAAAGGTGAATACTATCAGCTTCTCTACGATTTGCTCGGCAAGGGCTACTCACACATTCTTGTTGACGGCGAGAGAAAAAGCCTACGAGACCGCGTGGAACTTTCAAAAACAAAACGGCATATAATAGATGTGCTTGTGGACAGTATTTCTCTTCTTGATTTTAAAACAGACCCAAAGTCCGCCGATGAGCGTTTGTCCGAATCTTTGGAAAAAGCTCTTCATGAGTCAGATGGTCAGGTTAAAATAATTTTTCGGGATATTTCCAGCGAAGCAGGAAATATCCCGAAAAATAAATATAACAGTGTGGATGTGGCTCCGCCGAAGGCGGAAATTGATGATGTGATATTTTTATCATCAAAACTATCCTGTCCAAAGGATGGCTACTCATATCCAGAGGTTGAACCAAGATTGTTTTCATTTAACTCTCCATATGGCGCATGTCCAGAATGTAATGGTCTCGGTACGCGTCACTTTTTCGGTAAAGAACCCTGTCCTGTCTGTAAAGGTGCGAGACTGCGTCCAGAAGCTCTACATGTTTTGATTGGTAAAAAGAATATTGTGGAACTGACGGTGATGTCTATAAAAGATGCTTATGACTTTGCTACTAACCTCAAATTAACTGTTCGTGAGAAAAATATCTCCAAAGTGGTCATGAGGGAAATAGAAGCTCGCCTTCTGTTTATGATAAATGTCGGTATTGAATATCTTTCGCTTGACCGGCGGGCTCACACTCTTTCTGGTGGCGAGGCACAGCGTATCAGACTTGCTTCACAGCTCGGCTCGGGGCTTGTTGGGGCTTTGTATGTGCTTGATGAACCGACAATCGGCCTTCACGCTCGCGACAACGACCGTCTTGTCCAAACCCTTCTTGATTTACGAGACTTAGGTAACACTATTATTGTAGTTGAGCACGACGAGGACACAATTTTTGCTTCTGACTATATTGTAGATATCGGTCCGGGAGCGGGCGTTCACGGCGGCCATGTGGTTGTTTCTGGCTATCTGGACGATTTGATAACTGCAAAAACTAATCCATCAAAATCTCTGACGCTTGATTATCTGCGTGGAGATAAAGTTCTAGAAGTCCCAGAAAAAAGGAGGGATAATCAAAAGGGTGAATTGCAGGTTCGTGGGGGTAAAATTTTCAATATAAAAAATCTTAATGTGGACATACCACTCGGACGACTGATTACCATTACAGGTGTTTCCGGCTCGGGCAAATCATCTTTTGTCTACGAAATTTTACACAAAAACTTGCAGGCTCGTTTTGAAAGACGCTATCGCTCTGCCGAAATTTTTAACTGCAAAACATTCACTGGCACGGAGTATCTCGGACGAGCCATCTTGATTGACCAATCGCCCATAGGTCGCACCCCACGTTCAAACCCGGCAACATACACCGGTAGCTGGACATTTATACGTGATTTGTTTGCCGAGACAGCCGAAGCTCGCGCCCGCGGTTGGAAGGCCAACAGATTTTCTTTCAATGTCAAAGGTGGTCGATGCGAAACCTGCTGCGGGAATGGGCTAATAGAAGTGGAAATGCACTTTCTGCCGACTGTGTATGTGCCGTGTGATGTTTGTAAAGGCAAGCGTTTTATGAAAGAAACTCTGGAAGTACATTATAAAAAGAAAAATATATACGAAATATTGAAAATGACAGTGGAAGAATCCTTAAAGTTTTTTGAAGATATTCCATCTATATATGACAGATTGAAATCAATGGACGATGTCGGTCTCGGCTATCTTGAGCTCGGTCAGTCAGCCACGACGCTTTCTGGCGGTGAAGCCCAGCGTGTTAAAATATCATCGGAGCTTTATCGTCCGCATTTGCAGAAAACCATTTACCTTTTGGACGAGCCAACTATCGGTCTACACTACGAAGATGTTAAAAAATTAATTGAAATTTTGCAAAAATTGGTGGACAAAGGCAACACAGTCCTCGTCATTGAGCATAACATGGATGTTATCAAATCATCCGACTATATTTTGGACATTGGTCCCGAAGGTGGCGATGGTGGGGGAAACTTGGTGGCAAAAGGCACACCGGAAGACATTGCCAACAATGATAAATCGTACACCGGCACGTACTTGAAAAAGGTCTTACGAAAACACAGAGCGTAGCGACATGTTTTCGTTAGATACTGAGCTAGCAAGCGAAGTGCAACTTGAAGCAGTATCGTGCTTATCGTAAATAAAAAATGGCTGGCCGGTTTTACCCGACCGCCAGTTCTCATTTCTTAGCACAAAATATTTTGTAGCAGAGTTCTATACCCTGCAGGGTCATGGCAATAGCCACAATCCCAACAGCCCACACTGACCAGCCAGGTGAATTGGTGGAAATAGATGTGAAGTATGCACCAGGACGTATTGCAGGAGAGAGATATTTTCCTGGATTTGTTATATGAAAAAATAAACACATTTACAACATCATTATTGTATGATAGTCTCAAGTTAGAGTCTGTAGTACAAATAACCTTTACAACTAGGAGATAATAATGTCACAAATCGTTTTGTCCGGTATTCGCGCCACATCTAGATTACAATTGGGTAACTTTCTTGGCGCCGTCATCAACTTTGTGAAATTTCAGCAACCAGGAAATACTTGCATGTATTTCATTGCTGACTTGCATTCACTGACAACAATGGAAAGCCCTGAAGAAATTCGGGGTAATCTGACTGAAATCGTCAAGGATTACATTGCGGCGGGTCTTGACCCAGAGCAGTCGATTATTTACGCTCAATCAAGTATTCCTGAAATCTCTGAGTTGTGTCTCTATTTGAGTATGATTCAGCAGGTGGGGGAACTCGAACGAATTCCGACTTTCAAGGAAAAGATCAAAAAAAATCCTGACAACGTTAACCTTGGACTTTTGACATATCCTGTTCTTATGGCAGCTGATATTTTAGGTCCTAAAGCAACGCTTGTTCCGGTTGGAGAAGATCAAGTTCCTAATGTTGAACTTGCGAGATCTCTTGCTCGAAAATTCAATAATCGTTTCGGTGAGACATTTATTCTTCCTGAAATGATGACAGAAATGATTCGCGTTCCAGGACTGGATGGAAAAAAGATGAGCAAGTCGGACGCGGATAATGCTATCGAACTCAGTATGACTATTCCAGTCATACGTGAACGATATCTGAAATTTGGCGTTACCGACATTGAACGCAAACTTCGTTCTGATCCAGGCGATCCATACAAAAGGTGCCAGTCCGTGTATCCTGTCCATGAATTGGTAACGGTTGGGGAAATTGAAATTCGAGCTATCGCCAATGCGTGTTTAAAAGCGGAAATTGGTTGTGTTGAATGCAAACATCAGCTTGTGGACAACATTGCCAAAGTTCTAGAACCATTTCAAGCCGCTCGTGTAGAGATAGTCGACAAAAACGATTTTGTTCGAGAGGTTCTCCACGAGGGTGGCAAAAAAGCTCGAGCGCTCATCATTGAAACAGTAAAAGAAGTCCGCGAAAAAATAGGAATCGTCATTTATTGAAGTGGAGGTCAGATCATGCATAAGCTGTTAAATCTCAGTCAGCTTGGTGGTCGCCTTGCCAAAGTTGACATGATGCTCATGGCTCTCTTGAAGAGAAGAATGGATTTGGCTCTTCAAGTTGGAGAATACAAGATTTCTAAGGCTGAAAAGATTTTCAGGGCTAAGATCGAAAGCAAACGTCTTGCACAAGTTCGAATATGGGCTCGGAAAAACAAGATGAACCCTCATTTTGCCGAGACAGTTCTCTACACTATTATCGGTGAGTCATGCAAGCAACAAATGATTCAGTTGCAAAACATAACAAGCCGAAAAAAGAAAAAGGGAAAGACCCCTGCTGTTGAAAGCGAGTGGCAAAAGTCACTCGATCGGAATCTACTAGTTTTGGCCAAGCGATGGTCAAAAACGTACGATACTGATTACGACAAAGCTTTCTTTGCAACACATGACTACCTAGCATTCGAGAATGAAGTGCTGGAACAAGAACTCCGAAAGTTGTCAAACAGATATGTTTTTCTTGATCTCGGATGTGCCACTGGACGGCTAACCTTTCAATTTGCTGGTCGGTTTGAGCGGGTTATCGGCTACGATGTCAGCCAGGATATGATCGAAAAAGCAAAAAAGAGAGCGAATGACTTCGGTGTAAAAAATGCTTCTTTCGGTGTTGTAGACATTCAAAAGGGAATTCCTGAGCCGGATAATTCTGTGTCGTTTGCTGTTATGAATCTTGGAACAGCCAGCGACATCAGAGAGATATCAGGAGTTCTGAAGGAAATTGGCAGAGTTCTTGTACCGCACGGCAGATTTCTACTCTCGTTTTACAATGTTGAAGCACTTCGATATCGATGGGACTTTATACCGTGGTCAACAGGATTGGCAGCGGAACTAAATTCTATTGATGAATGTCTCGATGTTCACTTAGGCAATCGAACACTGTCGGTTTATGCCAAACCATATTCTGTGAGTGAAATTTCCGATTTGGTCAGAGGAAAAATTACCATAGATGAGATTCAGACCTACCCGACCCTTAGTGCCATTTTGCCAAATGATCTTTTTGAAAACCAGCCGGAGGTCCAGAAGTCAATCATGATGATGGATAAGCAGTTGGCCGATTCGACACTGAACGGCGGCGCTTACATTGTCGTAACAGGTCAAAAAACTGGTTAGATAACAAGAGGTTGCTCATAAAAAGGTGACCTCTTTTCTTTTAGGTAAGGAAAAAACCTTGCTCTAGGGAGCAAGGTTTTACAGGGACGGGGGGACTCGAACCCCCGGTGGCGGTTTTGGAGACCGCTGGTTTAGCCACTAACCGACGTCCCCTAATGTGCTGACTGAGACAATCATATCTATATCTATGAAGAAATGTCAATTTTTAAATTTTGGTGGACAGAACAACCCAGAGACTATGTTACATTATACTGGTATTAGAAACAAATAGTTTTTTACCCGCAAAGCCGAATATATTTTTATAGTTTTTATTACCAAAAAGGATGGGGTAGAAGTCTTCTGCCGCTTTTATTTTTTTATTTTTAATAAATGCGTATATTTGGTTCTTTTTTACGAGAGTGTAATTTTTTATCTTTTTGTCCAGTATTGCTCCTTTTGGTTTTGGTACAGATTTATAAACGTCAAAGAATGAGGGTTTTATTTTAGTTTCATTTTTCTTTAGTTTCTCTATCATTCCAATATGGACAAGTAATGATTTTATTCCATCAATTATTTTTTCGGCTACTTTTGGGTCATTATCTTTTCCATATTCAAAAGCCAGACCGATTTTTGCATGAGATATTAGTACAGTTTTTTTTGTAGCATTCATAACGAGAAGGTATTTTGGACTGATAATATAAACGTACTCTTTAATTTTATTATTTAATTTCGTAACGATTAGAGCATCTCTTAATTCACTTGTGGTTGAATGTATATCAATGACAATATCAGCCGATTTGATTAGAGGTAGAAGTTTATATGCGCGTTGCTCCTCATAATTTCCATTTTTTTTGCCAGGAAATGCACGATTTAGGTCCTCGTCTATAAAGCGTTTATTTAATTTAAAAGCGCGTGGATTGGCTATGTTTACAGTAAGTTTCCCACTTTTGATTCTTATTTTTTCAATAATACGGGCAACCTTGAGACCGATTCGCTCGTCTCCGTGTGTACCAATATTTAGAATAACTTTTTGTCCATTTTTCATAGGGTATATGTTATATTACAATACATTTTTTTAAAAAATAAGCGAGACTTGTCAGGTCTCGCTTACACTCTACGTGAGAGCGTTTTTACAGATAGAGTGGCAGACATTGGCCCATTCCACAATTTCTCTAATGTCTGCAGTTGCACCAAAGAGCCGAAATTCAATTGTACCGTGAATTGAGATGCGAATAAGATGCCAGCAATTACGGGGAGTCTCATCAAATCCGTGATTTTTGGCATATCGTTCGTAACAATCCCAGTCATCGTAGTGAGGAGACTTGAAATTTGGTGCTACGATTTTGTATATTTGCAAACGTTCTCCTTTTGACTTGTCACCCATTTTACAAAGTCTTGGCAAATGCTCTATCGCTGTGTTATAGGCCTTGATGGCGTTTTTCGGAGATGCCATGCCAATGTGGATGTGTGTGCCTGCTACTCGACAGGCGGCTCGCAATACTTTGACAGGCATGTTCTTTGTTATTTCTTGGTAACGGCCAGTCGGGTCCGGATAGACATCAAGGGGCATGTCATATGGGGCAACCTCTTGGTGGAGAGTATTGAAGTTAAAGCTTTGTTCGTATTCTCGGAGTAATTTGTCCGAGTCTGTCAAAGCCTGGCTCACTCCCTCTAGAGGAGTTGGGTCGGTTCTCATCTCAAGCTGACACGCCGACAGTTCGTAACCAAAATGTATCTTGTCGTCAATTTTAGCTACGACCTCTGGTGATATAGGTACAATTTTGCCCTCTCTAGTGAGAAAACATTCTCGTTCTATCCCAACGAAAAGATTTTTGTCCGGTCTAAACTTAAACCTATCGGTAAAAGATTTCATCACTCACTCCTTTTTCTATGTTAATGTAAAGAACTATGGGAAACAGAAAAACTTCCCGTTCTTCATACACAAAATTACTTGTGTAAAAAGGACGAGAAGTTTCTCGTGGTACCACCTTACTTTTAGAGCGCTTGCTCTCTCACTGACTCTTTGACATCAGTTTTCCTATGGTTACGGAGGAATCCGAGTCTCCACTTATGCAGAGACCACCTTGTCTAGATCTAGACGACCGAGGCCCAATCCCGAGCATTATAGATGCAAGGGACCACAATCAAAGGCTTTGTTATTATCAATTAAATCTAGATTTAAGCTATCATAATCTCACTATATTTGTCAACTAACTAGTTATTAGAAGTTTATTACATAAACGGTCATATGCTCTGCCTAACTGGATGCGCATTTTTTTGGTGTACTGGTTATAATTTTGAAGACTAGTAAAAAGTTCCCAGCTATCATTACAGGTTTGTTCCATTACTTTGTAAAGTTCCTCGGCACCCTTTGTATCAATAGGAGTTTTGGAAAATTTAAAGTCCGAGAGTAGCCGTCCGATAAAGTGAGTAACTCCTTGGGAGCGAGCGGCAAGTTCGTCATGTTTTTTTGCTAAAAGTCAAAATAGAGGTTTGCAATTCTGTTACTTAATAATAGGTGGTAGGATTTTATTTTTTCCATTGACTTTTGATGATGGACTGATACACTTTAATCAACCTTAATCAATATCAATCAACACCATGGTCAATCACATTGCTATCACCAAAGCCCGCATCAATCTTGGTTTAATCGTCAAGCGAGCCCATCTCAACGGCGAGTATTTTATCTTGGAAAAATACGGCATTCCCATTGCTGGTATTATGAACGGTAACGAAATGGAGGACTATCTTGGTATTAACAAAAAAAGAGTAAAGCAAAAATATAAAAAGCTTACAGTTTGTGGATATGCAAGAGGACTACAATTGCATATTTTTTCTTGCGGACTATCATGCCATGAATTCTGTTCAGAACAAGGAAAAGATGCAGAGAAACATTTTGGACCTAGCTCTTGATTTCTTGGCTATCGGTCTTGACCCGCAGAAATGCACTATATTTAAGCAGTCTGATGTATCAGAACATACCGAACTGGCCTGGATTTTTGACACTATCACGCCAATGCCGTATCTGGAAAGGTCTCATGCCTACAAAGACGCAATAACAAATGGTAGGGAAATTACTGTCGGTTTATTTAATTACCCCATGCTCATGGCCGCAGATATTTTGCTATACGATGTGGATATTGTGCCTGTCGGCCAGGACCAGAAACAGCATGTTGAATACGCTCGCGACACGGCGGAAAAATTCAACAGAGTTTTTAATGCCGATATTTTCAAATTACCTGATGTAAAAATAATGCCAGAAGTAGCAGTGGTGCCCGGTACTGACGGACGAAAAATGAGCAAGAGTTATGGAAATACCATTCCGCTTTTTGCTAGCGACGAAGAGATTGAAAAAGCGGTGATGTCCATTGTGACTGATTCATCTGGTGAAAGACCAGAAAATGTGTATGCTATTCACAGATTGTTTAAATCAGAAAGCGAGCTTGCTTCACTATATGATGAGAATAAAGGGAAGTATAAAATACTGAAAGAAGCTCTGATTAGCGATCTCAAAGCATTTATCGGGCCACTGCGTGAAAAGCGCGCCCAACTAGAACAAGACACGGAATATGTTCTAGATATTTTAAAAGAAGGAGGCAAACGCGCAAAACAAAAAGCTGAAAAGAAAATGGAAGCAGTTAGGGAAGCAATTGGAGTAAAATTGTACTAACTTGACACAAGTATATTTTTAGACGGAGCTATCCCTGAAAGAATGCGGGAGTTTACTCTGAATAAACTGTTCGGCTTTTCGATCGGACAACATACCAGTGAAAACTCCGGCATTAAGCAAAGCATCATAAGTCGTGGTGAGAACGCCTTGGAAAATATGATTCTATTGAAAATTTGTCTAAACAAACTACTGCCCTCCTCATCTCCCATGACTTCTCCACCATTTCAGAATGCGACAAAATTTTTGTGTTGGATAAAGGTAGGTTAATCGAAGAGGGGAATCATGTGGAGCTAATGAAACAAAAAAGGTTGTATGCTGAACTCTATAATCTGCGAGCAAAGAGGTTTAAAAAATGATTAAAAATTGGTCTACAATAATAAATATGTTATCATTTATAGATGAATATCATCATAGTTTCTGAAACAATAACAGTGAGCGAGCTCAAGGAGATTGGCAAAGAGTTTTATATCGGTGTAGTCAAAGGGGTCGTGGATATTGAAAAAGAAAAGGAAATTATTGATTCAAAAATAAAATGAATACAACTCGTACATCACTCTTTCTCATGGCAAATCTTGGCTCTGAAGTGTCACAGATTTTTTCTGCCAAAGCAAAAGGAAATACAAATTTATTTTCATCTGCAATGGAGAGGGCCAAAGCAATCCTTTTAGAGTTAAAAAATCTACCTGACACAAAAAATAATGCAGAAATAAATATTCTCGCCGATGTCATAGATGATATTGGTCAAGACTCAAACAAATACGAAGTTAGTACCGAAGATATGCAATCCTATTTTCTGCCTTTTGCCATGCGACTTATGCAAGTATAAAAAATAATCGGTAGAATCGTGGGTGTGATTCTACCGATGGTGCTACGGTTCTACAGGTGGTCTCCACTCGCCGTTTTTCCAAAAGAGTGTTCCGTCTGGAGTGGGGTTAGAGCGCTCGTAATGTATCTGGGAATATGGTTCCCCAGTTACGATTGGAACCGCCAGGCAATCTTCCCCATAAATTATGAGCTTGTGCCCCGGTGGAGGGACATCGCATTTTCTGGCATGACCATCCGGGTGGACAAAGCCGACTTTGGTCATACGTGCCCTAATTTCAGAGTTTGGCATTAGGGTTAGAAGTTCGCGTGCTTCTTCTGCATTTTCTGCATCTACCCAAACTGAAAATCTTTTCATTGAAACCTCCTAAATTAAATTATCAACATCTTTATTACTTGTCAATGATAGTGATTGTTGATTGTCATGGTATCATTTCTTATGATGAAACGAATTTATATAAAAGATTTAGCGAAACATGTTGGAGAAGAAGTTTCTATTTCCGGCTGGGTGGATGTCAGGCGTGACCAAGGCAAAATGGTTTTTATGGACATGCGAGATATGACGGGTAAAGTCCAATGTGTTGTCTTGCCCAATCACACGGAACCCTTGGAAGCAGTCAAAGAAGTGCGTACGGAGTGGGTTCTATCCATAAAAGGCCTTGTTAATAAACGCCCTGAGAAGAATATAAAAGATGGAGTACAAAACGGCGATATTGAACTTGAAATACTGAGTATTGAAGTTATTAATAAAGCAGAAACATTGCCATTTGATATAACTAGCAATACTGCCAACATTGATGAGCAGGTTAGATTGAAATATCGTTATCTGGATTTGCGTTCCGAGCGCCTCCAGAAAAATCTTAGAACACGCAGTGAATTTGTCCAAAAAGTTCGCGAATATCTTTTCTCGCAAAAATTTACTGAAATTGAAACTCCTCTTTTGACTGAATCAACTCCAGAAGGCTCGAGGGATTTTGTTGTTCCTTCCCGCATGCATCCAGGCAAGTTTTATGCTTTGCCACAGTCGCCACAGCAGTACAAGCAACTTCTCATGGTTGCTGGCTTTGAAAAATACTTCCAAATTGCCAGAGCTCTTCGCGACGAGGATTTGCGTGCAGATAGGGGATTTGAGCATAGCCAGGTGGATATTGAAATGTCTTTTGTAGAGATGGAAGATGTCATGAATACGGTAGAGGAAATGATTACTACAGTTGTGGAATCAATGGGACACACCATACGAGAGAAGCCGTTTCCAAGAATTAGCTACAAAGATGCCGTGGAAAAGTATGGTGCAGACAAGTTTGATATGCGCACGCCGGAGGAAAAAGAAAAAGGCATTTTGGCGTACGCTTGGGTAATTAATTTTCCATTTTTTGAAAAAACTGACGAAGGAACTTGGACATTCACCCACAATCCATTTTCCATGCCTATTCCAGAGCATATTGAGTGGCTTAAAGAAGGTAAACATATAGGGGAAATACTGACCACCCAATATGACCTTGTTTGCAATGGATATGAATCAGGTGGAGGCTCAATCCGCGCACACGATCCGGAAATACTTCAGGCGACATATAAAGCCATGGGGTATAGTGAGGAAGAAATAACAGCAAGTGTTGGCCATATGCTTGATGCTTTCAAATACGGTACGCCGCCACACGGAGGCATTGCTCTCGGCATCGAAAGAAATATCATGAATCTAACGGGGGAGACGTATTTGCGCGAAGTTCAGGCTTTCCCTATGACGGGCCGCGGGCAAACAGCAGTAATGAAAGCGCCGAAAGAATTGTCAGAAAAACAACTCCTTGAGTTAGGTATATCAATAAGAAAAAATTAGTATGATTATAGGCTTTGATTTAGATGATATTTTACTAGATTTTCAGGATACTCTTCGTGGATATCATAATATTCAATATGGCACGAACTATAAAAGGGAGGATGACAATGTTTGGAATTTGTGGGAAAGATGGAGTTGTACTCCCGAAGACTCAAAACAAAGAGTTTTTGATTTCTACGAACACGAAATGCACCTTAATGCCTTGCCAATTTACGGAAGTATGGAAGGAATTAACACATTAAAAAATAACAATGAACTTTTTGTTATTACTGCTCGGCCTGAAAGCATGAAAGAAAAAACACTAGAATGGCTCAGTAAGCATTTTCCGCAAGCATTTCAACAGGTTGTTTTTACTAATCTTTTTTATGGTGATGGCAATAAACGCAATAAATCTGATGTTTGCAAAGAACTCGGTGTGGAAATTTTTGTAGAAGATGCTTTGCATAATGCCTATGATGTAGCGGAAGCAGGCATACCTGTGCTTCTTTTGGATGCTCCGTGGAATCAGAGTGAAGTCAAACCTCCAATAACCCGCGTGTATTCTTGGGAAGAAATTGTCCAGAAGTTGAATCCCTGATTTTTATACTTTATACATTATACGTTATACTGACTAGATGGATGAATACCAAGTCAAAACACACATATTTGAAGGACCTTTGGACACACTCCTTTCTCTTATTGAAAAGAGGAAGCTTTTTATAAACGATATTTCACTCTCGCAAGTTGCAGATGACTATATTGCTTATATAAAACAAAGAGAAAATGTAGCGGATAATTTTCCCATAGCCGACTCTGCCCATTTTATTCTCATTGCTTCCACACTTGTACTGATCAAATCAAAATCGCTTTTGCCAAATCTAACACTGACAGAAGAGGAGGAGCACAGTATAGAAGATTTGGAAGCACGGCTGACAGAGTATCAAAAGTATAAAGCTCTTTCTGTTCATCTGCGAGAAAGATTTGGTATACATGCTGAATACTTGCGTCTACCATCCAAAGAAAAAGTTATTGTTTTTGCTCCGGACAAAAACACTACGATTAGTTGTCTATATGAAACAATAAGTTCTCTCATTTTGGAAATACCAAAAATAGAGTTTGTGCCAAAGGCGGTTGTACAGAAGGTCATAAGTTTGGAAGAAATGATGGAGGATTTAAGAGAACGCATCACGGCCAGTCTCAAGATGAGCTTCAAAGATTTTGCAAAAGTAGACAAAGCTGAAAAAGTTAGTGTCATAGTATCTTTTCTGGCTATGCTAGAATTAGTCAAACAAGGTATTATAA
>LBYF01000002.1 GCA_000996025.1 Parcubacteria group bacterium GW2011_GWA2_40_14 | reverse complement strand
AGTTTTACTCTTCAAAAATTTTGGACATTCAAGGACCATTCTACGGACGGCATACACAAACAAACTGTTATATACCTCGGGACATCATTGTTTGGGCTTTCTCTGAACACATTGCTTATGTATATATTTGTAGATTATATTCATGTGGGAGTGATCTCATCCCAAGTTTTTGCCGGCGGTCTTGTGGCTTGTTGCACATTTTTTATTTCCAGAGATTTTGTTTTTAAATATAAAAAGGAAGAAAACCTCCTATGAGACTTCTTATTTTTACCCAAAAGGTTGACTCTATGGATCCGGTATTGGGCTTTTTTCATGGATGGATAAAAAAAATATCCGAGCGAGCTCTATCCGTTTCTGTTATCTGCTTGGAAAAGGGTTCTTTTGATTTAGCAAAAAATGTGACGGTATACTCTTTAGGAAAAGAAAAAGCAGTTTCTAAATTTAGATATATAATTAATTTGTACAAGTATTTGTGGCTAATTTCCGGCTCATACGACAAAGTTTTTGTGCATATGAATGAGGAGTATGTTCTGCTGGCTGGTTTGTATTGGAAATTAAAAGGAATTCCAGTTTATCTATGGAGAAATCATCCTTACGGCAGTATTCTTACTCGTTTTGCAGTTTTGCTTTCTACGAAAGTATTTTGTACATCCATCCAATCTTTCACCACTCGCTTCGAAAAGACTGTCATTATGCCAGCAGGTATTGATACGGAACTTTTTAAACCTGTGGCTCACATTATCCGTCAAAAATATTCCGTTTGTATGGTTTCACGTATTGCCCCTATAAAACATATAGAACTGGCGCTTTCTGCTGTTAAAGAACTGGTTTCATCCGGCTCTCAAATATCTTTGATTATCGTTGGCTCTCCCATCCAAAAAGATTTTGATTATCTGGCCTTTTTAAAAAGTATAGTACTGGAACAAAATCTGTCTTCTTCTGTCAGTTTTATGGAAGCAGTCTCTCAAGATAAGTTGCCGGAGATATATAGCAGTCACGAAATATATCTCAATCTTACCCCATCCGGCTCATTCGATAAGACCATAGTGGAGGCATCTGCTTGTGGAGCCATACCCCTCGTTTCCAACACATCTCTAACTAATCTTCTGCCGGACATTTGCATAACAGAAGCCACGCCAAAGGCCATAGCCAGCTCTATACAGCGTTTATTTGACCCGCACCAGAGGTTAGAAATACAACAAAAATTAGGTTCTTTTACCCAGTCCCAAAGTTTAAATGTTTTAATGAAAAAGTTAGTAAAAGAGTTAAATTAAGAAATAAAAATGACAGAAAATTTTAAATTAAGCTCAGTCTCTTTTTTTTGTCCAGCGTATAACGATGAAGGAAATTTGCCGAATTTGATACCAACCGTCTTTGATTTTTTGAAAGAAAATAGCCAGAAATTTGAAATTGTTATAATAGATGATGGTGCAAAAGATAAGACGGGCGAGGTTGCTGAGGAAATGGCACGAAAATTTCCAAACACACGAGTTGTTCATCACATCAAAAATAAAGGATACACAGCCACACTGAAAGAAGGTTTTGAAAATGGAAAATATGACTATATTATGTATACGGATGGTGATAACCAGTATGATGTCATGGATTCTGTGCCATACCTCCACTTTCTCAAAGATAATGATGTTATTGCCGGATATGCTATAAAAAAAGCCGTTTCTGGTTTTAGAAAAATTCAGTCTTTGGTATATAATTTTCTTATTAGTATTCTATTTTTTACATCTTTCAAAGACATTAATTGCGCTCTGAAGATCTTTAAGAAATCTGTTCTGGACAAAATAAAAATAAATAGTGATCCATCCGGCGCATTTATAGACGCTGAATTAATCTTGAAAGCGAATAAAATAGGTTTTAAGATTGCTCAATTTCCTGTCGTTCATTATAAAAGAAAGACAGGGATTGCCTCTGGCTCCAAACCTAAACTTATTTTGAATACTATAAAAGATATGATAAAATTGAGGCTTGGCTTACTATAATCATAATGATTAATAAGAGTGACAGAGTAGCAATAACTGGTTGTGGAGGTATGCTTGGCGAGGCCGTACACGAAGTTTTTACAGATATTTGTCATGTCTATGCCAGCGACATTGATGTTAACGTTGCGTGGCTGGATAGGCTTGATGTATCGTCAAGTAAAGATGTTGCCAAATACCTCGCTAAAGTAAAACCAAACTACATTATTCACCTTGCCGCTCTGACGGACATGGAGTACTGCGAACTTCATCCAGAAGAAGCTTACGCCACAAATACTGATGGTGTACGAAATATTGCAGATTATGCAAGAGAACATAATCTTCCACTCTTATACATTTCTACAGCTGGTATATTTGACGGCGAAAAGGATGAATATAATGAAAAAGATATACCGAATCCTTTGAGTGTTTATGGTAAATCAAAATACGCAGGTGAGCTTATAGCAAGAGACCTTCCTAAATCAGTAGTTATTCGGGCCGGTTGGATGATGGGAGGCGGGCCGAAGAAAGATAAGAAATTTGTAAATAAAATAATCAAACAACTCCAAGTTGGGATAAGAGAACTGAATGTGGTTACGGATAAATACGGTACGCCTTGTTATACTCATGATCTTGCCAAGAGTATCAAATATATTCTGGAACATGAACTTTATGGTAGGATTTACCACGGAGCTTGCCAAGGGAATTGTAGTCGTTATGATGTGGCAGTTGCAATTGTTAAATATTTTAAATTATCAAATAAAATTAAAGTCCGAAAAGTAACATCTGACTTCGTTAAAGAAACGTGGTTTGCTCCACGTCCTCGTTCTGAAGTGTTAACCAATATTGAATTAAAAAAGATTGCTCCACATCTCACTAGAGATTGGAAGGTTTGTCTTAAGGAATATCTGAGAGAATTTACGAAGGAAATTAATTGAGAATGAATACAAAGAATCCAATTTATATTTTAGGCATTAGTTGCAATATTCATCAGAGCGCGGCCTCGCTTACTGCAGACGGTGTTCTTATTGCCGCAGTTGAAGAAGAGCGTTTCACTCGCAAAAAATATGACAGCCGATTTCCTATAAGCGCTATAGAGTATTGTCTAAAAGAAACAGGTATAAAACTTTCCGATGTGCAATATGCCGGATTTTATTGGCAACCATGGAAAGGCCTCTTAAAGCGCATTTGGTGGCTAATTCGATATTTTCCACGCTCCCTATCTACATTTAAGAATGATAAGGAGTGGCGAGGATCTGTTTTTACACTTTTTCAGCATTTAGCTGTTCCATTCAAATTGCGAAAACTTGGGTTTAATGGAAAGTTTTATTATATTGAACATCACATAGCCCATGCATCGAGCGCCTTTTTTGTTTCTCCATACGAAAAAGCGGCTATTCTAACTGTGGATGCCTGCGGGGAGTCTTGCACCACTCTTTTGGGTATTGGTAATGGCAATAAAATGAGAGTTATTAAAAGAACTTATTTGCCACATTCGCTCGGTCTTTATTATGGAGCGCTTACACAGTATCTGGGATACAAAATGCTTGCAGATGAATATAGAGTTATGGGCCTGGCTTCTTATGGAGAGCCAAAATACTATGATGTTTTTTCCAAAATGATTAAGTTCAAAGAAGGAAAATTGCTAAACGATAATTCTTGGTTTTCTTTTCATTTAGGTGGTAACTTTGCTTATTCCGATAAATGGATAAAAGAATTTGGTCCAGCTTGTGCGGACGAGAATTCTGTGCAAACGGGAGAATATAAACATTATGCCTCTAGCGGACAAAAAGTCTTGGAAGATATTTTTTTTGATATGGCTTTTTGGTTACAAAAAAATACTGGAGAGAAAAACTTGGTTATGGCTGGTGGTGTGGCCCTAAATTCCTCCGCTAATGGGAAGTTATTACAGAAAAAAATATTTGATAATATTTGGATTCAACCATCGGCTTATGATCCCGGTTGCACGATAGGTGTTTGTTTTTATATTTGGCATCATATTTTAGACAAACCGCGAACTTTTCAAATGGAGCATGCGTATTGGGGACCAGAGTATAGTGAGAGGGCGGTTCTAGAAGCTATAAAAAAATTTGAGCTAGATTATGAAATTCGAGAAGATATAGAACAAGAAGCGGCACGTTTAATTTCGGAAGGAAATGTGGTCGGCTGGTATCAGGGCAGGATGGAGTGGGGGCCACGTTCGCTTGGCAATCGCAGTATCCTTGCAGATCCGCGACGGAGAGAGATGAAAGATATTGTAAACCGTAAGATAAAATTTAGAGAGCCATATCGCCCGTTTGCTCCCTCTGTTTTGGAAGAAGATGTGGAGCAATACTTTGATTCTGGCATCTCACCTTACATGCTTTTTGTTTGTCCGGTACGTGCAGATAAACAGAAAATCATTCCAGCAGTAACACACGTTGATGGCACTGCTCGAATCCAAACAGTTTCCAAACAGACCAATCCCAGATATTGGAATCTTATTAACGAGTTCAAGAAATTAACCGGAGTAAGTCTTCTCTTAAACACCTCGTTTAATGTTAAGGGCGAACCGATTGTTTGCACCCCAAATGATGCTATAAAATGTTTTTTGAACACAGAAATGGATTATATTGTTTTGGGACAATATTTATGCAAACGTAAAAAGTAACGGTATTCAAAATAACTTTATTTTGATACCATCTTGCTATATGATAAATAGAATAATTGACTGGTTTAAGATGCATGAAAAGACAACGCTTTTTATACTGGTTTTGCTTTTCTTGGCAACTCGTTTGGGAGGGGCAGGTTTACCACTTCACCAAGACGAATACAAATGGCCTATTGTAGTTAATCCGGCTAATATTGGCTCTACAATACCGCATCCGCCTTTAGGGCAATTTATTTATCGTACGGCGGGGTCTATGATAGGTTTTAACACCCATTTTCGATTTGTTCCAGTCTTCTTTGGATTATTAAATTTATTGCTTTTATATTATTTGATGAGATTTTTGTTTGGGCGAAAGGAAGCTCTTATCGCTTCTTTCATTTGGATTTTTTCTTATTTTTCAGTGTTGGCGTCTCTTATGGTTGATACGGATGGAGAGATTATGCCATTCTTTTTTCTTTTGGCACTGATTGGATATTTTAAAATTAAAAAAACCACCGGCAAGGAAAAATATAAATGGCTTATTCTGTTAGGTCTTGCTTGCATATTGGGATTTTTAGTTAAGGTCAGTTTTCTTTTGGCCATTTTTGCTATAATAGCTGATTTTATTTGGTCAAAGAAAAATGATATAAGCAAGAAAGATATCTTACGATATATCGTAAGATTGGGTTTTTTTCTCGGCCTGCTCACAGTTCTTCTCGTTTTTTCGGTGAAAATTTTTCCCTTTTTTAAGCTTGAAGAGTCTATTAGTTACTGGGGACGTTTTTTAATAGACTTCTCTTCTCGCTCCTGGTTTCAGACAGTTATACAATGCATTAAAGCATTGTTGTACTCCTCTCCATTTTTAGTTCTTGTACCATTACTCGATTTAAAAGGAATTTTTTATAAAGCAAAGTTGTTTATATTTTTTCTTCTATTTTCCATAGTCTTTTATGTTATTCTATTTGATTTTTCTGCAGGAGCGCTTGACAGATATTTACAACTTCTTGTTTTGCCACTTACGGTTTTGACCACTTTGGTTATAGCCCAGATTGTGAGAACAAAAGACCGGCGTACCAAAGAATTTTTTCTGTTCGGTTTAATAATTGGTCTAATTTTAATTTTACTTCAATCATTGCCACACTATGTTCCGTCACTCCATCCAAAGTCGGAGTGGATTACTAGGATAGCAAGTCTTAAATGGAATTTTGTTTATCCATTTTCTGGAGGCTCAGGGCCACTAGGTTTTTATGTTTCTTTTTTAGTTATCGGTTTTTCCTGGATTATTAGTCTCGTAGCAGTGGTATTTGCAATGATCAAACCGCAGTACAAAAAATTAGTTCTTATTTTCCTCCTACCACTTGGTTTGGTGTATAATGGCCTATTTGTAGAAGAATATCTTGTGGGGCATTGGAATGGGCATGCTCAATTTTTACTTTATCCTGCGGTGGAATATATAAAAAATAATCCAGATATTGATAAAATCATTACTTTTAATGATAATGGTGGGCATGAAATACGAGGAATAGGTAAATATGGGAGGCGTTTATATATTGACCCCAAATTTCCGGGACAAATAGATTATATGAATCAGAACAAAGCATATTATTTTGTGTTAGATGTGCCTAGGATAGACCAAAGGAGTGTCTATCGAAAATATTTTGATACTTGTAAGGTATTATATACGGAGGTAGATAAAAAAATGTCTGCCACTGTATATGATTGTCATGGCATACCGGATATATCGGTATATTAACTTTGATAAAATGAACTGCCAAAAATTTATAGAAAATAAGATTAAGGAAATAAGTAAAGAGAAAGTTATTTTGGATGTTGGTGGAGGGAAACCATTTACAAAATGGCTCTCTTCATATAAGGAGCTATTTGCAAATTCAGACTACAAGACTATGGATTATGATAAAAATACCGGAGCAGATATCGTTGGTGATATTCACAACATTCCTCTTCCTGAGGGCTCAATTGATGCTATTATCTGCCATTCTGTTTTAGAGCATGTCAGGGACCCACAGAAGGCCATGGATGAGATGCATCGTGTCCTACGGCATGGAGGCAAGATGTTTTTTCATGTGCCGTCCATCTACCCATATCATGCAAAAAAGGGCTTCTACCCTGATTACTGGCGATTTTTTGATGATGCAATTGAACTTCTCTTTAAAGATTTTTCTAAAGTTGAATGTGTTAAAAGAGGAGGTTATTTCAAAGCTCTTTTGTTCTTTATTCCATTTCAACATCGTCTTCGGTTCGTAATAGACCCTTTGGCAGATTTTTTAGATGCAGTATTTAAAACTGAAAGGAGAACGACGACTTCCGGTTATTATGTATTCGCAATAAAGTAGTATACGAAATAACGAATAAATCTACAAATAACTACGAAATGGTTCCTAATTCACAGTTTTTCGTGTATCATTTCGTTACTTCGTATTATTCGTAGTCATTCGTGTTTTAATTCGTTATTTCGTATATGAAAAAGATATTCTTGATATATCATGGTAGATTTCCTGCAGAATTAGGCATTGCCTTTTTCACTGCCAAAATGGCAGAAGCTTTTTGTAATGCAGGAATGGAGACTATCGTCCTAGTTCCTCGCAGACTGAAGCGGACTTCAAAAACATCTTCTGAATATTTTGGCACAAAAGATAATTTTAAAGTGGTTTTTTTACCTGTTTTGGATTTGCTCTTTATCGGGTTTTTGGAAAAAATTACCTTTCTTATAAGTCTTTTTTCGTTTTCTATATCTTGCGTCCTATACCTCCTTTTCAAAGCAAACAAACAAGATGTCATAATTTCATGCGACACGCCACCACTATTGTTCGCTTCCATTTTTTTTCCAAAAACTGTTTACGAGATTCATAATTATCCCAAAAATCAAAAAGGATTTTACAGTTTATTGTTCAAAAGAGTTTGGAAAATAATTGCTACTAATCGCTGGAAGAAAGAAAAAATAATGAAAGAATTTGGTATTACTGAAGAGAGAATTATTTATGAATCAAATGCTGTAGATTTTAAATCGTTCTTACCGAACATTTCCACAAATGAAGCCAGGAGAAAATTAGAACTTCCAGAAGACAAATTTATAATTACATATGTGGGGATGCTTCGTACTATGGGTATGGAAAAAGGCCTGTCCACACTTTTCTCGGTGCTTAAAAGATTACCTGAAAAATTTATCTTGATGTTGGTTGGTGGAACTGAAGGAGATATTTCTTTCTATAAAAAAATTGTTGATGAAAGTGGTCTTAAAGACCGAGTGATTTTTGCTGGCTTTGTTAAAAATACCGAAGTACCAGCATATTTAGGAGCTTCAAGTGCTCTTATTGCTCCTTTTCCGAAAAATGACCACTATGAATTCTATATGTCACCAATGAAAATATTTGAATATATGTCAAGTCGGCGTCCTATTATTACTACAAACCTTAACTCTATAAAAGAGGTTTTAGGCGAAAATTCCGCTATATACACAGAATCTGGTGATGTTGACAGTATGGTCAATGGTCTATTGAAAATAGATAATAATCCAGATTTTGCTAAAGAAATAAGTGAAAATGCAAGGAAAGAAATAGAGGAGCACAGTTGGGACAAAAGAGCCGAAAGATTAATCAAATTTCTTTCGTCCTCTTATATTAGAGATAAATTTAAAATCAGTTTATTTTTATTACTTATATTTTTGTCAGTTTTTTCTATTTATGCCATTGGTCCTCAAGTTGTAGGTGATAGTGTTTCCTATGTTGATGCTATTCTAGTGTTAGAAACTGGCATAGAACCTTCAGGATTTACTCCATATAGGATTGTTACCACATATCTAGGTTTGCAATCAGTCAGAGCCATCGATATATTAGTTGACAATATTCTATTATCATGGTTAGTACAGAATAGTCTTTTATATATTATAATGGGAATGTTTTTTTATTCTCTACTGCGCAGGATTATAGGTCATTCAAAGACCGCTTTTTTTGGAACTTTATTTTTAGTCACAAATTATGCCGTTGTTGTCTTTGGTCTTTCTTATCTTATGGATATGGGTGGTTGGGCTTTTTATGTGGCATCTTTGTATTATTCCTATAGATACCTTGAGACTAAAGAAACTAAATGGCTTTGGATATCCTCTGTACTGGTTGGTATTGGGGGTTTGTTCAAAGAATACGCTTTTTTGGCTTACGTGGTTATTTTCGGCTTGATTATTTTTATTTATTGGAAAGATTGGTCAAACATGATAAAAAAAATGTTTATTACAGGGTTGCTCTCTTTTACTCCAATGCTTGTTCTGAATTTACACATTTTTTCTGTTTACCACTACACTTATATTGATTGGTTTTTCAATCAGCCGATTTATGTTTACAACTCTCGTATCCTTGAATATATAAAATCATTCGGAAGTTTATATAATTTCGGCTGGTTTTTGTTTTTGGGTGGAGCGTATATTTTTTTCAAACGAACGAAAGAAGTATTTCAAGATAAAAATCTAGATAAAAATACAATATTTATTTGGTTAGTTCTCCTTTCCTCTACTGTTGTTTTTGTTTGGCCAATAGTGACACGAGTTTTATTTATTACTATGCCAGCAGTTGTTATTGTTTCTAGTTTATATATAAAAAAAATCCATTCAAAATTGATATTCCTTTTCCCAATTTTTGTATTATATGTCCTCTCGACCTATTTAATGGACGCATTCATACTAGACTTTGTCAACCTACCATTCTAGTTTTTTTGAGATATACTACCTGCATTATATGAAACTATCAATAATAATTCCTGCTTACAATGAACAGAAGACGATTCTAGAAATTATAAAGCGTGTTAAAGATGCCCGTTTGGATTTAGAAAAAGAGATTATTGTTGTGGATAATGGTTCAAGTGACCATACGAAAGATACATTGAAAGGTGTTGAGGGTATAAAAGTGGTTACACTTAATCCAAATCGTGGTAAGGGGGGTGCTATTAAAGCTGGATTAAAGGAAGTTACAGGGGATATTGTTATTTTTCAGGACGCTGACTTAGAATATGATCCTCAAGATTATCCTGCTGTGATAAAGCCAATATTGGATAATAAAACAGAAGTCACTAACGGAGTCCGCATAGAAAATCGATTAAGGGAAACTAACCGCATATCTGTGGGTATTTTAGGTTGGCTTGGTAATTTTGCTATAACTTGGACTACTAATATTCTTTATTTAAATAATGCCGGAGAATATGAAGGATGCTATAAAGCTTTTACAAAAAAACTTTTGGATTCTATTGATGTTAAAACGAATGATTTTGATTTTGATAATGAACTTATGTGTAAAATATTGAAACGAGGATACAAACCTGTGGATGTTTCCATACACTATTATCCCAGAAGTTATGCTGAAGGCAAGAAAATGAATTGGCGACATGGTTTCAAAATTCTCTGGACAATTATCAGATACAGGTTTATAAATTAAAAGTAATGGCTTCAAAACATCCTATTACTAAATTAATTGTTCCATTGGCTGGCTTGGGCACAAGGTTTGCCCCGTCTTCTACAGCTTACCCAAAGGAGCTGACTCATCTGGTAGATAAGCCCATACTTCAATACTTAGTGGAAGAGGCTGTAGAGTCTGGTATAAAAGAGATAATTTTTATTTTAAATCAGAGCAAGGACAGCATACAAAAATATTTTTCTCCAAAATATCAGGATGCATATTTAGAAAAAGCCTTTTCAAAACCTGATGATGCCCCAGAGGATCTCATAAAACTTCACGAGCTCATCAAGAAAATTAAATTTCGTTATATTAAAAAGCAAAGCACTTTGGGAGACGGTCATTCTATTTTATTTGCCCGTCCCTTTATAAAATCAAATGAAGCGTTTGTGGTAAGCATGGGGGATCTTTTGGGTTTTGACGACCATCCGTTTATACAACAGCTTATGGAAGTGTACGAAGAAAAAAATGTTCCGGTTGTTTCTGTCGAGAAAGTTCCCTTGGAGGCCACTTCACGGTTTGGCGTTATCAAACCGAAAAAATCAAAAGGCAGACTTCATCAAGTCGTTGACATCATAGAAAAGCCTGGGCCGGCTTTGGCTCCCAGTAGGCTGATTTTGACCGGTAAGTATATTTTAACACCAGAATTCTTCTCCATTCTGGAAAATCTGGTAAAAAATCATACAAATGGAGAAGTAAAATTGGCAGACGCGTTAAAAGTATATTCTCATACACATGAAATGTACGCCTATGAATGCAAAGGAAAAATTCAAGATACGGGCAACAAGCTTGATTTTATAAGAGCCACAATAAATTTTGGAATAACACATCCAAAATTTGCCAAACCCCTAAAGAAGTTCATTAAATCCCTAAAATTATAATTATATGAAAGGCAAAGTAATAAAAATTGAGGCAATCTCGAAAAAATTTCATAATATTTTTCGTTTTACACGAAGAACAGCTGAAGTGAAGATGAAAAATGGTTCTCGATATAAGTTTGTACGACATGTTTTTGAAACAGGTCCAGCTGTCAGTGTATTGCCATATTTTTACGATAAATTAAAAAAGGATTGGTATGTGGTTTTAATCCGTCAGCATCGTCCTGCTGTTGATTCACTTTGTTTAGAAGCACCTGGTGGATTAACTAAAGAAGGTAAAAAAGTCAAGCACGAAATGGCCAGAGAACTATTAGAAGAGTCAGGCATTAATGTTACCCCCTCTTCCATTGTTATAGCTGGTAAACAACATCATGCACCATCTTTTTGCGACCAGGTCGTTCACTTGGGAATCGTTGATTTAAAAATTGATAGTTTAAAGATGTTGTCACATTTGCGTAAACAAAGCCATGGTTTAATGAGTGAAAAAGAATTTACTGAAATTGTTGTTGTACCATTAGCAAAAGCTTTGACTAATCCAACTTTAATCACATACACTCTAGCCAGATATCAAGTGTATGATCTTGCAAGACGCCTAAATTATAAAATAAAATATAAATAAAAAAGAAAGGGCATGGGGAATTCCCCAGCCCTTTTAGCTAGAACTTCGTAAGATGTGTTCTGGCAGACCCATACCCATAGAATGCTCAAACTGGATAGCTGGAGCATCATCTTGGAATGGTTGTCCTAGTTTTTCTCTCAGTCGAGTTTCAGTTTCTGTCCTGAGTTGACCCAGGTCTTCTGCTGACAAGAAGTCAGTAAAAGTGAAAAATTGGTTGAGACCCATCCGATCACCTCGATCACCTTTGTAGTAGAGGAAGTTTGTCGTGAAGTCTACTTCGCGAGAGTAGAGATTGGAGCCGTTTATGGTGTATATCCAGACACCATCTTGGGTTGCATGCGGCACAGCGTGGTCAAAATACGGAGTGCCTGGATAAACTGTGATACGAGTCAAGTCAAATGAGTCTGGCTTCATTGCCAGAATCCATTCTTCAGTCTCTCTCACGGTTTGTTCACTCTCCCCGGGATGCCCCATGGACATCAGAGCTTTTACACGCAAACCGGCGTCTCGAGCGAGCTCAACGCATCTTGTGTTGTCTTCTTTTGTTGCCCGTTTGTTAATATTTTTCAGGATGAGGGGTGAACCAGACTCAAAGCCGATGAGGATTTCTCTGAATCCCGCCTCGTACATTACCGAAGCTTGTTCTGCTGTAAAGAGTTCAGATTTTACAAACCCTCGCAACTTCCACTCTATTCCGAGCTCCTTTCCGAGTCTAGCGATGCCGTGCATCAAGGGAATCATTTGCGGGTTAACATTGAGTTCATCGTCGTAAAACATGATACCTCTTAGACCATATGTCTCATAGATGTGTCGCATTTCGGCGATGGCATTTTCTGTGTCCCGCAACCTGACTCTGCGAAGGAATGGTGATTCTCTGCCTCCGCAAAAACCACAACCAAATGGACATCCAAGCTGTAGAATCATAGTGATGGCGCGTATTCCATCGATCGTGTATTTGTAGCTTGGAACATCGACAAGGTCTCTTGCTGGCCACGGTAGCGCATTAAGCGAGGTAGAATTGAGAAAAAGATCTGACTTTGGATCGTCTGCATCAATAAACTTCAGATTTGGATTTTCCAAAGCATGAAGCATTGCAAGCTCTCCATCACCGGCAATCATGGTGTCAAACAACCCATCCAGTTTTTGAAAGGCACGAGTCGCTCTTCCGGAAATTCCTTTGGCAACTTCTTTGCGAAAGGCGGCATTGACTAAGGTGACGTGAGATCCACCCAAGATAACCTTGGCCTCCGGTCTCTTTTCCTTAATTGCTTTGACCAGCGCAACAGAAGCGGGGATTTGCGGACTGGTTGCGGTAATGCCGAAAATGAGTGTATCATTATCGGCGATATAGGTTTTTATCACAGCTGTGTAGTTTTTTACTCCCGAGAGATCTAAATGATCCACGGGAATTCCTTTTTCTTTCAATACACTTCCGACTTTTAGGATGCCGAGATGCATCATCAATCTCTCATCAGAAAGTATCAAAGAAGGTGGAACATTCAGACAAACTCTCATACAAACTCCCTTCTATATTTCTAAGAACTTCTGAACATATGATACATTTTTTGACATTTTATACAAGGATTTATACCAATTGGTCTATCATGGAGACCAGCTCGCTTATTGGAGTTAAAGACACGTCAGAGATATAATCCTCGTGTTTCTTTTCTCCGGGTGTGGCGCCAGTGATTTGAATTGATGAAGTTTTATTGCCGTGGACTTTTAAGAATGCCTTAGCTAAGTCTTCCAGTCTGAATTTTTTTGTATATTTTAAAGGATAATATATTTTTTTGGCATCTGGTTTATCTGTAAGACCCATATCTACTATAAATTCGGTTGCATTCGGAAGGGTGATAAAATATCTGGTCATATCCGGGTCGCTTATTTTTATTTTATTAGCATTTGCCAATTGTTTTTTCCACATATCCAGAACAGAACCGCGAGAACCCAAAAAGTTTGGACAACGAATAACTAGATATGAGTCGTCATTATACAATTCATTACTTTCTCGAACCAAGTATTCTCCCAAAAGTTTCGTTGCTCCGTAGCAATTCATAACACCAATGGCTTTATCAGAGGAGGTGTGAACGAAGCGTTTTAGAGAAGAACTTGCGTTCAATATGTTAAGTAGACCAGATATATTTGCGCGGTATGCTTCTCGCGGATTCTGTTCAGCCAAAGAAACGTGCTTTATGGCGGCGGTGTGAAAGACAACATCCACCCTTTCCATAAGGTTTTTTATCATCTCTTCATCCGAAATATTTCCTATTTTGAATTTGACATAAGGGGAATTAATTTCCAGTTCAGCTTGTTTTATTAAGTCCTCATTTCTACTAATAGATATAATATTTTTTGCTCCAAGGTTTAGAAGTTTCTTTATAATATGTCTTCCCAAAGAACCTGTTCCACCAGTCACCAGAAACCTATCCTTTTTTACATCAATCTTTCTGACACCATTCTTTTTTTGTTTTTTCTTGGTCATGTGTATTTTACCTTACCATAAAGTCCCTTTTTTGTATAATATAATACGAAGTAACGAATGAGTCCACGAATAGCTACGAAAAGGGACTTTCTGTGATATTATTTGTAGCTATTCGTGTTTTTATTCGTTATTTCGTATTATGAGATTTATATTTTTAACATCATATAAATATCCGTCAGCCAGACCTGTCTATATATATATGAAATCTATGGCTACGGCTTTTAACCGAGTTTTGGCAGGCGACTTTACATTTGTTATAGCCGGACCTCTGGGAGATAACTTTGGAAATACCAATGTAATTTCCATAAACTCATGGGCTTCTTTACGGTCAGTTTTTTATTTTTTCTATCTGCCTTATTTTATTCTGGCCAAGAAATACAATACAAAAGAGACCGTTTTATTTTCAAATGACCCATATCTCTCCGTCACACTTATTTTCTGGCGAAAAGTCTTAAGATTTCGTTACAAAGTTTTTTCTGATTGGCATCAGTTGTTTGAGGATTGGCGAGATAATTTTATTGCTAAAAATAGCGACTATTTGGTTTCAACCACAAAAAAAATAAAAGACTCAATCGTTCGTGCATCTGGTATTAACAGCCATAAAGTTTTGGTTTCATATGGAGGGGTAGATGTGGAAATGTTTAAACATACCTCCGAGACAATAAAGGATTTGCGCAAACGTTTAGGATTTCCTCTAGATGGAACATTGGTTGGCTATGTCGGTTTTTATAAAACTATGGGTATGGAGAAAGGAGTGGGCACTATGACTGCAGCTTTGACTTATATATCGGATAAAAATATAAAAATGATTTTTGTAGGAGCGATGGATAAAAAAGAAATAGAAGAAAACCAAGCTATAGCAGAAAATCTGGGTGTCTCTGACAGAGCCTTTTTTCTTAAGGCGGTAAAGGCGCATGAAGTACCGGCTTTTGAGCAGGCCATGGATATGCTTGTTATTCCATATCCTGATAAGCCACATTTCAGAGAGTACGGTTTTCCGATGAAAGTCTATGAATATATGTTTAGCAAGAAACCTATAGTCTATTCAAATCTGCCGATTATAGATGAGATGCTTTTTGATTGCGCTATTTCCTCAATACCAGATAATCCGAAGGATTTAGCCAATAAAATCACATATTTATATGAAAATCCAGAAGCTGGCAGAAAATTAGCCGATAAGGCTTTTCTAAAAGTTCTTGGATGCACATGGGACAAAAGAGCCGAAAACATAGTTAAGTTTGTAAAATTATAACACATTTAATAAACATTTTTATACAGTCCCATATATGTCCAGGTTTGTTTATATGAAAGAATGGAGACTGTATGAATTTCTTCCATACAACTAATCCTTCTTTTGTATTAGCTCCACATATTGCGTACCAGCGATTATAAATTATTTTGGAAAGTGATTCTTTGGCATATACATTTGTTCTTACATTGGCCTTTATGATTTTAGTCAGCCACTCTCCTTCTTTTTTTAAAAAGACATCAACATTTTCTCCTTCCATCGGATCGAGAGAATTGTGAGTTATCATCTCTTCTCCACTCGGATTAAGACCCAGCTTTTGCAGTAATTTCAATCTGATTTTGTAGGTTACATCTCTTACTTCTTTTCTATGAGTTTGGAACTTACTGTTTTTGTGTATACGATATAAAAGTAGCACTTTGTTTATATTGGTTATTGGAAAACAAACTGAACATCGTACCCACATGTCATAATCTTCTACTTCATCAAATGTTCCGTCGTACTCTAGGTTAAATTTTTCTAAGAGACTCCTGCGAAACATAGTGGATGGATGCACCATGGAAGTGTAAAAAAGAAGATTGACCCGAATGTCTTCTGGATTTGTCAAAGCTTTATTTATAAAACTTTTGCCAGTGCCAATTGTTTTGACCCAAGAGCCAACTACCCCCACATCTTGATGCCTCTCCATAAAATTGACTTGCTCTTCCAAACGATTGCTCATACTGATATCATCAGCATCCATTCTAGCGATGTATTTGCCTTTAGACTCTCTAATCCCTCTGTTTAGAGCTATTGGCAGGTTTTCTTCTGGTGTGCGGTATATTCGTCGTATTCGAGCATCAGTAAAAGAATTTATTACATCTAAGCTCTCCCTGTTAGTTCTAGCGGAAATTAGGAGTAACAACTCAATATTTTTATATGTTTGATTCAGGATACTTCCGATGGAGTCTTTGAGATACTCCTCACTATTATAAATAGGCAGAATGACACTAACAAAAGGTGACTCTTTGTTCATTATTTCACTATAATACAGTTTTAGACATTTTTATCAAGGTTATGCTAAAGTGTTCCTATGTCGGCTAAAAAGAAAATCTTAGTTACAGGCGGAGCTGGTTTTATTGGCTCAAATACAGTAAAACTTCTTTGCGATTATGGACATTCAGTCAAGGTTATTGATGACCTATCTTTTGGATATGAAAAATTTGTAGACAAAAGAGCTAAGTTTTATAAAGCTTCTATAGTTGATGAAAAAATACTTGAAAAAGCTTTGGAGGGGGTAGATGTGGTTATGCATTTCGCCGCATTCAGTATTATTAAATTTTCTTTTGATAATCCTCTTTCGTATATTGAAAACAATGTGATAAATGGAGTCAAACTGCTTGAAAGTATGCGTAATGCAGGCGTGAAAAAAATCATTTTTTCCTCATCTGCTTCTGTATATGGTGAACCAAAAGAGATTCCTGTAAAAGAAGACCAAATTAAAAAACCGATGCAACCGTACGGAGCAAGCAAATTAGCATTTGAGTCAATACTCAATGCTTATTATCATAGCTTTGGAATAGAGAGTGTGTCTTTGCGTTATTTTAACGCTTATGGTCCACACGATGAGCAAAAACCCCCTACTCGCGCAGTTCCTCTGTGGATTAAAGGAGCCCTTGCAGGTAAGTCGGTAAAATTGTACTGGGGCGGGAAACAATTTCGAGATTATGTCTTTGTAAAAGATATCGCAGAGGCTCATATTGCAGTAATGGATCTTCCGGGTTGCAACATTTTCAATATAGGTTCAGGTTCTGGGGTTATTATGCGAGATGTGCTAGAAGAAATTGTTAAAATCACAGGAAAAAAACTGGAAATAATAGACCAAGGAGAAAGACCGGGGGACCCAATGAAACTGGTGGCGGATATATCCATGATTTACAAATCTGTTGGATGGAAACCAAAAACTAATCTGCATGATGGATTAGTCAAAACAATAGAATATTACAAAAAATCACTAAAATGACCCCGGTAGTAGAGCAAAGCTCACTACAGGGTACATCCCGTAGTGAAAATAGCATTGGATAAATCCATAAAATGATAAGTATGATAAAGTCTAAATTAACAACATATAATCTTAAAATAACATTCTGCTCGGAGAGCGATGCTATTTTCTACTAACGGGATGAAAGCAGTAATTCTTTGCGCAGGTTTAGGTACACGATTACGCCCAATTACCGACACCATACCAAAAGTAATGGTGGAAATCGGTGGGAAACCTCTTTTACAACATCACATAGAATGGTTAGTTGAAAATGGAATTCGTGACATCGGTATCAACCTTTTTTATTTACCGGATGTTATTACCGACTTTTTCGGCGATGGTTCAAGGTTTGGAGCAAAAATTCGCTATTCAATAGAAAAAACATTATCTGGAACAGCTGGAGGATTCAAAAATTTTAAAGATTTTGTCGGGAATGAAAAATGTCTTGTCATCTACGGTGATAACTTTTTTTCTTTAGATTTAAAAGATTTTGAAAAATTTCACGATACAAAAAAGGGTATTGTTTCTATAGCCCTTAAGCGTTTTGAAGATCTAACCGGGAAGGGAATAGTCGGATTAGATGAAAGAGAGTGCATACTCTGGTTTAAAGAAAAACCCAAACCAGAAGAAGTTACTACAAACCTTGTCAATGCCGGTATATATATATTTGAACCAGAAATCTTTTCCTATATACCGGAAGATAGAGATTATGATTTTGGCAAGGATATTTTTCCTTCTCTTTTGGAAAAAGGAATTAAAATGTACGGCTATCATTTGTCAGGTTATCTTGTTGATATAGGAACTTTTACTGCCCTAGAGCAGGTAAAAAAGGACTACCCTTCTATTTTTTTGCCAAAAAAATAACGATTGCCCGGCAGATGTAAAATAGGAAAGTCAATCCATCTGTACTCTGGACGTAGAATGGCCAATTTTTTGAAATAATCAACATTGTCAATATTGTTGAATTTTTCTTGGTAAGCAATTAGGAAATATTTTGGCAATGGTAGTAATTTGAAAATTTCTTCCCTAAGGGCAATAGGACATTCACTAAGTGACCAAAGGGCTATAAAAATGTCTAATGGCTTATTTCCGACGGAGTTCACGCTTTGTTCAATGGTTGTTGTCAGTGAGACTACTTTCTCCGTTCTTTCTGTATTTTTGTTGAAGTCAATACCAAGTCTCGGGATTCCAGAAAGATAGTATTTCTGAAGGAAAGAAAATTCTGGAAGATCAAAAATGATATATTTCCCTGTAAATCCAAATTGATACATAAAACGAACTAGACTACCATACCCACCGCCAAATTCAAAAATATTATGACAAGACTTTATTTTAAGAGAGAATGTTTCAGAAAAAAGAGCGATACTGTATGCATGGTGGATGAGATTACCGCTTGATCTCTTAAAATCAGGGAAGTTTTTTGGTTTACCTATAGTAGATTCGGTAATAGCTTTATCGTATTCTGCCCAATCTGGAAGACTTTTTAAGTATTCCAGTTCTACAATTTTTCCAGAAAAAAACATTGTGGAAATAACCACTGGCCAGCGCAAAAAATTACGCGGATCCAGTCTCATAATATGATCTCGCAGAGTCATTCTATGTCTATCCCATTCTTGTTCGGAGACAATAGAATCTTTTTCTTGAAGTTTGGGGAGAGAGTTTATGTCATTTCTTAGAATACTAATTCTAAATTTTTCTTCTTCTGTTCCCTCTGGCAACATCCAGTCAGAGAGTTTATCTCCAAACTTATTTTTTATAATTATGCACTTAATCAATAGTTGGTGGACTACATTTTTTAGTATTTTGCCAATCATTTTTTGTATTATTTCATTAAAACATTTTTTTGGAACAAAAGCAATTATATAATATTTACTTGCATTCGTCGCTATCATAGTTATAATTCCCTTATGTCAAAAATTCAGAAAAAGATGGGTAAAAATCCCAAGGAAAACTACTATGCTCATAATTCTCGCGATAGGGCGGTCATAGTTACTCAAACACCTATGCGCATTACACTCTCTGGTGGGGGAACAGATGTTGATTGGTACAGTAATCTTCACGGTGGAGCTTGGGTCAGTGTTTCCATTAATCGCTATTTAGTTGTGACACTGACTATGGGCGAGAATCCGAACTTTATAAGTTACTCATATGGCCAGGAAGCCACGCAAGGCCATTCATACAAAGATATTCCAAACCCATATGTTAAAGCCTGTCTTGAACACACGGGAATACTAAGCGGAGTAAGTCTCAATATTAACTCGGAAGTGTCAGGAAGGTCTGGTTTAGGTGGTTCAGCAGCTCTAGAGGTTGGACTATTGAATGCTTTATATTGCTTAAAGAGAGAATCTATTTCACAGCTTGATTTGGCAAAGAAAGCTTTTTCTATTGAGCGTTTTAAGATAGGTCGTGATTTTATTGGTCCGCAAGACCAATACATCGTTGCTCTTGGAGGTTTTAAATATTTTGAAAGGGATACGACAGGGAAGGTTACAGTTTATCCTTTGCATTTATCTTTACATACAATTCTAGAATTGGAATCAAACCTTTTGTTTTTTAGAACGGGTATATTAAGGGATACCAGTTTAGCACTTGCGGACCAGAAAGAGCATGCTACAGCAAGGCATATTAAAGCTCTGGATGATATAAAAAAATTAGGTCAAAAAGCTAAAGAATATCTTTTGAAGGGTGATGTAGATAGTTTTGGCGTTACCCTTGACAAACATTGGCAGATAAAGAAAACATTATCAAAGCATGTTTCTAATTCCCAGATAGACAGATGGTATGCTGAAGCCATGAAGAGTGGAGCTTCTGGAGGAAAGATAATGGGTGCAGGAGGCGGAGGTTGGTTTGTCTTTTATGTTAAAGATAATAAGTCGGCTTTTAGAAAAAGGATGAAAGAAATAGGTTTGGAAGAGACGAAGGTGCGATTTGATATGGAAGGTAGTAAAGTTGTACTGAATTTTTAACATTATGCAAACAAAAATGACAAATTATATTGGGATGTACCTAGATGCTGCAGTCAAGCTCATAGGTCAAATTAATCGACAAGAAATTGAGGCAACTATAAAAGTCCTAGTCAATCTCAAGAAAAAAGGCGGCAGACTTTTCTTACTCGGTGTTGGCGGGTCTGCCGGAAACTGCTCTCACGCAGTAAATGATTTTCGCAAAATTTGCAAGATAGAAGCTTATGCCCCTACGGATAATGTCTCTGAATTGACAGCCCGCGCGAATGATGATGGCTTTGATACTGTCTTTAATAAGTGGTTAGAGGTTAGCCAACTAAGTTCAAATGATGTGGTTATGGTCTTTTCTGTTGGTGGCGGAAATATAGAAAAAAACATAAGCGTTAATATTGTTAAAGCTTTGGAATTTGCAAAAAAAGTGGGTAGTCCAATTCTTGGTATTGTAAGTCGTGATGGAGGTTATACCAAAAAAGTGGCAAAAGTATCAATTCATCTTCCCATTTCGGAACCTGAACTGATTACACCACTTTCGGAAAGTTTTCAAGCTGTCATCTGGCACTCAATTGTCACACATCCGAAATTACGAAGTTAGGCAGACTTTTTAGCCATATCCTCTCTAGCTTTCTCTAAACTTTCTATCGTTCCGATATCCATTAAATAACTTGTAGTGGGAAATACAGAAATCTTTTTGTTCAGTGATAATAATTTTGGGAAAATATCATGTGAAAAATCTGATTTTGTATTTTCGTTGATATATTCAAATATTTCTGGATTGAATATATAAAAGGCAGCGTTTGACCAAGCAAAACCTTTCTCTAGGTTTTGTGAGGTTTGACGTTCTTCAAATTTAGTAAGTATATTATCTTCGGTAAAATGCAAAGTACTTTTATGATTAATGCCACGATGTTGATATGCATTAATAGTGGCAAAGCTTCCAGATGCTTTATGAAACTTTATCATTTCTTCAACATCAAGTTCTCTTAATGTGTCTGCGTATTCCACAATAAATGTATCAGATATGTGCTTGCGGGCGGAGAAGATTGCCCCTGCAGTGCCCATAGGTACTTTTGGGTCCTCAAAAACATAGGTGATATTTACACCAAAATCTTTGCCATCTTTGAAATAATTCATGATTGGCTCGGGTAAATGACATAAGGCAAGAATAATATCTTTAACACCATTTTTGCCTAAAAAATTGATGATATGCTCCAGAATGGGTTTACCAGAAATTTCAATCATCGGCTTCGGAATGTTATCAGTCAGCGGTCGCAGTCGTCCTCCTGTACCACCTGCAACAATTATAGCTTTCATAAAAATAATTTTTTTAATATAGGAATAACTTCGGCATGTGAGCGAACTCTGAATTCAGCGGGATATGTTTCTTTAGTCTTTATCTTGTGTGGCAGGTCGTTTGTATGAAAAAAGAGTATGGTCCTGCACCCGATTTTTCTGCCAGCTTCCATATCAGTAGCATTATCTCCCAAAATGATACATTGTTCAAGGTCTAGTTTGTATTCAGAGGTTGCCTGTAGCAAAAGTCCGGGATTCGGTTTTCGACACTGACAAATCATCTTAAGGTCACTTATACCAGATTCTGGATGGTGGAAGCATCGATAAGATTTATGTATATGTACTCCTCGTTCATTAAGTAAAGAATGAATCTTGTTTTCTATATTCTCTAGAAGTTGCCAATTCATTTTTCCAAGGGCAACTCCGGGTTGGTTGGATACTTCTATAACAGGAATATTTAGATTATTCATTAGTAAAATTACATCAACAACGCCATCCACAAGCATGATTTGGGCGGGATTTTGCGGGGAATCAAAGTTGCCATTCTTTTGCAATATCATATGGTTGATTACGCCATCTCTATCTATGAATAAAGCCCTATTTTTCATATTGCAAATTGCTAATTAAGAGTATATTATATCACTTATAATCTAAAAAAGGAAAAGTAATAATATGAAAAAAATTGATTATAACCGCAGTATTTTTCTTGACTCATCCAGTGTAAAAGAAATTGAAAAATGGAACGCTACGGGGATTATTGATGGCGTTACCACAAATCAAAGCATTATGCTAAAAGATGGATTGACTTTGAAACAAGTAATCCCGACAATCAAAAAGATTTGTAAGATAATGAATGACAAACCGGTTTCCATTGAGCTTACGGATAGTACTGCCAGTATTGAACAAATGGTCAGCGAAGCAAAAAAATACAGACAAATTGCCAGGAATATTATTGTTAAGGTCCCAATGATTCCCTCGGACATAAAGTGTTTAAATGTTATAAAAAAACTTGGCGACTTAAAGATTCCTGTGAACGTTACTGCAATGATGAACTTTGAACAACTAGTAATCGCATCACTAGCAATCAGAAATCACCCAACACCGTCATTCGTTAGTTTATTTTGGGCTCGCAGTATTGAGGATCAAGAGAAATATAGAACTAGTAATGAGTTTCAGAAAAATCATCCAATCCTTGGACAGCTAACTGATGTAAATTCTCATCCAGCAAAAATTACAGAGGGGCTTATAAATTTTCTAAAAAGTGGTGGATATGATATTCCAAAGTTGATTGTTGGCAGTATTCGCAATGTATCACAGATTGGCCAGGCCTTTGCTGCTGGTGCAAATATTGTAACAATTCAACCTGCTGTACTCCAAGCAATGCTCTATAGTCAGCGAACAATTGAAACCAATGCAGATTTTGATGCATCATGGCAAGCGCTAAAAAAACAACTCTAATATGAATGATTTTAGCGGTAAATATGTCATAGTTACTGGAGGGTCAAAAGGCATTGGTAAGGCAATCGCTACGAATTTTTTTGAACGTGGGGCTACAGTACTTATCTGTGCGCGGAAAAAGGAAGATGTCGATGCAATTTCTAGAGAAATAGATCCAACCGGCAAAAGATTTTTTGGTATTACGGCTGACGTTTCTAAAATTTCTGATTGTCGTTGGCTGATAAATTTTGCTCTAAAAAAATTTGGGACCATTGATATATTAATCAACAATGCTGGGATTTATGGTGAAATTGGGGAGTTTACCAGGGCGGACTTGAAAAAGTGGACAAAAACAATAGAAACAAATGTCTTTGGGACCGTATATTGCACACGATTTGTGTTGCCTATTATGAAAAAACAAAAAAAGGGCAAGATTGTCAATTTGGCTGGAGGAGGTATAGGTGGGAAAAAAGCATTACCTAACTTTTCAGCTTACTATACATCAAAGATTGCTGTCTCTGGTTTTACGGAGACCCTAGCCACAGAGATTGGGGTATTAGGCATACAAGTGAACTGTATCTCGCCCGGTTCGGTCAATACGGGCATCACGGATTATTTGATCGCCCAAGGACAAAAGAAAGCTGGACTCCAAATGTACAATGACGCTTTGAAACAAAAGAAAGAAGGGGAAAGTTCCACAGAGCAAATTACTAGTTTGGTAGCTTTTCTATGCTCACCCGAGGCAGATCATATAAGTGGAAGATTGTTAAGCGCTAAATGGGATAGGACTGATATCTTGAAAAAGTTAAAGAAGAATGACTTGTTTAAATTACGGAGAATAGATAACGATTTTTTTTATGAAAAATAAAAATGTTGCAGTTGTTGGACTTTGGCACTTGGGTTGTGTTTATGCAACATCTTTAGCCAAACTAGGGTTTAATGTTTTTGGTTTTGATATTGATAAAAATTTAATAAAAAATCTTAATAAAGGGATTACACCAATTTTTGAGCCTGATCTTGACGAACTATTGAAAAAACATATAAACAAAAATTTAATCTTTTCTACGGAAGAAAAGATTTTGAGAGATAAGGATTATATTTTCATCACTTATGATGTGGAGGTTGATGACAAAGATACCTCTGATATGAGTATAATTAAGAAACTATTTAAAATTGTCGCCGCAAACGTATCATCTCGAACCGTTATTGTCATATCAAGCCAGATTCCGGTTGGGACATCAAGAACTTTGATTAATGTTTTAAAGAAAAAAGGATGGAAGAATCCAAAAGTAGTCTATTTTCCTGAGAACCTAAAACTCGGTCAAGCTTTCTCATCTTTTTTAGAACCGGACCGCATCATTTTGGGGTCAGATAATAGTGAAGAATTAAAGCAATTTGAACGCAATTTTTCGTTTAATTGCCCAATTATAACTATGGGCTTGGAAAGTGCAGAAATGGTTAAACATGCCTTGAATAGCTACCTCGCCCTCTGCATTTCCTGGAGTAGCGAACTGTCTGATATTTCAGAAAAAGTAGGGGCGGACATGACGGACGTGGTAAAAGCTCTGAAATCAGATAAACGAGTCAGTCCACACGCTTCACTAAACCCAGGACTAGGGTTTGGTGGTGGGACTTTAGGTAGGGACGTTCAATCTCTTCGGAAAATAGCCAAAGAGACCAATACTGCATCAAAGTTACTTGATGCAGTATATGCTGTCAACAAAGGCAGATTGCCCATGCTTCTTAAAAAAATAATGATTCCTAATTTCTCACTTAGGGGTAAAACCATAGGAATTCTTGGATTGACCTATAAACCTAAAACTGATACTTTGAGAAGGTCAATGTCGCTAGAGTTGGCAGTGCTACTGAAAGCTAAAGGTTGTATCATTAAGGCTTTTGATCCAGCAATAAAAAAGCCTATTGCAAGTAGCCCCTTCATTGAAGTCTGTACAAAGCTTCCGAATTTTTTCCGTAAACTTGATATGGTGGTGTTAATGACTGATTGGGATGAGTTTAAGGAAATTAACCCACAGACCATTGCGCCTCTCATGAATAAGGCTGTTATTGTTGACACAAAAAACTTTCTTCCGGCCGATCTATACAGAAAGAATGGTTTCACATACATTGGAATGGGAATATAGTAATATGAAAAAAATAAATGTTGCAATCATTGGAGCAGGTTTAATAGGAAGGAAAAGGGCCTTATTTCTGCCAAAGGGTGCACACTTAGCTACTATTTGCGATACAGATAAAAAAAAGGCGCAAAGGTTTGCCCGTGAATTTAACTGTCAGAGTGAGACAGATTGGAAAAAAGTAGTAAATGATTTCCATATAGAAGCATTAATTATATCAACACCTAATAAATATTTATCTAAAATTGCTGCGTCAGCTATCTTGCATGGCAAACATGTATTAGTAGAAAAACCTGGAGGGAGGAGTACCAAGGATTTGGAAGAAATCATTAAAGCTTATGGATATAAAAAAGTGGTGGTAATGTTCGGCTATAATCACAGGTATCATCCGGCAATACTTAAGGCAAAAGAAATTGTTGATTCAAAAAAATTCGGTGAAGTTTTGTTCATTCGAGCCAAGTACGGCCATGGAGGAAGATTAGGATACGAAAAAGAATGGAGATTTGATAAAGATATAGCAGGTGGAGGCGAACTCTTGGATCAAGGGTCTCATCTTATTGATTTGGTGAATTATTTCTCTGGAGAATTGAAGTATCATGGCAGTTTCGTCGGAACTCTTTTTTGGAAAACAAAACTTGAGGATACATCCTTCTTGCTTTTAAAGGGTGGGAATGTGGCCGCAAATTTATCAGCAACTTGCCTTGAGTGGAAAAATCTCTTTTCTTTTGAAATAATGCTCCGGACAGCAAAAATTCAAATAGATGGGCTAGGTAGAAGTTACGGTGCAGAAAAACTAACATTGTATAAAATGAGTAAAAAAATGGGACCACCAAAAATAACCGAGCATAATTTCCCTGACGAGGATTTATCATGGAAAAGAGAGTGCAACATCTTTTTTCAAAAAATACGTAAACACGATGTTAGCAACAAGTCTTTGAGAGAAGCAAAATATGTTTTAGAAATTATTAAGCAATCATATAAAAAATTATGAAATATTTAGTCACTGGTGGGGCAGGGTTCATAGGTTCTCATATAGCTGACTATGTCTTAAAACGTGGCCACTCGGTTATTGTCTATGATAACTTTTCAACGGGTAAGAAGCTTTTTATTGAACATAACTTAAAAAATAAAAAATTTAGTTTAGTTAAGGGAGATGTGCTTAATACTAGAAAATTATCTAAAGCCATGAGTGGAGTAGATTTTGTTTTTCATTTTGCAGCTCATGCTGATACTAAAGCAGGTTTTCTCAATCATGACGTTGACCATATGCAGAATCTTGAAGCTACCCAGTCAGTCTTAGAGGCAATGAAAAAGAATAATGTTAAAAACATAGCATTTGCCTCTACATCATCAGTATACGGAGACGCTAAGGTACATCCGACCCCTGAATCCTATCCATTTGAACCTACGTCGTTATATGGAGCCACAAAGGCAGCTGCGGAGGGCTATATACGCTCCTATGCCAGCTACTATGGTTGGAATGCCTACATTTTCCGATTCGCTTCATTTATAGGTGAAAGATATACTCACGGAATAATTTTTGATGTGCTCAAGAAAATAAAGAATGGCGCAACAGTTCTCCCGCTTTTTTCTGACGGAACACCAAAGAAGTCTTCAGTATATATCGGAGATGCCATACGAGGCATCTTTATGGTTATAGACAAAGTTAAAAAGGGAGAAGTAAATATTTTCAACATTGGTCATGATGGCGTTTTGACTATAGATGAAATAGTAGATACAATTTTGAGTTCTGCCGATATTATCATCAAGAAAAAGTACAAAGGAGGTAATCGTGGTTGGAAGGGGGATAACAACTTTGTCCATCTGGATAACAAAAAACTGCGACATTTGGGTTGGAAGCCCCAGTTTAGTATTAAGGATGGTATACGAAAGACAGTGGCTTATTTACAAAAGAATCCCAAGCTTTTCGGTTAGATATTATTTTTAAATATAAGTACAATAGTTTTAAACAGAAGCTTTAAAATTTTAGCCACATTTCGCGGTGAAAGTTTGATCCACCGCCCAGGAGCACCATTGCAAAATGTTTTCCATGCATTTTCGTTATTTATGGAATATGCAATAGCTGTCTCAAGCCAAACTTCACCACATACTTTTTTTAAAGCTTTTTCTTTGTAGGTATTGCTTTTTTTATTGGCATTTATAATTTTATCAAATAACAATTCAAGTTCACCAAAAAAGTTGGAATCGTCCAAAAAAAGATATCTTTTGAAAGAAATAAGTGTGTCTATATCTTTTTCAGTTGGGATAATACCAAGATTATTTAATTGATAAGCCAAAATTCGCCTTGCGTGCTCTATTTGAATGCCCACATTTTCTTTGGAAGATTGCTCTTGGTGTTTTCTATAGAGCAGTAAGACCTTATTTATATTACCAAGTTTTCCGATACGAGATACCCTAGAGTAGAGATCTAGGTCTTCAGGAAAAGGAGGAATTTGGTTTTCAGTATATGTAATATTATGCTTGTTCATAAATTCTCTTCTCATAATAATAGAAGAATGAGTAAGAGAAGTTCGGAAAAGCAGGTTAGCTTTAATCTGGTCTGGGTCTGTGTGGTGTCTAGTAATATAGTTATGTTTTGCTCCAAATGTTTTTGACCAAGTTCCAGAAATTGCTATGTCTTTATTTCTTTCCATATACCCCACTTGATTTTGCAGTCTCTTTGGAAGACTGATATCATCTCCATCCATAATAGCTATATAAATTCCTCTAGCTCGCTTTAGTCCAATGTTACGCGAGGACACAGGACCAAGTCTTTCCTTATTTTCTATAAATATAATACGAGAATCATTATATCCACTGACAATTTCCTTTGTTCTGTCACTTGATAAATCATAGATAATAATCAGCTCAAGATTCTTTAGAGTTTGACCCAAAATACTATCAATTGCTGTTTGGATGTATTTCTCATTGTTGTAAACTGCCATGACCACTGTCACTATAGGTTTTTCAATATTCATATTATAGTTTTATCCAATTTTCCGGGATTAAATCATCATTATATTTGGTTTCATCAACAAACCATTTTTTTGGCGCAACAACAATCTTATTTGGATTTGCATTTAACCATGCTGCCCACCAACTAAATGTGCTATTTGCAGTGATGTTGTGTTTGCAGAGACTCATTAGCATGAGTTCTTCGTAATCTGGTATAAGAGGATTTGAGACAAAAATAATTGAATATTTTCTTGGAAAATTTTTCTTTGCCCATTCAATATCATCAGAAAAAACGAAGAATGTAACATCGGGAAATTTGTCTTTAATTTTATCTATAGCATTTTCATAATATGAGAATGGAAGAGTTCCATGCGTATCAGCAATTTTTTTGATAGAAACATAGTCTCCACGACGAATATGTATACTAGTTGAATTTGATAGAACATTTATTCTTTCTAAAATCGCTTCTGCACTTTTTCCAAAAGGTGCTTTAAGCTTAAAATCATCCCTTATTATTTTCTCGTTTGCTTCGAAGTATTTCTCGTCATTCCAATATCCATAAAAATATCCGTCATTTTGGAGTAAAATGTTCGGGTCAAAAATATTTGATTTTTCTACAATCATTTTTTTATTTGAGCGTATTTTATCTAGAATCTTTTGAAAAGTAGATGTATAAGAAGCAATTTCTTTATCCGTAACTTCTTCTAATATTGTTCTATAGTTGCCCACTCTCAAAGTCCTCTGGCTTTGGTTCGGTACTTTTAAATACGAATAGTCTACTTTAAAAGGAGTGTTGTGTATCAAAGACAAATTGCGTCCCAAGGCGTATTGAAACATTTGATTACCAAGTCCACCCATCAATTTAATGATTATCATCCCGGTAGTAGAATTTTAGCTTGTTAAATCTTTCGACCTTTCTTTATAAAAATAATCTTTTAATCGTCTCTTCAATAATCTACCACCTTGTGTGGTTTTAAGATATCTTTCTCTTCGCTTAGCATCACTTTGGTTAAGACAACATTCGTAATAAATAATTACCCATGGTTTGTATTTTTTAGTCGAAAGATTTAACCCTTGATTATGTTCTACAAATCTACGCTTTAGGTCATGAGTATATCCTATGTACAACTCACCACTATTACTTTTTAAAACATAAGTGTAGAACATAATCGAGCTAAAATTTCACTACAGGGTCATGTTTTATTTTTTTACAAACCAAAAACAACCACAACCATATTTTTGGTTATCACTTAATTCTTTAGTTGCGTTGTATATTATACCAGCGTTTTGCGCGCCATCTAAAATAAGAGAAAATTCCTTCAGATTCAAATCAGAAAAGTAACTTATTATTTGCTCGTACGAATATATTTTGTGTGCATTAAACATGATTTTCGGTTTACCGATTGGGACTACAAATAAAAGATTTCCCCCATGAGCCAGAACTCTTTTTAGTTCAGAAATGGCTTTCAGATCCCCATCTGGATTTATTTGGTCTCCGTATCTTCCTAGGCCTATATGTTCGACAGCGTGCATACATGAAAGTGATTTAATACTGGAGTCTTTGAATGGAAGATTCTGCAAGTCAGCTTTCTCCGTAGTCAGATTTGGAAGTCTTAGATTTACCGGCCTATAATCATAAAATTTTACAGGAATAAAGGCCGATAACATTCCAGAAAAAGATAAAGTAGATGAAATATCCACGTGGACTTCCGGATTTATTTTCTTGACAATTCTAACTGCCCAAGCAGGATGATATATATAGTGGGTGTCAAAGTTTGTTGTAGGCGTTTTATCAAAGGCTCTAGGAAAACGATCTCTCCATAACAGATTAAATCGTGAGCTCCTTTGAGAGGCTTTTTTAAAAGCACTAAAGTCTTTTAAAAATATATAATAGAAGTAAATTTTTGTCAATGATTTATGTAAAAATTTCGGCGTAATTTTTTTCGTATAATCTTTAATTAGCATATTGTCTTATTATAATTCTTTTATTTCTTTCGGTTGACGAGGAATCCTTCTATCACTAAATAATCCATATCTGTGTCTATGAAGTCTCTTATCGCGTCATTAGGGGATTCTACGATAGTTCTACCGTGTTTATTGAAAGATGTGTTAATTATAACACCAAATCCTGTCAATTCTTTAACTTTTTTCAGTATGCGATAATATTGTGGATTATCTTTCTCTTCTACAAATTGGGCTCTGGCAGTGCCGTCTATATGCACTGCGCTTTGAAGTTGCTCGGCGAATTCTTTTTTCATATGGAAAGCGCATGTCATATGTTTGTTTTCGTATGACTTGTCGAACAGTCTTTCTCGTTCCTCTTCTAGTATAGAAGGACAAAAAGGTTGAAATGCTGGTCTGCGCTTTATCTCTTTGTTTATTCTGTCTCGAAAATCAATTTTCAATGGACTTGCTAAAATACTGCGATTACCGAGAGCACGAGGGCCCCACTCCATTTTTCCATGGAAAATAGCCCCAATCTTTTCTTGAGCTATAAGTTCACCGACTTTTTCTGGCCAAATTTCTCCTAAAAATTCATAAGAAATCTCCTTTTTATGCGAATCAAAGGAAGATTTAATTTCATCAGTTGTATAGGATGTACCATAATAGGGCATAATAAGGTCTCTCATCCAATATAAACTGTTGTATGTGTAGCCATTGTCTAGAAGGGCTATAATAGCGGCGCCTTGAGCAGAACCATCATCAGCCATCGCTGGGATAACATGAATATTTTCTGTTATTTCTTCAAAAATCCCCAGGTTGTTTATGACATTTGCGGCAATTCCTCCAGATAAGGACATCGCCTTAAAAGGGGCGATGTTTTTTATATGCAAGAGGTATTTTTTAGTGACGATTTCTAGAAATTTTTGAACGCTGGCTGCAATATCTTCTTTTTTATTTTCTGACACAATCTTTTTTATACGGTCATTTTTTAGTATAATAGCGGCTTTTTTTGGGTCTATTTCTAGACCATTATTTTTGTTAATGGAGAATAATGATACCATATCATTTAGCAGATTATGGATTGGTGTTCCATACGCTGCCAATGCTTCCACCTTGCCTTCATCAGCAGTTTGTATAAAACCCAATAGACCAGTAAAATACGAATATATAACACCGACTGACCCAATTAGCATTTCCGGTTCATCAGTTGTTCCGATGTTTATTTCCTCATATTTTGATGTGGCAATTTCTCTGACATTTTCTTTATTTGCAATAAATATTTTTGAGAAGTTTCCATCTCCATAACCGTCAAATGTAAATAGAAGTTCCTCCTGGAATGGTGATGTATAATGAGACGATATGGCATGGCAAGTCTCATGGTCATAACATTCTATAGATATTTTAGCTTTAGGAAACTTTTTAGCTAACATGTCATGAATATGCAGTCTAATAGTTTTTCTTTTTTGTCCAAATATTTTGTTATAAAAAAGTCCCAGAGCCAGTTTTATTCCATGGATTGAGCTCAATAGTTTATAAATCTTTTTTATTAAAAAATAGCCCTTGAATTCTACAAGTTTTAGATCAACATCTTTTTTGAAGGAAACGTTGAAATGAGACCTAAAATGTTTATTAAAAAAGTAGAAGTCTTCTGGTAGAGTATAATCGTCTGTCGTAAATGAGTATCCAACAAATATACGCTTGACTTTACTAGTATCTAATTTTCTGTATTCAATATAGCGTTCCAGTACATCTTGGGGGGAGAGAGGGTCGTGTTTATACCTCGTCATTCTTTCTGTAGACATGCCAAAAATATTTTTTTCATCTGGTTCCACTATAAACAAAGCGCTGTCGTGTCCAAAAAACTTGGTTCCTATAAAAAGAGTTTTGTCGATGTTGTTCATTTTGTATTTAGTTGGTTCTTCTTGTAGATGAATACACCCGCTTCTTTATTATAAACTTGAGTTAGCTCGTCTACTCGCAGTTTAAATATAGCTTTCCAGTCATCGTCTGTTGGGGTGTAGCTGTTTCTAGAGTCGGGTTTTTTTATAAATATTTTATCGCGTAGTTTTTTTAGTGGAACTTTGATATTTTTTGGCAAAAAATTGTACCATTTTTTGTGAGACGGATCGTCTTCTAGGTTTGAATGGGGATATATGAGGTTTAGTTTTTCATAGTCTTGCCAAATTTTTTTATAATACAAAACGCTGTTACTGTTAGGATTTAATATTCTAGACCATGTTTTTCCTGTATACCAAGCCAGATTTGCCTTGCCATGAGTTAGTCTAATGGAAAACTCTGCGTCTAAACTGACATATGTGGGGTCACATAAACCAAATACAGGTATAGAACTTCTTCGTAGCATCCAACCCAAATCACAAAAAGCAAAAGGTTTTCCGGTGTCTCTCCATTTCGTGTATTCTGTCGTATAATCTGACCTCTTGCTGGGATGGTCTCCACTATACATTCCCGAGTTTACAAATGCAGATTCATGGACAACTTTAGCAAATAATCCCTCTGTTCCCATAGCGTCTATTTCTGGGTGAGTGAGCATAAATTCTTTGCATTTTTGTATTCCTGGATAATAAAAAGCATCATCATCTGTAATAATTTTTATTAATGCTCCTTTAGCCATAAGCCAGCTTTTGTTCCAGCCATGAGCTTCACCATAATCTTTTTCAGAAACATACTGATGAATTTTTCCCTCATCAAAAAGTTTTTTTAGATACTCGGCAGTTCCATCTGTGGAAGCTCCGTCCGTCACAACTATTTCTTCGTCTTCTTTAATATTTTCTATAAGTAAAGACAATACATTTTTTAAATATGGCAGTTTATTGTATGTAGTGATTACATAGCTAAGGTTTATATTTCTCATTTTATTATATATTCAGAGCTTTAATTACTGAATCAGCCAAGTGTCCAGGTAGAAATTTATCATACCTTTCACTTTTAATGAAGCGTAAGCCCGCCTCTATGTATTTATTGTACCCTTCCTCTTTCATGTTTGTAAGAAACCTTGCCAATTCTTCGTCATTTTTGAAATGTCTTCTGTCTATAAATGTGTCTCTATCTACATATTCCTCTATGTTAGGAGCTCCTAGATATATCGGAACTGTTCCAGCATTCATAGCGTCAAAAATTTTTTCAGTTATATAACCATTTGCATCTCCATTGTTTTCATAACAGAGGCAGAATTTGTAACGGGAAAAGGTTCCAAGTTTGTCTTCGGCTATACCCCTATACGTTTTACGTTTTTTTACAAGGAATGGAAAAAGTCTCTGTAACCTAGTAACCGCTTTATCCCATCTAAGGCCGTATAAATCAAAATCATTTGGGTAACCAGATTCAAAGTAATTAATAGATTTTCTTCTGATTGAATATAGTTCATGTTTATAAGTAGAGTATCTATTTATAGACATATTAACCAGTAATTTTTTCTGGGAAAAAGGAACGCTATCTGGTCTCTTGTCTCTTGGAGGAATTGGCAAAAAATACTTAAAAAATTTGTCATGGTCCACCAGGTTATCGTCCCAAGTCAGTATTTTGTCAAATTTTTTCCATAATGATTCCACAAAGTTTTGCTCATAAACAGAACGACCTTCCCAGATAATAAAAAGCATTCTATCTCTCATGCCGGCTTCTATTCCTTCTTTATATAATTGCCTCGTTGGATAAAATGAATCAACTTTTTGTCCAAGCAGTCTTTTAAGTTGCCATTTCAATCTTTTGGCAAATGGAGGCCTTTCTCCTAGTGTAACCGCGTCCATAAAGATAATTCTTGAGCAGTCTTTAACAGGATTATCATCAGCTGTGACTAAATCGTATCCTAAATTAGCCAGACGGCTCTTTACTTCGCGCCATGGAGCCAGCATGTTATTCTCATCTTTGTCATTAAAAAAAGCGTTATTTGCAAAAACAGGACTAGACAATTGTATGAGAATTTTTTTCATTATATTTCTTTATGAACTATTCTATAATGGTCGCCAGACAATTAATGAATGCCCGTCTACAAACATGCTTCCAGAATTTGTCCTTTGAGTGTTTATTATTTTCACCCTTCCCTTTGTTTCCAGTTCTTTTAGATAATCAACATAACCATTCAAATACTTTCTTTTTTTGAAATATTCTATGGAAAGATAATCCGGTAGATGAGTTGAGTCTAAGGTCTCCGCCATTGGCTCAATATTGACCACTATTTTAGGTCTATTTTTTAATATATAATCAATGAATTTTTTGTAATTATCATCCGTCTGCTCTAAGCTGGCCATAGTCAGTATTCCGGATTTTGGAGACAATTTAAATTTAAAGTCAGGATTAAAATAATCAAACTGTTTTGCAAACATTTTTTTATCCCCGTGTTTTAGAGCTATTTGTTTTACTGTTTCTTGTGATGAAGCTACCCAGTCCAAACCCCATATGTCGGCTTTTGGATTTATTTGTCGTATTTTTATAAGGTTATGCCCAGGACCACAGCCGAATTCAAATATATTTTCAACATTTTTTAAGTATTTATCTACTGCGAAGTAGACGATAATACTTATCATATTTGCCTCAAAATTTGACGAGACTGCTTTAACGAAGTCCCCATTTACTCTGACAATATCGTATTTGCCATAATATTTTGGCACAAGACCTTTGTCATCTTTGGTTTTTGAGTAGAGATCAAAATTTTCCTTCCAACCTTTTTCCCACTGGTCAAAGCGATGTTTCCCAGAGAAGGGGATAGAGTCGTCTAAAAGCACAGAGACTATTTTTAAAATGACCTCGTCTCTTTTTTTACTGTTTATGGGAGAATAAACCAGTTTTGCTTCTATGATTTTTTTTGCCACAAAATTTGAAATCTTGCTTCCTAGCATGTTCCCAAACTCTTTCGGTCCTATTTTTTTCAGTATATCGACCATATTTTGTTTCAACAGCATTAACGCTCTCCTTTTTCTTATCTACGAGGAGTGATGGCTACGTTTGACTGGCAGATTTTGTGCCATTCATCCAACGGCATGTTTAGAAGTTCCACGAAGTTTGAACTTTGTAAATTTTTCAAATTTTTTTGCATCCAGTCGGCTACCTTTTTAATGCTTTTCTCGTAGGAGATATTTGGTTTAAAATCAAATTCTTTATTGAATTTGGAGCAGTCTATCTGGAGATTTCGGAGGTTACCCATGTCTGGCGCCAGACCGACATCGCATTTTAAGACATTTTGTATTCCTTTTGCAAACTGGCCTTTACTCAAGTTATGATGACCAATGTTATAAATCAAATCTTTCCAATTGCCTTTTTCTATAACTTTGAAATAGCCCATGACAAGTTCATCAATATCCATAGCCGCTCGATAAGCATTGAGCTCTGATATACGTATCATATTGTGAGCCACAGCCATGTATGTAAAATGGTTTGGTAGAAGTTCAATGCGAAGACGCGGGGAAAGGCCAAAAACAGTTGCAGGTCTGAAAACGATTATTTTAAAGTTTGGATTTTTCTTTACTTTGTTTTTTATACACTCTTCCATTTTCAGTTTGAAGGTGCAGTAATAATCTGTCGGTTTTGGAAGAAGATCTTTTTCTGTCATCAATTTATTATCTTTTTGTACACCGTAAACACTGGAAGAGGAGTTGTATAAAACTTTAATATTTAATTTCTGGCAAATATCCATAACTTTCTTTGAAGCTGTATAGTTTATGTCCTCTGTCAGCGCGGGGTGATGGTTGCAAGCATAAACACTGGAGAGTTCTCCAAGATGCAGTACATATGTAGGTTTGAATTCTTCTATTGATTTTGTAAGGAGTTCTGTATTTCTAGTATCACCGACAATAAATTTCAATTCAGTCTTTTTTGTATCTACCGCCCTGATTTCCTTCATCATTCGCACTCGGTTCTGCTCGTACATTAAAGAATCATACAGGCAGACATCATGTCCCTTTTTCAGTGCTTCCCTCCCAAAAACCGAGCCAATGTAGCCCATTCCGCCTGTAATAAAAAATCTTTCTTTCCTATTTTTTTGCATTCAAAAATCCTAGCATATTTTATTTAATTTTACTAATTTACTAATGTTTAAACTTATTAAAACACTTATGTTGATTTTATAGACATACATTAATTTTGTACGACCGTGAGAGTTTAGTGTATTTTATTATATGAAAAATCAGTACGTTCATAACTGCTTATACAATTCTTTCTGCCATTCGATAGTTCTGCGAAGGCCGTTTTTGAGAGAGACAAAATCTTTTTTGCCGAATTCTTTTGTAACTTTTTGCAAATCTAAACGGACATCTTCTGGGGCTGAAGCTAGAGCTCGTTTTTTCAATTTTGGAATAATGACTGGCACTTTTGTTATTTTTCCTATGAGTTTTGCCAGTTTAGCTATTGTAGTTCTGGAAATTCCGCCGACATTGTAAATATTTTCCTTGCCGTGGAGCAAAATATTCCACATCATTTGGGTTGCGTCTGTTATGTAGCAATATGTTCGCAAGGCCTCTCCAGCGTCCATCAATTCTATTTTTCTCTCTGTAAGTGCCCGCCCGATGAATCCGTTTATGGCTCTTTTGTCATCAGTTTTTGTGCCTGGACCATAGGCAAGCGAGAGGCGAGCTGATTTTGCATCAATTCCCTGGTTTCTAGCGGAAAAAACAATAGCTTCGCCACAACGTTTGCTTTCTATGTAGCATGAGCGTGGATGGTCTGTATTTGTTGTGCCTATCTGGTTTTCTCTATGGGGAGGATTTGAGAGTCCGCTGTAGACTTCGCTTGAGCTTATGAAAAGAAATTTGCCTTTTGGTTTCAGTTTTTCCAAAAGTTTTATGGTGACTGTGGTGTTTAATTTGGTAGTTTTTATTGGGTTAGCCATGAATTTTCCAGGTTGGCCGTAACCACTGGCATGTATAATAATATCTGCTTCCGGTAATTTATTTGTAAAAGCATCGTCGCATAAGTCTCCTCGCATGACAGTTGTTTTTAAACTATCCGTTATTTCTTGCCAATGTTTTTCTGGGTTACTCTGGCAAACAGCGTAAATTTTCTTCGGATAATTTTTTTGTGACACATTTGAGAGTCCCGCTAAAAGATATGTACCGACAAGTCCAGAAGCACCAGTAATCAAAACAGTTTTGTTTTTTAATTCAAGAAAATCTATTCCTTTTGTGGAATTTTTTGCATCATCTATTATAATTTGTGCTAATTTACCCATAATATACGAAATAACGAATTAAAACACGAATTAATAACGAATATACGAAAAAAACTACATATTATCAATACGTATTATTCTTTTTTCGTATTATTCGTAGCCATTCGTGTTTTCATTCGTTACTTCGTATTAGTTTTTTTACTCTTTTTTCAATTTCTTTTTCTGTAAACCCAATATATTCATCGTGTTCTTCCATTTTACCGTAATTTGTCAGAAATTCATGAGGTATTCCTAGAAGGTCTATTTTCAGAGGATTCTTTGAAGAATTAATTATATTGGAGGTAATAGCGCCACTATAATATGGTTCACATATTAAAACTTTATTTCCAACGATATTTTTCCTGACTGTTTCAGTATCAAATGGTCGCAGTGTTGTTAGATATATTACGGTTACATCTAGATTTAGAGTAGCCGAAATAACTTTATCCAAAAGCGGACCGACAGCTATAACTGTTGCCAGTTTTCCTTTCTTTATAACATTAGCTTTGCCAAATTTTACCTTTACTTCAGTTTGATTTTTTCTCTCGCTCAATCTGAAATATGTTATATTGCCATTGTTGTATGATTCTTTGAATAATGTGTCAAATTCTTCTGCCGTTCCAGGCACAACTATTTTTTGATAGCCGAAATCATTTTTGATTTGTTCAAAACATCTTTCGGTTATAAACGGGGCAATAGTGTGTATAATAGGAATAAGGCCAGTCATGCTCAAACCGGAGGCGACGCTAATAGTGGATTGCTCTAGGATTCCTATGTTATATACACGTGTGGGGTAAAGTTTAAAAGATTCTCTAAATCCAAAAACTCCTATATCTCCAAGAAGAAGAACAACTTTTTCGTTTTTGCCCAATATTTCTTCTACGGTTTTTACAAATTGTTTTCTCACGATATTTATTTAATTTAATTCTTTCATTATCAGTTCAAATTCTTCTTTGTTCGGAGACTTGCGATGCCATGCCGGATTGTCTTTCATCATGGAAACTCCATGGCCTTTTATGGTGTTAGCTATAACAGCCAGAGGATGTTTGGGATGCTTTGTTCTTAAGGATTTTTCTATTTCTTTATGATTGTGCCCGTCTACAGTAGAGACTTTCCAGCCAAAAGATTCAAATTTATCTTTCATGCTATCTATAGATAAGGCCCGGTCTGTGGAATGGTTGTGGTCAATAATACAACATAGGTTATCTAATTTATGATGAGAAGAAAGGAGGGCTGATTCCCAAACTGTTCCTTCATTGGCCTCTCCATCACCGATGAGTACAAATACTTTTTGTTTTTTATTTTGAATTTTTAAGCCAAGGGCAATACCCACAGCTATTGGCATGCCATGTCCCAAAGACCCCGTTGATGATTCAATACCAACCTTGGTATTTTTCATTGGATGTCCACCAAGAATGCTGTTGTATTTGCTGAAACTTTCCAATGTTTTTGTGTCAAAAAAACCTTTTTCATGAAGAATGGCATATAGACCAAGCGATGCCTGACCCTTACTCAAAATGAAAATATCTCGCTCTGGATGCTGTGGTTTATTTGGGAATATTGAAAGAATTTTTTCATATAGAACCCACAAGATATCCATGATTGAAAAAGCGCTTGCAATATGGTGGTCTTCTCCTGATTTTGAAGCTATCTCAATTACCTTTCTTTTTAGGTTTTTTATCGTTTTTTCAGCCACTGTAACTCTATTTTTAGCATTTTTCATGAGTCTAAACTATCACAATTTGCTCTTTTATACAACAAAAATAGCACATACGAAGTAACGAATTAAAACACGAATAGCTACGAATAATACGAATTTAATTCGTACATTCGTTATCAATTCGTAGATCTATTCGTTAATTCGTATGGTTTTGTAGTCCAAGATGGTTGATATTTTACCCCAATAGTTGTCGCCAGATATTGGCTCTCTCGAACTATTCTCGTTTGTGATTTCTATACTAATATCAATGACTTGGTCAATCATATTTGTTAAGTGTTTCAGGTCTATATTAAGAAAAAGCATACCGACTTGAAACAAGTATGCCGGTATTTCCACACGGGTTTTATAAGTACCAACATCATAGTTTTTATATACCCCTGTTTTATCACCTTCAGTCGAAACAAGTATTATTTCTCCGTGATAGTAGAAGTGTAAGAAAATCATTTTCTGTTCCAATTTTTCTTTGATATCCAATTCAATCTCAATAAAAAATTTTTCACTAACCGGTATTCTTACTCTCGGCTCGTTATTTTTATCCAAAATAGTAACTTTTTTTATTTGACCTTGAAGATTACTTTTTTCTTTGAATTCGACTATAGAGTTTAAAGATGACTCAACATTCAAATAATAATTTATTACATCTGATGTTTCGCCGACTTTTATTATTTTGCCTTTTTTCAGTAAAATTGTCTTAGTGCAAAGTCTCTCAATAGCATCTAAGTTGTGACTAACAAATATGATTGTTCGTCCATCGGATTTTGTTATGTCATTCATTTTTCCGAGACATTTTTTCTGGAATTCAGCATCTCCAACCGCCAATACTTCATCAACTATTAAAATGTCCGGTTCCATATGGGCGGCAACAGAGAAGGCAAGACGGACATACATACCACTAGAGTAATGTTTGACTGGAGTGTCTAGAAATTTACCGATACCGGAAAATTCCACAATCTCATTAAATTTTCTAGCAGTTTGTTTGCGCGTCATGCCAAGTATGGCGCCGTTTAGGAAAATATTTTCTCGCCCAGTCAGTTCTGGGTGAAATCCAGTGCCGACTTCTAGGAGCGAACCAACACTTCCACTAATTTTTATCTCTCCTGTTGTAGGTGGAGTAATTTGAGAAAGAATTTTCAGGAGTGTGCTTTTGCCGGCACCATTTGGTCCAATAATTCCGATAATTTCGCCCCTTTTTACATTAAAACTTACATTATCTAGGGCCCAAAACTCTTCTTTTTGATCTTTGCCAATAACCTGTTTAATTTTGGATTTTAAGGATTTAATAGGGGATTTAACAGTTTCCATTATAACTTCACGCAAAGTAACATAACCACCACCTTGATGGTTGATATTATATTTTTTACCTATATTTTTTATTTCTATAGCAGGTTTTGTGGAGTTCATAAAGTTCATAAAGTACTAAGTTCTTAAAGTTTGTATAAGATTAAAAATAGTCATAGGGTTTTTTGTTTTAAGATAGCTTCTATTTTTTGAGTTCCCTCTAACCAGTTTCCGAAGATACCTTTCGTTTTTCTTTTTGAATGTTGTACTTTGCTTTCGGCATTCATTCTAAACTTTATTTTATTTCTTATGGAAAACGACCAGTCAATGTCCTCGCCTTCACCCCAACGCAGATTTTCATTCATTGGATGCTCCAGAAAAAAATCTCTATTAACTGCAAAGTAGTTTCCTCCAATAGTTTGGTACTCTGTGCACTCATGGTTATATGGCAAGAGTGATTGACCTATCCCAGGGTAGTCCCAAGTGACCCAATCTCTGTGACGATTGCCATCTATATCCAAGACGACATTGGTGCAAACACTAAAGTCCCCAAACTTATCATATCCTTTTTTCCAACCCGGCTGGAAGACCAAATAATCATGACTGAGCACAACCTTATCATATTTTGCTTGTTTCGCCCCAAAGTTTTTCTTTCTGGCTACAGCTCCTGGTACGGTCCAAAGAGACAACTCCTTGTATGGCACATGCATAATTATAATATCCTTTTCAATATAAGACAGGTCAAGTTTTGGCGGGCCAACCACGATTATTTCATAATCTGTGCCACAGAGTTCGTTGTATGCAGATTTAATAAAAAGCTCCAGTGATGACTTGTTGTTTCCATCGGTTATGACTACTACTGACCAACCAGTTATAGCTCTAGAAGGAGTTTTTGGAACAGGGTTCCATATTGTCTCGTATCTATCGGCAATATAGCGCAGTGGCTTGCCAAATATTCCCTTGAATATTTTATAGATGTTAGGAGTAATATATTTTTTATACTTTGGTCTAGACATATCTTGACTAATATACTGTTTATATTTCTATTTGTCCAACAAGATATGCTCTATTTTTTTAGTTCCTTCCAACCAGATTCCAGAAATACCTCTTTTATATTTTGAAATCTCTTTGGAAAATTGTACTTTACTTTCGGTATTAATTCTAAATTTTATTTTTTTTCGTATAGAGAGTGACCAATCAACATCTTCGCCTTCACCCCAACGCAGATTTTCGTTTATTGGATTTTCAAGAAAAAAATCCCGTTTGACCACAAAATAATTTCCAACTATAATTTGATACTGCGTAAATTCCTCTGTATAAGGCAAAAGTCCCATGCCTACTCCGGGATAATCCCAAACAACCCAGTCTTTCTGACGCTCACCCTCTTGGTCCAAGACGACATTGGTGCAAACGGTAAAATCTCCAAATTTGTCATATCCTTTTTTCCAACCTGGCAAAAAATAGAGATAATCATGACTAATCACAACTTTATCATATTTTGCTTGTTTTACCCCAAAATTTTTCTTCTTGCTGATAGCTCCTGATATGGTGGAAATGTGTAACTCTCTGTACGGCACATGCACGAGTCTTATTTTTTTTGGAATATAAGACAGATCAAGTTTTGGTGGGCCAACTACTATGATTTCATAATCCGTGTTTTGTAGTTCATGATAGGCGGAAATGATAAACCGTTCCAGAAATTCTTTATTTTGCCCAGTTGTTATAACCAAGATTGACCAACCAGATTTTGCAGGTTGTGTGGTGTTTGAAACAAGGTTTAACCTTGTCTCGTAAGTATCGGCAACATACCGTAGTAGTTTGCCAAATATTTTATTAAATATCCTAAGTATTTTAGCTCTAGTTTCCACACCAAGATATTCTCTATATTTTAATTTGTCCATTATCAAGTTTTTGCATAAATAAATTCAAATCTTCTGGTGTGCCCAAGCCATGCATTGATTCTGCGCCAATATCATGAGTGTATATATTTTTGCCAGTAATTATCAGTTCGTTGAACACAGGACAGACATAGAATTCATTGTTGTGTCTAATATTTTTATGAATCATAGATTGTGCTCCAGAGACAAAATCTTTTCCTTTTTTAAAATAATAAATACCGACAGTGGCATTGTCAGATATAACCCTTTTTTCGGCTGTTTCCAGAACCCTACCTTTTTCGTTTGTCCGAGCGTAACTCCATTTCGGGTGGCTTGACCTAAATGTCATGATAACCCCATCTGACTTAGAATTACGACTTTTACTTATAAAATCATCAATTTTTATATCAATATATTGGTCAGAATTTGCTATGAGCAAGTCATTGTCATTGTTTATGTAATTAGAGGCAAGCAAAACTGTACAAGCTGCTCCTTCTGTAATCCCGTTGATCTGTATTAACTCAAATTGATTATTCGTTGCCCGTTTTAGTACATTGTAAATATCATATTTTTCACAATGTTCTTTTTGGGCAATAAAAATAAAACGATGGTTATGTATCGACCTAAGATTATTAATGACAACTTCAATCATGGTTTTATCTTTTATACCTATAAGAGGTTTTGGAAATGTATAACCAGCTTCCATAAAACGAGAGCCCTTTCCAGCCATTGGTATAACGATATTGATTTTTCTATACGGTTCTTTTGTAGGTTTTTTAATCGTCTTTTTCATATATATTATACGAAGTAACGAATGGACCTACGAATTGATGACGAATGTACGAATTAAATTCGTATTATTCGTAGCTATTCGTGTTTTAATTCGTTATTTCGTATGTGTTATTTCGTATTCAGTATACATTTTTA
>LBYF01000001.1 GCA_000996025.1 Parcubacteria group bacterium GW2011_GWA2_40_14 | reverse complement strand
CCCCTCACATTAGTGGATAACTTTTTAGAACATGGAATCAAATAAGTTTAAAGCGGTTCTCGGGATTCTTCGGCTTTCGATGGGCTTAATTTTCCTCTGGGCCTTCGTTGACAAAGTCTGGGGGTTGGGTTTTGCCACCGCGCCGGAAAATGCATGGCTGGTTGGCGGCTCCCCCACCACCGGATTCCTTAAATTCGGCGTGCATGGGCCGTTCACGGAATTTTTTAACTCTCTTGCCGGCTCCGGATTGGTTGATTGGCTCTTTATGCTCGGGCTTCTCTTTATCGGAGTAACTTTAACGCTCGGAGTTTTCGTAAAATTAGGAGCCTACGCTGGAGCTATCATGTATTTCCTGATGTACCTTGCAGTCGGTATCTGGCCAGAACATCACCCGTTCATCGACGAGCACTTTGTCAACTTCTTCATCATGCTCGCCCTCGCCTGGTACCCTTCCGGCAAATATTTCGGGCTGGGCCGCGTGTGGCAGCAGACAGCGTTAGTTCAGAAGTATAGAATTTTAGAATAAGTTGTCCGCCCTCCACGACTCGAACGTGGGACCCTCGAGGTATAAGCTCGATGCTCTAACCAACTGAGCTAAGGGCGGAATGAAAAAATACTAGCATAAAAAAATATCCTCGGCGAGAGTGGCTGAGGATATTTGTGACCAAAGTCACATATATGGGTGAGTCTTGTGTCTTGAGGGATTGAAAAAGTTGTTTATTCCCCTGACCAGCCGACTCAAAAACAAGTAGACAAACACCACAAAAATGACAAGACCAGAAACTAGAACCCATTTCATAACCCTCCTACGACCAAATGCCATGGGTCATCTTGCCCAATTCGGCAAGGCGAGAAAATGCTGAGAAAATCCATTTCAGCACGATAACAATAACCACAAAACTAACCGAAATGAAAATCGCCATGAAACTCCTTTCTGCGGTTTAGACCAAAAGTGTCCCGGAGAATTCCAAAGGGGTTAGAACCTGTGGTTGATGACACTTCTGGCAAACTTCATCCAACACAAGAACTCCTTCTTCATAACTTGGAATTTCTTTCACTTCGCCATCGCACCGAACAAGTTCACCTTCAACTAAATCGATTCTGTTGCATCTCATTTGTACACCTCTCCACAAATCGTACTACACCTGATGCTCTATGTCCAATTTCTGTTTTGGAGTAATGCCGTGAGCAACCAATATAGTTTCAAACTCCATCCGTTCTATTGTTTCTTTTTCTATTAATCTTTTGGCGATAGCATCCAGTAAAGATCTATTCTCCGTTATTACTTTTTTAGCTTTTTCATGCGCCTCTCGCATAATACGCGAAACTTCGCTATCTATATCGGCCGCTACTTTTTGGGAAAATTCTTTTTCTTCTACACCACGACCAAACAAAACCTTACCTCCCTGACCTTCCAAAGCCACAGGCCCGAGCACATCTGACATGCCATATTTTGTAACCATATCACGAGCTAGGGCAGTGGAAACTTGGAGGTCATTTGATGGTCCTGTAGTCAAGTCATCAAAAAGCAATTTCTCTGTAACATATCCTCCTAGGGAAACTGCAATATCATCCAGAAATTCTTTTTTTGATTGCATTCTGCTGTCTTCTAGTGGAAGTTTCAAAACATACCCAGCGGCATGACCACGAGCAATAATTGAAATCTTGTGTACCGGGTCGGCATATGGCAAAAGAGATGCCAAAACTGCGTGTCCCGCTTCGTGATAGGCAGTGATTTCTTTTTCTTTTTTGGAAAGAATGTGACTTTTGCGTTCAGGACCGAGCATAACTTTTTCAATAGAACGTATAAGGTCGTATTGAGCAACCGTGGTGCGATTTTCACGAGCGGCAAGTATTGCTCCTTCGTTCATAAGTGAATACAAATCCGCGCCAGAAAATCCCGGAGTACGTTCGGCTATAACTTTCAGATTTACATCTTCTGCAAATGGTTTTTCTTTGCTATGAACAATCAAAATATCTTCACGGTCTTTGCGGTCTGGTAAGTCCAGAGTTACTCGCCTATCAAACCTGCCGGGACGAAGGAGGGCAGGGTCCAGAACGTCTGGACGATTCGTTGCAGCCATAACAATAACTTTTTCATTCGGCTCAAAACCATCCATCTCAACTAGAATCTGATTCAATGTTTGTTCGCGCTCGTCGTTTCCCCCACCGAGACCAGCGCCACGTATTCGCCCAACAGCATCTATCTCATCTACAAAAATAATAGCTGGGGCATTTTTCTTGGCCAAGAGAAACAAATCTCTGACTCGTGACGCTCCCACACCAACAAACATTTCCACGAACTCCGAGCCAGAGATGGAAAAAAAGGCCACACCAGCTTCACCGCTAACAGCTCTTGCCAGTAGAGTTTTTCCACTACCCGGTGGCCCCATAAGTAGAATACCTTTTGGAATACGAGCCCCAATGTCTAAAAACTTTTTTGGATTACGCAGAAAGTCCACTATTTCTGCCAGTTCTTCTTTTGCTTCCTTGCAACCAGCCACGTCTTTGAAAGTTACTCGGCTGTTCTTGTCGTTTGGGTCAATCATCCGCGCTTTGGACTGGCCAAAAGTCAACGCTTGTATGCCAGCACCTTTAACTTGCCTGGAGATAAACCAAATAAAAACAAAAATAAATAAAATTGGAAAAATAATCGGCGCCAGATTCATGAGCCAGTAACTAAGACTGCTTTCCTCTTTTATATTTATGCTTATAAGAGCAAGTTGCTCTTTGGTCACACTATAATTCACCAGGGTTTGCGATAAAGCAACGTCTGTTTCTTTCTTGGATGTTTTTTCGTCGCCGGATGTATACTCAACGAGAAGCACATCTCCTTTGACGATAATATTTTTTACGACGCCAGATTTAATATCCGCCGCCAACTCTGAAATAGGAATGTTTTCCGCTTTCTTCTCAGTTTTGCCAGAAACAAAAGAGTACAATGCGGATAAAACAATAAACATGATCAGCACAGAAACAATGTAGCTGACAATAGAGTTACCTTCTGGCCCTTTGTCACCTTTGTTTGTTTTCTTTATAATTATCTTGGTCTTTTCTGATGACTTTTGATTGGGACTATTCATATTAGCCGTAGTATACACGAATTTAAGTAAAGTAAAAGTGAAGTAAAAGTTTTTGTGTTAGGATTATGGCATGTCACTCATAACCAATAAAAAAGCTAGGTTTAATTACGAGATATTGGATACCTATGTTGCTGGCATAGAGCTTTTTGGTTTTGAAGTAAAATCCCTAAAAGCTGGTCAGGGCTCATTGGAGGGTGCTCATATTACCATACGAGGTGGTGAAGCATACGTAGTTGGGATGTTCGTTCCACCATATCAGCCGGCAAATACGCCGAAAGATTATGACCCCTACCGCAATCGCAAACTATTGCTTACAAAAAAAGAGATATCCGAGCTCGTATCCATAGACCAAAAAAACAGGTTGACAATTGTCCCTCTTTCGGTATATAATAAAGGACCGAAAGTGAAGATTGATATTGCCACTGCAAAAGGTAAGAAAAAGTTTGATAAACGCGAGACATTGAAAAAACGAGATACGGAAAGAGAGATAGGAAGAGATTTTAAAGATCGTTGACAAGATAAACCAAAAATTCCCGAAAAGTAGTTGTCTTCACCTGGCTACTAAATACTAGCTATTGACTACTATTTTTCGGGAGTGACAGGTTTTGACATATAGATGACATTGATTCAGGCAACGCGGAGCGCCAAGCTCTCCTAAAACAGTTTGGAAAGATTAAGTGTAAAAAACTTATCTAAAGCAATCGTCTCTCCATTTTATGGAGCAAACGACTTCGCTTTCTCTTACGCCACTGTCTAAACAACAGCCCTAAGAGACGGTCGCTCCTCACATATCTCGTACGAGGAGTTGATTGACATAACTTGAGGTTAGAAATATTTTTTGTCTCGGAAATATTTTGAAATAAAGAAGACTCGATTGTATCGCATTTTGTTTGTTCCAAGCAATATGATTTAAACATTAAATAAACTACGCGCTGTAGATTCGTTTCAATTCTCTGTATGCATGCGATTTCGATATCGCCACTTCCACAAAATAACAAGCGAAGCGACTATATTTTTGTAGGATGCTGAATGTACTCGTGAAGCGCCACAACAACAAAAAGCCCTAAAATAAGGCTATTTTGTTGTATAAAATTTATCTATCTAATTTTTCCATCAAGATGTGTATCTCTTTTGCAAATGATTTCAAAGGAAACTCTGTCCATGGCCACGCTGACTTAGTAAGTGATAAAAGTGCCAGAGCATAATGTGAATTTTGACCAGTGACTACTCCAGCGTCATTACTCCATTTGTTGACCGCATATCCTTTCTTGGTGACGTTTTTTATCGCGCTTAAAAAGTTATATTTGTATCCATTTATTTCAAGCCATCCGCCTTTTCTATAGTAATTAACAAACTCAGGAAGGTTTAATCCACTTCTTCCTTCACGATTCCAATTTTGCATGTAAGCTTTTAATTTCTCTGAGACCCATTTACTAACTAATTCTCCTTTTTCTATTTTATAAAAAAATTCTGCCAGATACCGAGCATTTGATACGGTAATACGCGAAACTCTATATTCTTTTTCTTCTTTTAATCGGTCAAGAAATTTTCTAGTAACTTCACTTCCTTTCCATCCATTTGGTAAAATAATATGGCTATTGATATCTTCTCTACCTGCAATATCTATGAGCGTATTAGAAGCAGTATTGTCACTTCGACTGAATACAAGATCAAGGAGATAATCAATGGTCATTTTATCGCCAGCTTTCAAGGGTGGTCTGTGGTCTTTGCTAGTAGTTTTAGGAAAAAGGCAAATATCCCTATCAACATCATTTGGAGATTTGATTTCTACTATATCCGATAGGTTCAATATTTTTTCATAAACTTTCCGCAAAATTTCTGCTCCCACAAAAACTTTATATATACTTGCGGGATATATAAACTCATCCATGTGATATCCAGCAATTTCTGGCTCTGGAGTATGTAAATTTATAACTGCAAAAGACATTCGAACTGGTTCTAGTTTTAATTTTTGAATAATTTTTACAATTTCTTCATTAAGTTGTAGATTTTCTTTCATTCGTTTTATTATATTTAATTTGACATTCATTAGAGACTTGCTATACTTACAGTACAAGTGGCTTCGGCCTCGCCTCGTAAGAGGCAAACGGCAGAAAAAATAAGAGGGAGAAAAATCGCTAAAGCATGTCTTTGGCGATTTTTCGTATCTGTTGAAATATCTTTTTATCAAGATAACCTATTTTGCGGATTAGTCGTTTTGTATCAATGACTCTAATTTGTGACATCAAAGCATGTGCTTCTTCATCTTCCACAATTCCGACTGATGGTCGCAGTGTATGAATACTTGTAGAAGTAGTAAGAGGTATAACGACGCATGTTTGGACACTCAAACCTTTCAGTACAAGTATTGGACGAGAATCTTCTTTACCAGAACCATCTTGTTCAGAACCTATGTTCACACCGAGAGCACCCCACCAGAGCTCCCTTTCGTGACAAAATGGAGCATTATCATTTTTATGAATTTTCTTTTTCTTTTTGTTCCAATCATCAAAATCTTTTTTCATTGACTGTATTGTCTCAAATTATTTTTAATATTTCAATTATTGATTACTTTTCTTCCACTCGACGAGAATTTTCCTCTACAGCCGGGTGCCATTCCAGTACATAATCATGCAACTGGTTCCAAGTATTTGGGTCCATGTCCACAAACTAACAAAAAGCCCTATTTTTAAGGCTTTTTGTATAATTAATCTAGTTCAACAATCAATTGCAACACCTGTATTAAAATACAGGTGTCAGGTTAACTATTTTTATATCCTCGTAGAATTTAGCATTACTGATACTCATATACGGAACAAGCCAAAGGAGACCAATGCCGAGCGTCAGGATAGACAAGAGAGCCCAACCTAAAAATCGAAGTTGTAGTTCTAAATACTTCCATTTGAAACCGTACATCATTTTTTTGCTTCTTTTTATGGTTTCTATTGCTCCCATAGAACTGTCATCAGCGATAATATAAAATGTCATTGAATACGATAAACTGGCTATAATGCCCGGAACTATGAGAAGGAGCGTCCATAATAATGTAAACAAACTCATCAGTATAAACGCTACAAGTGATGTACCGAATCTTTTAAAACCCTCAAATATTTGTTCAAGTTTTGGGTTTTGATTTCTTGATATAGACAAAGAAAAAATAGCAAAGCCAAGAGCCATTGGTCCACTGATGAACAACGGGATAAATGACCCAACTTTTGGAATATTTTGAATGATCAAAGTAATTAAAAAGTAGAGAAAAAATGCCCAAATCGCTAAACCCCATTTGCCCGAGAGTGCTTCTCGTGCCTGTTTCATCAGTACAGAATTTTCTGTTTTCATGTTTTTGATTTTAAAAATATTAAATAGTTTACTCTCCACAATAACATACTTTTTGTATATATGCCATAAACATAAACAGAGGCGAACATGCAGTCCGCCCCGTTTCTCCTTTCTTTATTTTTGAGATGTGGTCAGAAGAGTCCAGTTTTCATCGGTCTCTTTGAACTTTATTGGTTTGGAACCAAACTCATTGCAGAGCACACACTTAGATTTTTCCCAACTTTGAACTTTTCCATCGGCGACTGAAAATATTGGAAAAATCCCGACATCTTCAACTACAATAAGGTTTTTCTCTCCCAGATTCAGAATGGATGGAGCGCAGTTTACTATATTTGCCTCCGGTTGAGATTGGTGAGTCTGCAAGACTGCTTCTCGCAAGCCTGTACCTACGGAAAAGAAATCGTCCACAAAAAGAATTGAGCTCAAGCCAATGTTCGTTACAAGATGAATCTTCCCATTACACTTTTTCATCTCGGCTTCTTTGGCGCTCAATATCCAGGCAAGGTCTTTACCCAAGTCTGTTGCGCCGTTGGGAATGCCGGCTACATAGTCAGGGGTTTGCGGAAGAACTCCATACAAACGCATGGCAATCTGGCAAGCCATGATACGTCTGATATTCGGAGCTTGAAACAAGACCCGCGAATTAAAGGCTCGATTGGCGTGTCGGCCGGATTTCAGCTTAGCATGCAAGCCTACCTTACCTCTTTTTGCCGCTTCATAGTCATACGACCAGGAAGCCCCGAAAACATCTACGATGTGGAAAATTTCGTCGGCACTGAACGGCTCCCGCACTTTCCAGATAGGCAAGGTCATAAGCTTCGCTCGATTCATTTCCAAAATATTCAATTCGTTCTCCTTTCGACGGAAGAAATTTCCGCAGTGATGCGAAGTAGCGCGTTCATCGGACTACCTACTTTTGTTTCTGTAATAACTCGGCTAAGAACGAGATAATCTGCTCCATCCAAGATAGCTTCTCTTGCTGTCATTGTGCGTTTTTGACCACTTGGCAGATCATTTGTTTCGCAAATTCCAGGAGTTACTTTTAGTAACCGCCGAAAGGATTCATGTCCCATGTGAAACTCAAGCATTTTGAGGTCTTGAGGTGAACAGGTAATGCCATCTGCCCCAACATAAACAGCGTCTTCGGAGAAGTGCCTGACCTTCTGTTGTGTTATTTCTCCTAAAATATAACGCGTAGTATTACGAGGATTCAGATGGTTATCCGAAAGCGAGGTCAGAACCGTGGTAATCAGCAGTTTTGAATTCCCCTTATTGGCAACTGCCTCCTTCATGGCAGAAATACCAGCAGAGGCGTGAACAGTGAACATTTCCACGCCCAGCATGGAAGCTTCTTTGGTCGCCTCTCCTACTGTCTTTGGCGTATCATTAAATTTCAAGTCAAGAAAAACCTTATTCCCTTGCCCGATGATTTCTTTGACAAGGTTTGGCCCGCAAGCCACAAAAAGCCGCAATCCTACTTTGAACATTGAAACGAAATTCCTGAATATCCGAACCAACTCTAGTGCTTCCTCTCTGGAATTAACATCCAGTGCGAGGATAATTTTTTCTTTTGCATCCATGAATGCCTCCTTATGTCGATGTGCTAATCCATAGATAAAACTAAAGTAATATCTCTCCAAAGTCAACTGCTTGTATGAATTTTGCATTCCCAAAAAAAATATGATATCTTATTGCTATATTTTATTATAAGTTAAATCGCGAACATTCAGTTCTAAAATATTGTCTACATTCGTAAAAATAAACAATCAAATCCAAGCTCCAGAGTTACGTGTGCTTTTAGATGATGGCACGAATCTGGGAGTTATCTCTTTCAAAGAAGCTTTGGAAAAAGCCCGTGAGGCGGGGCTTGACCTTATTCTAATATCACCAAACGCCAACCCACCGGTTGCAAAAATCATGGATTATGGTAAATTTCAATACGCTGAAAACAAAAAGCTTAAAACAGCAAAAACCAAGCAACATACGGTAGAGGTAAAGAATATTCAAATAAAAGTAGGCACTGGGGAACACGACTTAGAGCTCAAAGCCAAAAAGGCCAGTGGCTGGCTCAAGGAAGGAAATCGCATCAAAATAGACCTTTTTTTGCCAGGTAGAACCAAATATATGGATATCAAGTTTCTAAAGGAACGCATAGAAAGGGTTTTGAAACTGATTACCGAAGAATATAAAGTGGCAGATCCCGCCAAGAAAAGTTTGAAAGGTCTCTCGATAGTAATCGAGAGAAGTTAGAAAGTTCATAAAGTTATAAAGTTCATAAAGTAACATCAAATGCATTCCACTTTAGAAACTTTACAAACTTTATAACTTTACAAACTAAACATATGAGCACAAAAACAAATAAAAGTTTTACAAAACGACTAAAAGTCAGCAAGAATGGAAAAATTTCGGCAAGAAAAACTGGTCAAAACCATTTCAATGCAAAAGAAAGTCGCCGTTCTCAACTTGCCAAAAAAGGCATGGTCAATTTCCCGATGAGTAACAAAGATAAGGCAAGATTTATTACAAATTAAAAGTTAAAAATTAAAAATAATTATGAAAACGAGATTTACAGATTTGAGACAATATCAAGGCAAAATTGCAAAAATTGAGGAGCCTACCTCGTTGGTAGGTGACGAGCATTTTTGCAGTTTTAACGCAGAGATTGGCCAAATATGTAAATCGTAACATTTATGACACGAGTAAAAAAAGGGGTCAATGCATTAAAGAATCGTAAAAACATTCTTCGTAAGACAAAAGGCTATCGACATGGCCGTTCTACAAAGGAGCGGGAAGCCCAAGAAGCCATCTTTCACGCTGGAGCTTACGCTTTTGCGCACAGACGAGACAAAAAGGGCGACGCTCGCAAACTCTGGAATGTCAAAATTTCATACGCCTCAAAAGAACTTGGGACATCATATAGCAAACTTATGGGTGGTTTAAAAAAGAAAGGCATCCTCCTAGACCGCAAAATTCTAGCTACTCTTGTTATTGAAAATCCTAATACATTTAAAAAAATTCTGGAATTCGCAAAGTAAGAGCCTTCTCTCTTTCAAAAACTCTAAGTAGTTCGGCTTCTTTTGAACTCCAGCGCATTGCCCAACCTCGCTTATGGGGTTTACATAAAGCACATGACTCTCTCTCTTATTTTTAAAGCGTTTCCTCATAACAGTTACTTGTAGATGTTTGATCTGTGGTCAATAACATGAATAATAATATAATTTTTATTCCAATCAATCTGATACATTACCCGCCAATCACCCACTCGCAACTTGTAGAAACCGTTAAACTTCCCAGTTAAAAGGAGAGGTGTTATTGAGTCAAAATTATTTTCAAACCATCCCAGCTTATCAAAAACCCTATCCCGCACTGAGCGAGACAAATTATCCAAATCATCTTGTGCGTCAAGCGAAAAAATTACTTTCCAGCGCAACATATAAATTAAGCAAATTTTCTTCTGGCGGATGGAAGGGTAATAAATCCTTTGGGAGATAACGATGCTTTTTTCAGGCGTCTTTTTATAGATTCTTTGAGTTCCAGTCCTTGATCAGGGTCGGCAAAAACCCCATGAATAGATTCGAGAATTGTCTTTTTGACCACTTTTACAATTTCCTTTTCAGCTTTGCTCATAGTGCCTCCAGTATATCACTTCGTCATTAAAAATCAATTAGCAATTTACTCCAATAGATAAGGTTTGCCTTTTTCTGGGTAAATAGCTTCCACGAGAAGCTCATCGCGCAGACGCTGGGCCAGATATGTGGATGACTTTGGTTCGCCCATGACTACAAAAACTTTTTTCAACGTAGCTTTTGTTTGCTCAACCATAGCCACCAAGCTATCAGAGTCTTTGTGCGATGAGTAGCCGGAAATCATTTCTATACGAGCACGAATGGGTACGATTTGACCATGTATTTCCACTTCCTTTGGTTTGTCCTGTATTCTTCTACCCAATGTGCCAAGTGCTTGGTAGCCCATGAGAAGTACTGTGTTCTTTGGGTCTGGCAAGTATTGCATCTCGTGCCACAATACCCTGCCACCAGAAGACATTCCTGAACCCGCCACGATTATTTTGGGATTTGGAATACTGACAATCTGTTTGGAATCCCCTGAACCCGCAGTGATAGTCAGTTTTGGAAAATTAAAAATATCATCTCCTTCTTTTATTTCTCTCTGCACTCCAGTATTAAAATCTTTTGAACTTCTAGCGTAAATGTTCGTCACTTTTGAACCCAAAGGTGAATCTAGAAAAACTGGCACAGATGGGATCTTTTTTTCTTCAACTAGATTATTTAATTCATACAAAATAACTTGCGTTCGCTCTACAGAAAATGCTGGAATAACTAGTGCCCCTCTTTTTTCTATCGTATCTAAAATAATTTGCTTAAATCTTTGGTCTCTTTCCTCTTTTGGCTCATGATTTCTGTCGCCATAAACACTGTCAATGATTAGATAATCTGCATCAGTCACATTTTCTGTATTTTTCAAAAGCGGTGAGGGAGAATTCCCAGAATCGCCCGTAAAAACAACTTTTTTACCATTATAACTAAATTCATACATGGCAGAGCCCAGAATATGCCCACCATCTTTCAGATAAACTGAAAATTCTTCATTAATTTCAGTTTGGGTATCATATTCTATGGTTTTCCATATAGAAAACGCTTGGTTATAGTCAGCTAGTTCATATAATGGCCTTTCGCTAACTCCGTTTTGTGGATTGCGATAATTTTGGTCCATTATTTTTAATGCATCAAGAATCATGACACTAGCAATCTCTCTTGTTTCAGGTGTTGAATAAATTGTCCCTCTAAAACCATCTCTGACTAGCTTGCACACTCTGCCTATATGGTCCATGTGAGCATGGGTGATAAAAAGATAATCTATTGATTTTGTATCATATGGAAATGGTTTCCTATTTTCCTCCACTCCATCGGGTGTGCCTTGTAATAGTCCACAATCAATAAGAATCTTGGTGTTATTACTTTCAAGCAAGAAATTTGCCCCTGTAACAGTGCCTACTCCGCCATAAAAAGTTATTTGTAATTTACTCATTATTTTTTACTAATCTAATTGCATATATTGAACCGAGAAGTCCACCTGCAATGTCCATAATAAGGTCTGATACTGTGTCTGTTACATAAATCATGCCGTCAGAAAGATATGTCATCTCAAAATAAAGTTCATATATTTCCCAGATAATACCAACTACTAGGGCGCAAAAAACCGCATATTTAATTAATGTCTGACCTGACAACCGTTTTCCAAGAAAGATGCGAAAGAATACAATGGTAGCTAGAGAAACCACCCCAGCAGAGAGAAAATGTAGAATAATGTCATACCACCAGAGTGTCCAATACAAATATAGTTCTGTTCCAACCAAATTTAAAATACCAACAACAAAAAGCAGAAGGAATGCTTGTTTAAAAAGTTTTGTTTGAAACATCATACTGTGACTTTAATAGCTTTAAGTTCGTCCAATTTTACTCGAACTTCCGGGAAGCAATGACCCATACCTCGTTCGGCACTCGAGATTCTCTTAAAATTTCTTGGGAAAATTGAATGTGTTTGGGCTCGAAAGTAAAATCTGTGAACTTAAATAAATCGTTTTTATACATATCCCTTTCAATGTCAGGAAATACTAAAATCAATCAGAGCTTTTTTTACCGTTTCATCGCTCACTTCAAAATCCGGCAGAAAGTCCACCGTTTCCTTGTAATTTATATCGTCAAAATAAGCTAGCTGATTTCGAAAAATTTTTTCATTAAATTCTCCCTGGAAAAGTTCTTTGGCTTTTTTGGAGATTTCATCTACAGAAAAACGGTTATTGAGAATAAAATATAAATCAACATAGTCCTTCCATTTATTTCTTCCACCAAGAGCAAAAGCTTTCATCGCAGCGAGAATGAGCAGATTTGGTATTTTGACATAATCTTCAAATTTTTCCGAATAATCAATCTCATAGGGAAAATGATAAAAAGTCATTTGCACCTCATTAACAAAAAAAGTGTATTGTCCTGTTTCGTCTTTGAAGACCTTTTGAATACTGTGCGTATTTTTTATTTTCCTACGCACAGCCACATTATTGAACGGTTTATTGGAAAACATGTCAAAGTCTATTGAGCGCCTATGACCTAAATGCAATGCAATGGCTGTCCCACCAACAAGACCGAAATCCTTGGAAAATTTCCTAATCAAAGGTAGAAGTTTAATCTGTTCTTGTGTAAAAATTTCTTTATGCATGTTTGACATATTTACCAAAGTATAGTTGAAAATAATTTTTTACCCGAGAATCGTAATTCTGTCTGCCAAATTTATCCGGTTTGGATTTTTCTCGGAAAATCTGGGCGGTTTTTTTCATTCCTAGAATTTTTATAAGTTCCTGCACATCGTCCCAATTACCATAGTTTAGTGTAGCTTCAACGATGGATTCGGCGTCCAAACCGTCATAGTTTTTGGTATACCAAATCAAATGAGGCCTCTGTTTTATAAACTGACTTAAGGGTGTATTCATACATCTATTTTAACACGAATTTGTTTATAATCCAAATTGATTAAGTTAATATATTCAATGAATTAACAAAGTATATATGGCTATAAATAAGTACTTATTAACGATTTTGTAATTTTGATGATGTGTATTCAGGATTACAAAAAATCCGAAAATAAGATAAATTAAAACATCCAGCTCTTTTTGCAAAAATACTGGATAGCTTAATCGGATTACGAATATTCTCCTACAAAACTCGTAGGTGGGTGTCCGCAATTGTACTCGTCAGAACAAAATAATAAATTTTACTCATCGTGGCACAAAAATATTGGACTCCCTAAAAAATGGTTAGGTAGAAAATATACGTAACCCTGTTTATATTGTATCACAGCTGGAGGAATACACGATGAAGTTGGGCTATTGACTTTTAAGCCTGACGTAGGGTGAGTGAAATAAAAGCGCGAAGCAGCTTCTATTCTAATATACCGTCTAAATTAACGTCGTAGAGAATGTCTTCCTGAACTAAGTGATAATTAATGACTTTGTCATGAGAAAGCTTATTTAGTAAGAATATTGGCTAATTGCTTTATAAGTGAAATGACAACCGCAGAGGGCAGGAGACTGTAAGATTTTACTCCCTGGTCGTCTTTAACTGTCCATGGTACTTCTACAATAACCGCCTTACCTGATTTATCTAGTTTGTACTGATATTCAGGGGTAATTTCGTAATCATCTACGATTTTTTTGGCGTGTACAACTGGAATGGCGTTGCGCAGAAATACTTTTGGCACACCGTGAATTTTTTGTAATTCTTTGGAAATTTTTGAATCAGTTTCGATTCGTTCACGGATAGGTTCTATACCAAGCTCGTCGCCCTCTTTCGCTATCATTCGTGAGCCAGGACAGGAAAGATTGTCACATTCTAGATAAAACTTTTTATTTTTTGCATCATATCCGACTTTTGTTGTTGGCAAAAGTTTCAAACCCCTCGATGTTTTGCAAACAGGACAAATAACCCGAGTCTTAATGCGCTCGTCAATCACACTGGTTGGAACATTAAAGAAAACAAAAACGTCTGGCACTCCTTGATAACCAATAATCTCTTTCAAAAAGAGTGAGTACGGAATCTGGTCAAAAGCGCGAGGGAAACCGTCAATAAATAATGACTGGTTCGGATGTTTGCTTATTTCAAATTTGATAAGGGCCAAAATAAGTTCAGAAGTAATGAGAGTTGATTGACTGCGTCCGAGTATTGCTTTAATAGTTTCTTCTGGACTATGAAATCCGCGATAGTTTTTCTTCAAAAAATTGATTAATTTTTTCTTGCCAGTTGGGGTTTCGATGCTCGTATGAACATCGCGCACAATATCCCCGATAGATATATGGACGGCGAGAGGACCTACTGCTTCCAGAAACAATTTTGCATACGTTCCTTTACCGGAATTTTTTATACCAATGAGAAATGCCACAAAACGCTTGCCCGATTTTAAATATTTTTGCAGAGCCTTTATCTCTTTACCCACCTTAGCCACAAAATATAGCTTGCGCGATACGGGGTTATTTAAATCAAATTTTTTTGTAAGACCAGCAACTTTAGTTCTGGACAGCTTCAAAGTATCAACTTTCATAGAGCATCAGTATATCGATACGGTAATAAAAAGCAACTATTTGTAAACATCTTTACGATGGTCAATATCAAAACATATCACAGTCTCTGCATTTTGAAAATAAAACAATGCCCGATATTTTCTAGTAATCCTGAAAGAAAAGGCATCATCAAAATCTTTCAGTTTTTTTATATGTAACCTTGGATCGCGAGAACTTAAAGCAAATCTTTCTTCTTGAATAAGACAAAGTTTTTGTATGCCAAAAGGTAACCTTTTATATGCTCTTTCAAAATCAGAAGTTTTAATGACATACATTAGATTGTTCTTGGGTATTGACGTAAAGCTCTTTCGAAAGATTTTTTTATTCTTGATGGATGGGCATACCCATTTAAATTTTCGTCAGGCATAAATAAAGTTACCTCGCTTCGCAATAAGCGGATTTCGTTAAAAATATGCTGTAAAAGATTTTTTTGTTTTTTTACTTTTTTAGTCATAGTGTTCATGTAACGTATAGTAAATCATATTTCTCTGAAAAGCAACTATTTGTATGTTTAAATATTTATTTTGTCAAAATTATCGGCTCTCCTTCCGTGATGACAATAGAATGTTCCCAGTGGGCGGCGTTTGTACCATCGGCGGTTTTGTATGTATAGCCATCTTTGTCTAGAACTATTTTGTCTGTGCCGAGAGTCAGCATCGGCTCAAGGGCTAGGACCATACCTGGACGCAGAAGCTCGCCTCTACCGATTTCCCCTTCGTTTGGCACAAATGGGTCTTCGTGAACCTTGTAACCAACCCCATGTCCTGCAAGCCCCTCTGATAGCCCGTAGCCCAGAGGGCGGGCAAACGACTCTATTGCATAGCCAATATCGCCTATGTGATTACCGCCGCGAGCGGCCTTGATACCGAGTGCTAAAGCTTCCCTGCAATGGTCTATCAGCTTCTGGTCAATAGGCGCCATTTTACCAACACCCACAGACACGGCACTGTCTGTTATTATACCTTTGTGTGTAATACCTAAATCAAGAGAAACAATGTCGCCCTCTTGAATTATGCGTGGCCTTTCGTTGGGAATACCGTGAACGATTTCGTTGTTTATGGACACACATATGGCCGCAGGAAACGGCCGTTTTGCTCCACGCGGTTTGTAATTTAGAAATGATGCGGTATCACCACCATCTTCTATCAGTTTGCGTGCCAAGTCCTCAAGTTCCTGTGTAGAAATGCCTGGTTTGACAATCTCGCTTACTTTGCGCAAAACAATACCAAGCCGTCTCCCGCCTTCTTTCAAAATTTCTATTTCTTCTGGTTTTTTTATTGTAATCATAATTCAAAAATAAAAATTAGCCGTAGAGTTCGGGGTGAGTATCTAAATCAGAAAAAACGACATGATTATCATCGACATGCTTAAATATCGCTCGAAAATTACCTGTGACATTTATACTGCTACACCCTTCGTATTCAGCGTGCAATTTATGATTGTTTAAAATTGGACTAAATATATCCTTTTTAAAAATCTCCAATCGCTCAAAAAATTTATCAACTATTTTTGTTGGAATTTTCTTAATCTTTTTATTAAGACTCGAAGAAAAAGCGATGTGCATAGTTTATACACCTAATGACTTGCGCATCTCGCGCATATCAGTATAAAACTTTAACTTACCGCTCTTATACTCTTTATCCGCCTCTTTTATTGCTTTCCGGAGTCGAGCGTTGGGTATCTCTGGCGTGGTAAACTCTATTCTCCTCTCAGTAATCAACTTTTTCATGTAGGCGTTAAAAGCAATGGAAAAATTCAGACCCATCTCATCGAGAACATCTTTGGCTGCGCTCTTTAGCTTAGCATCCGTTTTGAAATTTATAACTACTTGTGTCATATATACACAGTATATGCGGAGTATATACAGAAGTCAAGGGTTTTGCTACCATCCCAGCTTCCCTACAATATCGGCATGTACCTTTTCTATACTCTGCTCGCCGTTTATATCCAAAAGAGTATATTGTTTGTGCATATTAAAATACTCTACTGCAGGATACGAATCTTTATCAAACCAGTCAAGTCGTTTTTTTATTTCTTCCTTACTCTTGTCATCTGCTCGCCCGCGGAGAAGAAGGCGCTCCTCCGACCATTCCCGCGAAACATTCAGATAAATTACAATGGCTTTGCGTCCATAAAACTCCAAAGCAGTGGTAAAAGTGGTGGCTTCCGGAAGAGAGCGGCAAATACCGTCAAAAAATGCGTGCTCTGTGCCTTTGAAATCTCCGATAAGAATATGCGACCAAATATGCACAGCCAGAAAGTCCGGCTGGCGCTCGCCTTTTTTATATATTTCATTTGCTAATTTATTTGAATATTTTTCTCCCCTTAAAAACTCTCTGAAATATGCTCCAGTTTCAAGATAAAAAATCTCACTCGATTGGTCTTTTTCTTTGACCCGTTTTTGTAAAAGCTCGGCCTGTGTTCCTTTACCACACCCGGACCTGCCGATAAAAATAAAAGTTTGAGGAGACATGATTTTTATTTGGAGACAGCTTCTTTAATAGGAAACAAATCATTTTGAACTGCAAACCAAACGAATTCCAGCTCAAGTTCATAATAATTATGGATTGCTCTATTTCGGAAACCGGAAATTTGTGTCCAAGGCAAATCAGTACTTTTCTTAAATTCAGACGATAAATTTTTTGACAATTCACCAATAAGAAGGAGTTGCAAGATTACTGCACTTTGCACTAACTCACTTGCAAGAAAATCCTCTCGTTTCATTCCAGAAGTAAAACGGCCAACTTTATCTATACAACTGATAATATATTCGCAGTATACTTTATCTGACTTCATAGAGTGGCTTTAAATCAAGCATCACATATGGCTTGAAATAACGAATAAGAGAGTTTTCCGTCACTAAATCCACCTTTCGTCCCAATATTTCTTCCAATTCATCATTCATCTTAAAAAAGACGAATATGCTAATGGGATTACGGATTTTAACGAGAATATCCACGTCACTGTCCGGACGAGCATCACCGCGCGCCACACTACCGAAAACACCGGCGTAAGTCACGCCGTACTTCTCCAAAATCGGAGTTATTTTTTCTTTTATTTCCTCAATACTTAATTTCATTTCTTTATTATACACCAAAAACACGAGAATTGAAATTGTTAATCAGACTTGATTCATTTTAGCATTTAAACGCAAAATTAGAGTTGAACCGAAATACATAGCTATTGCAATCAAAATATGCCATATAAAATGAGTTCCGAATGGGAAAAATGGACACATAAAAATATCAATCGTCCTTAACATTATCGCCACTAAAAAGATGCCTAGTGGTGTTAAAAAGTTATAATCATATCCATACTTCTTTCTTATAAAAAAACTTAATGCTACTAAAACTATAAGAATAAAAATATACTTTAGTGAACCACTAAAAATATTTAGACCAGGAATATAAGTAAAAATTAAATAATATATTAATCCTAATAAAGCCAAAATAACAATGGTAAGTTTTTTATTTTTTGTAAGAACCTGTACAAAAAGATAAAGGGCTAAAATAAAGAAAATGTAAATCGGCAAGGTATCAAGCAACATCGTTATTTCTGATCTATACGAATGCCACAATAGACTGCCTAATCCCATAACTACCATTAATCCTGTCAAGAAAATGCTTAAGCGGTTTTTTAAATTATTAACACGGATATATTTCAATAAATAATATGCTCCGATAAAAAACGCGAAGTTAGTTAGTGCGTTCAGTGGTTCAACCGTCCAAAAGCCAGCTACTGATTCACAGTATTCAGGAAAATTTTTAACTAATAGATTCCATATAAACATACTTAAATAAGTATAGCAGAAAAACTCTTTCTGGTCATTTATGTCTTGTATAAGAATGTCGGAAACCACAACTTGCAAAACATTGTTTCAATTTATATGATTTGTATAATTAATAACTTTTCTGCATATGCTGTAATCTTATGTAAGAAAAAAACTAATCAAGTCGGAAATGTTTCTTTAATTTTTCGTCGTTTAAGAGATTTTCTACAGTTAAAATTTCCACGTGCTTCCCTATTCCAAAAAAATCGGCAATAAACAAGATTTCATCTTCACAAGGAAAAGGGTGTATCCATGCGGATTTCTGAAATTGGAGAAAACCTAAATTTTTCAAATGATATCTCAGAGCTTCTCTGCCTTTTGTAAATCGCATAGGAATATCAAACATGACCAATCTCCATTTACCATCCCATTTCTTTGGCGTATTAATACACATAAGCTCAATGTCAAAAGTTCTTAACTTAGTTTCACCTTTCTTTGTAATTTTTACTATTGTTTTTCCGTCTTTGTCAGTAACATATTCTATAAGCTTTTGACGCTTAGTACTTTCAACCGCGCTTTGAATTTGCATTCTAGAATACTTTTTAGACCTCTTAAACATCTGAAACGTCTGCACCACATTACCCATAGCCGCAACCCCAACCACGAGAATGGGGAGGGAGGCTACAGCAAATACACAAAGAGCCACCATTGCAATTTTTGCTTCTGTAGTATCAGAATCTAGAAAGTCTTTTAGCCTTTTTTTGTATTCTTCTCCTCTGTCCATATACATAAGATTATAGCATATGCAATTTTCTTACAAAAGTTAAAAACAAACAACAGTATGGAAGTCTTTTATCGAGGTTTTTACTAATATTCTCTAATAGAAACTTGCGCGTCGATTTTTTTAATCAGGTCAATAACCACCGACACAACAATCAAAAGGGCTGTCCCTCCGATGGAAATTGCAGTAATGCCCGTAACCCCACTCATGATGAGGGGAAGAACGGCGATAAAACCGAGGAAAATAGCCCCAACCAAGGTCAAACGAGTGAGTATCCGAGAGATGTGCTCGGAAGTTGAGTGTCCTGGACGAACACCAGGAATGAAAGCCCCATTTTTCTGGAGATTTGTAGAGATTTGGTCAGGGTCAAATGTAACAGCCGTGTAGAAATAAGTAAAAACAAAAACCAAAAAGAAATATGCTATGGCATAGAACCATTGATTAGCCAAAACATCTAGGAGAGTCCTTGAAATGCTACTTAGAAATGTATAGCTTGAATTCTGCAAAAAGCGCAAAATCATTTGAGGAAAAAGTAAAATGGACAAAGCAAATATAATAGGAATAACCCCAGCTTGATTTATGCGCAAAGGCAGATAGGTAGAGGTACCGCCATAGACCCTATTACCGCGAACTTGCTTGGCATAGGTCACAGGTATTGGCCGCTCCGCTTCGGTGATAATAACCACACCGATAATAACCAAAATAGAAGCAACGAAAGCCACAATATAAAGTGGAAGCTGTGCAGGGTCAAAAGCAAAGATGAGCTGACTGACGGTTGCAGGCAAACTAGCCACAATGCCGGCAAATATAATAAGCGAAAGCCCATTGCCTACGCCATATTCAGAAATAAGTTCTCCAATCCACATCAGGAGAATTGAACCAGCCGTAATAATAATAAGGTCAACTCCCAGAGTAAAATAGGACAATTCCCCGAGAACTTGTTGACTCTGAAGGATTTTAATAAAACTGAAACCTTGGATAAGAGCCAGGGGAATAGTCAAGATACGACCATACTGTGCAAATTTTCTGCGACCAGCTTGGCCTTCTTCTTGATACATCTCCTTCAGCTTGGGAAACATGATGGTTGAAAGCTGCATGATGATAGAGCCAGTGATATATGGACCAACACCAAGCATAACGATGGATAATTGAGAAAGTCCGCCTCCAGAGAAAATATTAAGCAAGCCAAAAAATTCATTACTTGCAAAAAATTGGGCCAAGCGACTGCCATCCACACCAGGAACGGGGATAGAGGCCAGTATGCGGAAAATAACCAATGCAGAAAGAGTAAAAAGTATGCGCTTTCGCAGTATTTTGTCTTGTAAAACTAGTTTTAATTTATTCATGATTAGTTGTGTAAGTTATGCTTTGCTTTAAACTATCTGCCCACCTGCTTTTTCTATAGCGACCTTTGCAGATGCTGAAACTTGGCAATCTTTTATTATAAGGATTTTATCCAAAGCTCCAGTAGCAAGAATTTTTACTCTCGGCAGAACACCAGCGAACATCTTAACCATACCATTTTTTAGAAGTGTTTGAGGTGATACGATATCTCCCGCCTTAAACATTTTATTCAAATCTCCAACATTAACAACAGAAGGTTTGTTTTGGATGCTTGTGTTTATATTTTTACCACGACCGCGAAGCTTTGGTATTCGTTTTATAAAATCGCGAATTTCCGGACGTTTTTTGTGTCCAGCTCTGGCATTTTGGCCTTTTGTACCACGACCAGCTGTCTTGCCACGAGTACCGCCACGACCTTTTTGTCGGGACTTTTTGTTCGGGTGATTTCTTTTTAAGTTATGGGATTGCATGATAATAAATTAAAAATGTAAATATCAAAAATTAAAATGACAATACAAAATGCAAAATTTCTGAATTCATCATTTTTAATTTTAATCTGTCATTTTCCATTTTGATTTTTAAATTTTACATTTTAGGCTTTAGCTGTGCTAAAGCTTTAATGGCCGCTTTGGCATTGTTTACTTTATTTTTGCTCCTAGAAAACAACTTTGCGCTTACTTCTTTTACACCGGCAAATTCCAGAACTGTTCGGACAGAAGAACCCGCTAGAATTCCCTTGCCCGGAGCTCGCATGATAAGAACGCGAGAGCTCCCGAACTTGGCATCCACCTCGTGAGAAATGGAGGAGTTCTTTGTCATAGCCACTCTAATCATATTTTTTCTTGCATCGCGTACCGCTTTGTCTATAGCAAGAGGTGTATCTCCGGCCTTTCCTTGTCCAACACCCACTCTGCCCTTTCTATCACCGATAACTATACCGACAGAGAAAGCAAAGCGACGACCACCGGTAACAACACGAGTAACACGTCTGATGCTGACAATTTTCTGGTCAAACTCCGCTTTGACACGTCCTTCCCGACGAGGAGATGGCTTGCGAGAATTCTTTCTGAATTCACGGATAGCAGGTACAGAAATAATACCCTTTACAACAGGTGTTTCTATGACTTCTTCGTTTATTATTTCTTTTTGTATTTCTGGTTCCATGATAATAAATTAAAAATGTAACCCTCCTTTCCTAGCTCCGTCCGCCAGTGTTTTAATGTTTCCTGTATAAATAAATCCTCCGCGGTCAAAGGCAACTTCAGTGATTTTTTTTGCTTTTGCTTTTTCGGCAATGAGCTGTCCGACCTCGCCTGCTTTTTCCATCATGGTTTTACCTTTAACATCGCGTGAGTGAGCTGAAGCGAGCGTTTGTCCATTTTGGTCATCAATAAGTTGAACGGAGATATGTTTATTTGATTTGAAAACCGATAAGCGTGGTAAATCCGCCGTGCCAGAAATCTTTGCCCGAATCCTGGCATGTCTCCGTATTCTCTTTTCTTTTTTTACATTTGATGATTTCATAATTTCCATGATACCTAAACTTTCAAATTTGACCTAGGTCGCGTATAAAATTTGAAAAAGAATTGGAGCCTACCTGAGTGCGTAGGTGACGATTCTTTTTCAAATTTTAGACGATGAGATGGGTCATAATTTGAAAGTTTAGGCAGTTTTCTTGCCTTGCTTGCGTTTGATTACTTCCCCCTCATACCTAATTCCTTTTCCTTTATATGGCTCTGGTACTTTGAGAGAGCGAATATTGGCCACAAATCCACCGACCTCCTCTTTGTCTATACCAGTTACTGTGATTATATTTTTCTCGGCAGTAACTTTAAGTGTCGCCGGTATAGGAACAATAACAGGATGAGAAAAGCCGAGAGCAAGAACAAGTTTATCACCCTTAACTTCTGATTTGTATCCAATACCTTCAATAATCAATTTCTTAATGTATGGGGTAGTTACACCAGAAATCATATTCATAATATGAGAAGCGTATGTCCCCCACAAAGCTTTGTTCTCTAGAGTTATACGCTTTGGCACAAGTCTAACTTCGCTACTTTTTTCATTTGCCCCGATTGTGATTTCAATTTCTGGCTTGAATTTTTTTGTAAGAGTTCCTAACGGGCCTTTTACGGTGAAAATTCCGTAAGTTATGGATACTTCGGTCTTTTCAGGAATTGCTATTACTTTTTTTCCGATTCTTGACATGGTAGTAAATGTAAAATTAAAAAATCGAAGTGTAAAATGACAATGTAAAATGCAAAATTTCTGAATTCATCATTTTTAATTTTAATCTATAATTTTTCATTTTGATATTTACACTTTACATTCTTCAAAGTGTTACCACACTTTGAAGAGAGCTTCTCCACCGACATTTTCTATCCTTGCTTGCTTGTCCGTCATAATGCCTTTTGGTGTGGAAAGTACAAGAGCTCCCATTCCAGATTTAACTTTTCGAATATCTTTAGATTTTTGATAAATCCTCTTGGAAGATTTTGATACACGCTCTACTCCGTGAATTCTTGGGACGCCATCCGTATGAATAAGCTCCACTTCAATAAACTTAATCAATTTTTTGCCTTTCTTACTGAAAGATTTTATAAATCCCTCTTTCATCAAAACGTCCGCAATAGTCAGTTTCAATTTTGAATGTGGAAAAACCACAGATTTTTTCTTTGAATCTGATGCATTCTTTATTCGGACAATCATGTCTGCAATTGGGTCCATAAAATATAATTAAAAATGTAAATATCAAAAATCAAAATGACAATGTAAAATGCAAAATTTCTGAATTCATCATTTTTAATTTTAATCTGTCATTTTCCATTTTGATTTTTACAGTTTACATTTTTCTGGTTACCAGCTAGACTTTTTAACACCGGGGATTTTGCCTTCGTTTGCTAATTCCCTAAAACAGATTCTGCATAGACCGAAGTCTCTCATAAATCCATGTCCGCGTCCGCATTTAAAACAACGATTTGTAGCTCGTGTTTTAAATTTCGGCACTTTTGCCGCTCTAGCTTTTACGGATGTTTTCGCCATATCTAACAAAAAATAGCTTTTGCAAGCTCAAAAGATAGTAGCAAAGAGAATCTACAAAGTCAAATGAAAATAAATGAGCCCATGACCCCAAAAGAGGGTCACGGGCTATTCAGTTCAGTCACGAGTTAATCAAATCCTTCCGAGGACGACCGCGCTTACGAGGAATCAGAATGAGTTGAGATGGAATAACGCAGTCAAGAGCCGTCGCCATCTTTCCCAACATATCGGAATTAGGCACAAATTTTCCTAATTCTGTGGCACAGATTGTGTTTGGTGAAATTCCCACACGTTCAGCAAGTTCGTATTGTGTCAGGTGAAGTTCTACCCTCCGAGCAGTCAGAAACCCACCAAATGTGTCGGTACCTATCTTGCCTCTTTTGAATCTCCGCGCCGGCTGTAATGCTTGCAATTCAGAAAAATTCAGATTGAGAATTTTAGCTATCTTCTTAAGTTTATTCCCTTTATTACTAAAGGAAGACCGATTATTCTCAATCTGACGTACTCGCTCGCGAGTGATACCTAATTTCTGGCCAAGACTTGCTAACGAAAATCCAAGCTCTTTACGGCGTGAACGGATGACTTGACCTAAACTGGTGAGGCTTTCGTTTTTAGTCCAGCCCACAAATCTACCTAAATCTGACGGTTTTAATTCCAGAACTCTTAAAAGAGGTTCAAACAACTTGTACTTCATTCGCTCGGCTATTCGGGTTTCCAAACATTTTGCTTGTGCCAGGGATATTTTGAGCTTTTTGGCAAAAGTCTCAATCGTCAGCCCAAGCTCTTCCCTTCGGTTGCGGATAAGTAAGCCGAGTTCAGTTGTAGGTTCCTGTTTTGGTTTTGGTTTTGGTGGAACAAGAATTTCCAATTCCACCTCTTGACACTTCAGAGTTTTGGCTAAACCTTTGATTTGTTTGGGATTGAGATATTTGGATCTACCAGTTTCAAAATGACTGTAGTCTGATTGTTTAACCATTGAAAGTCTGCCTACTTCAACTTGCCTTAATCCAAGTTTAATACGACATTTTCGTAAAAACTTTCCCAGTTTTGTTTTGCTTGGACTCATGTTTTTGCCAAGCTGTTGAGTCTTTGACATCGATAATCCCCCCTGTTTTTGACGAACTGATTCTAAAAACAAACTACCATATATACACACAAATTGTCAAACAAAACAAAAAGGCGGCAGGTCTCTCCTCACCGCCTTGAAAATCCACCCGCCCAGTTCATTGAAACTTGAATGTGCATTCAACTTTACTTACATCTCCACTCCTACTTGTGGCCACAAATACAAGTTTTAACTCCTTATAGTTCGTGGACTTTACAGCAGAGAAAAGTTCGGCAAGGTCGAAGCTGGAACGTCTTTCTTTCTCTAAGGTCTGTTTGGCACATAACAGACATCAAACTTGAATGGCTGTTTTGCATCCGTCTCAAAACACTCCTTCTTTTGGTTTGTCTCAACACGGTCTTGTGTTTTTGTTCCAAATGTCCACTCTGGAATCAACCCGTTTCCGGTGTTTTGATAGACACTTGAAAATGCGGACGGAAGCAAAACCAAAAATAACATCAACGCCAACAACATCAAAAATCCAAGATAACTCTTTGACTTCATACTTTCTCCTTTAGTCGTGATTTCTGACAAAATATATTGAGACTAAACTGTCTCAACTTCTATTATTAATATTAGCACATAATAATATATAAACCTATTAAAACTTGTTCAACTCATACACCTATCACACGCTATAGCGTGTGATAGGTGTATGAGTAAAAAATTCCATTTATTGTAGATGAAAATAATTTTACTTCTTTGGGGCTCGGCTTTTTGATACATGGACTGTCGTAGCTTTCGCCTTATCGGCTGATTGTTTTTTGAAGGGAAAACCGAGGTGAGTCAAAAAAGCTTTTGTCTCATCTTTGTTTTTAACATTTGTAACAATAGTAACGGCAAGACCGAAAACATCTTTCAAATCTTCATCGGACGACTCTGGGAAAATAGTGTTTTCTTTTATACCTAAAGTGTAGTTACCCATTTCATCAACTGCATTTGCTGAGATTCCTCGAAAATCTTTCGTGCGAGGAAGTGCAATATTGACCAATCGGTCCAGAAAATCATACATTCTCTGTCCACGCAAAGTGATTTGCATACCGACAGTATCCCCTTCTCGCACTTTGAAAGCGGCGATTGATATTTTTGCGCCCTTGCGAACAGGTTTCTGTCCTGTGATTTTTAAGAGGCGGTCTTCTATAAGGTCTAGTTTCTTTTTGTCTTTCTGCGAACCAACACCACAAGAAATCACCACCTTTTCTATTTTTGGGGCTTGCATGATGTTTTTATAATGAAACTCCGATTTCATAATATCAAAAGCTTCTTTTGTTTTTTCTTTGATTGATTCCATAGTTTTTAATAGAGTTAAGAGTTACGAGTATAGAGTTACGATTTTGAGCCTTTGATTTTTCGGGTCTCTTTTCTCGTACCTCGTGCCTCGACCCTTTTTACGTTGGATACATCTATCGGCATGGTCTTGTCTAGTATCTGTCCTTTCTCTCCACTCTTTCGAGGCTTCTGATGAACTTTCAAAATATTTACACCAGAAACAATGACTCTGTTTTCTTTTGGAAATGATTTGACAACGGTTCCTGTTTTACCTTTGTCTTTACCGGTGAGCACTATTACTTTGTCATCTTTTTTTACATTCATGATATTGATAGAGTTACGAGTTCCGAGACTCGAGTTACGATTTTGCATTCTTCGTGACTCTTATCTCGCTACTCTTGACTCAATTTTAGACTACTTCTGGGGCTAAACTAATAATCTTTTGATACCCCATCTCACCAAGTTCCCGCGGGATAGGACCGAAAATACGTCCTGCTACCGGCTCTTTTTTATCTTTGACCACTATAACTACTGCATTTTCGTCAAAACGAATATATGAGCCGTCCTTTCTTCGAAAAGGCGCTCGTTGACGGACAACCACTGCATACAAAATATCTTTTTTCTTTGTTGTTTTTCTAGGTTCAGCTTTCTGGACAGAGAGAACCACCAACTCGCCTATGCTGGCGTATCTCTTTTTGGAACTTCCGAGCACTTTGAACACGCGTCCGATTTTTGCTCCGGTGTTATCTGCTATTTTGACAATTGATTGCGGTTGGATCATAATTTTAGTTTATAAAGTTATAAAGTTTTTAAAGTTTGTAAAGTGGGTTTTGAGTCTGCTTTATGAACTTTATAACTTTACGAACTTTCGACTATTCTAAAGTGTTTATCTTTTGAAATTGGTCTGCACTCCTCTATGGTAACCTTATCCCCAATTTGCTTTGTATTGCCGACATCGTGGGCTTTAAACTTTTTGCTTTTAGAGACGTACTTGCCGTACTTTGGATGTTTTACAAAACGAACAACTTCCACCACAACAGTGTCTGTCATCTTATTTGACACTACTACTCCCGAGAGAGTTTTTACTGTATTATTTTTTATTTTTTCATTATTCATTATTCTTTATTCGTTATTCACTTTTGCTTTCACATTCAAAAGAGTCAACACCATAGCAATATCTTTCTTCAGTGCGCTACCTTCTTTCACATTGCGCATATTGCTACCCGCTATGGAAAAGCGAAATGTGCGCAAAGCTAGTCTTTTTTCTGAAAGTATTGTCTGTAGTTCCTTTTTACTTTTGTTTGTAAACTCTTTCATAAATTTCATTTAATATACACTAAATTTCACATTTGGCTAGAACTTTCAAATTTGGCCAAGGTCGAGTGAGAAGTCATGGGTATGACTTCGCAAGACCTTTTCAGAGTTTTTGTACTCAAAAGATCGAAAAGGTGTACTGCTCCTGTAAGGAGGAAAATCTGAAGTTGAATTGTGAAAAATCACATTGGTCATAATTTGGAAGTTCTAGTGAGAGATTATCTTTGTTTTGAGGGGTAATTTCGTTCCAGCTTTTCGCAAAGCTTCTCTGGCAACTGCATCCGTAACACCATCAACTTCAAAAATAATTCTTCCTGGCTTAACCGGCGCGCAGTAGCCAAACAAATCACCCTTTCCTTTACCAAGCTTCACTTCAGCTGGCTTTTTGGTCAGGGGCATATCTGGAAAAATGCGGATCCAAATCTTGCCGGTCTTACCAACTGCGCGAGATAGGGCTTTTCTGCCAGCTTCAATCTGGTTTGACATAATACGCGCTCCTGACAGGGCTTTCAAGGCATGAGAGCCGAAAGAAATAGTGGTACCACGTGAAGCCACACCAACTTTATTAGCGTTCTTTCGAAATGTTTGCCACTTTCTGTATTTTACTTTTTTTGGTAACAACATAAATTTAGTTTATAAAGTTGAAAGTTTTTAAAGTTTGTAAAGTGGATTATGGATTTTACTTTATGAACTTTATAACTTTACAAACTTTTTACTTTTTTGCGAACACTTCTCCCTTATATATCCAAACCTTAATACCAACACCCCCATAAGGGACTCTTGTTTTATATTTACAAAAATCCACATCGGCGCGGAAAGTCTGAAGCGGAATACGACCTTTCTTTATTTTTTCCTGACGTGCCATTGAAGCGCCACCGAGTCGTCCAGACAATTCTATCTTTACACCAAGGACATCACGATTTGCCATAACTTTTTCCACCATCTGTTTCACCACACGGCGGAAAGGCAAACGCTTTTCCAATCCATCGGCAACCATTTGGGCAACGATTGTGGCGTTTGACTCGGGAGATTTAATTTCTTTTATATCCACTTTCACTTCGCCGAGAGGAGAAAGTTTATGTTTATTCAAAAATGCAGAAATATCCTTTTTTAATTTAACGGCGCCATCACCTGAGCGACCAATAATCATACCTGGACGAGATGTCTCAATAATAATACGCAACACTTTCTCACCTCGCTCCATTTCTATATTGCTGACATAGTTATCACGAAGTTTTTTCTCCAAATACTCCCGTAAAAGCACATCACTTTTCAAAAATTCCTTGTATTTATTTTTTACGCCAAACCAGCGAGATTTCCAATCTCGGATGATTCCTAGGCGATGTGAATATGGATGAACGGTATGTGTCATGGTAGGTAGAGTTAAGAGATACGAGATACGAGTTTCGATTTTGGATTCTTGATTTTTCGTTTCTCGGTACTCGGTTCTCGATTCTCGCCCAGTTCAACAAAGATTGAACTGGTTCTCTTACGTATAGGGTGCGCGCTTCCTTGAGCGGCTGGCATTCGCCTGTATAAAATTTTGCCTGAATCTACTTTGATAGTTTTTATTATTAGATTTTCTGTAGGCAAGTCCATAGCTTTTGCATTTGCCACGGCAGATTGTATAAGAGTTTTTATAGGAAGTGAGGCTTTTTTTGCAGTAAATTCCAAATTAATCAAGGCATCAACAACTCTTTTACCACGTACAGTATTTGCCACCATACGCATTTTGCGTGGTGCTTGTCGGAAATTTGAAAGTGTGGCGTGAGCAGTTTTCATATAGTTTATCGATACCAATATACGAATTTATGCGAATGATACGAAAATTAATTCCATTTCTTGTATTCTATTCGTTTTATTCGTATGTATTCGCATATTTGTATCGCGGTTATTTTTTTGCTCCTGCTGGTTCAGCGGTCACTGCCTTTGCAGACTGTGCGGCGGCAATCTCGCCTTCCTTTGCTTTCTGCTCTTGCTCTTTCTGCATCTTTCCTCCGTGTTTTATAAACTTTTTAGTTGGAGAAAATTCACCCAGACGGTGTCCGACCATGTCTTCGGAGACAAGAACTTCCAGATGAGTTCTGCCATTGTGAACACCAAAATTAAAACCGACCATTTCTGGTGATATGACACAAGCTCTTGACCACGTTTTAATAACCCCTGTTTCAAGTGGCTTTTTGCCCTCAATTTTCTTGAGAACTCGTTCATCTACATATGGACCTTTTTTTGATGACCTTGTCATAAATACGAAATAACGAATTAAAACACGAATGGATACGAATAAAAAAACAAATTAAAAACCACTTTGTTAGTGGTATTCTGTCGACTACCGCAAACAAATCGTATAAGAGGTAATGGGCTCTTTACTTGGGCTACATACTATATAATATACTATATATTGTCAAATGAAAAAGGGCGGTCGCCTGGACCGCCCTGGAGAAAATTATGGTTACGCAAATCGAGGACCTTGTTCTGAAATTTGAAAATAAAGTTTATGACCTCGGTAACTATCGTCGCCGTATTTTTGAAGAACTTTTTGTTTAGCTTCCTCGGTACAAATCACTTTAAGCTTTAACTCTGGCTCTTTTACAGGCCTTGCAGTAAGACTGGTGCCCCAAACGCCCGGAATAACTCCGACCAATTCTTTTCCTAATTGACTGGCGATTGTCTCTAAGCTCTCTCTCTCTTCTAGACTCATGTGTCCCTCCTCAACCAACTATATCATTTTTACTTTCTTTTTCCAACTTTTCTTCGTGAGACGATGAATTTATTGGAGTACTTCTTTGGAGTTCGGGACTTCTGACCCTTTCCTGTTCCCTTACCGTAGATGGAGATTGCTCGTCTGCGGCCGCGACCTTGGCGACCTTCACCTCCTCCGTGTGGGTGGTCAACTGGGTTCATGGCCGTACCACGAACAGTTGGGCGTATGCCAAGCCATCGTGAACGGCCGGCTTTGCCGAGATTGACCAGTCGGTTTTCCTGATTTGAAACATCTCCAATTGATGCCCATGCTGTGTCCAACACTTTGCGGATTTCAGTAGAAGGAAGTTTGATGTCCACATAACCGGCGTCCTTTGCAATGACCTCCACAAAGTTTCCTGCAGAACGAGCCATTTTTGCGCCACCTTTTGGCTTGACTTCTACATTGTAAACAAATGTGCCGATAGTGATGTTACGGAGAGGTAGCCTGTTTCCAACTTTTACTTCTGCTGTCTCCGAAGTCACTAGGATATCGCCCACTTTTACTCCACGAGGAAGAAGAACGTATCTTTTCTCACCATCTTTATACTGTGCCAAGCCAATAAAGCCAGAGCGGTTTGGGTCATACTCTACTGTTTTTATAGTGTACGGAACATTTATTTTGTCGTATTTAAAATCAATCTCTCGGAAGAGTCTTTTGTGACCACCTCCTTTGTGACGAGTTGTTACTTTGCCGTGATGGTTTCGTCCCATTTGTCTTCGGAAACCGTGCGTTAACGATTTCTCCGGCTCGTTTGTTGTCACAAAATCCCCAAATGAAATAGTTGTCATTTGTCGGCGGGATTTTGTTGTTGGTTTATATCTTTTCATGTGATTTAGCGAAATCATGTCGCGCAACCGTCCTTTTAGCGCGGCTTTATTATTCCTATAAATTTTCTACCTTAGTTCCTTTCTTTAAATAAATGTAGGCCTTTTTGTAACTGGCCTTTGTCCCTCTCTTGCCTCGGACAAAAACTTGCTTGGCTGGAATAGTAACCGTTCTGATTTTTAGCGGAGTGATTTTGTATTTTTCTACAAATGCTTTTTTCACTATAGCTTTTGTGGTACGAGCATCTATTTCAAAAACATAGACTGAAGACTCCGCCGATATTGTTGCTTTCTCGGTAATGTGCGGTCTTATTAAAATATGTGTCAGATCATTCATATTGGGTAGAGTTACGAGTTATGAGTATCGAGTTTAGAATCTGAATTTTGGATTTTTCGTAACTCTTTACTCTTTACTCTTACCTCGATTTTATTAGAAATTTGTGGTAGACCTTTTTCTGGATCAACGATAGCAACATATTTATATTTCATCAAATCAATCGGACTAATGTTTCGAATTTCATCCACTTTTAGATTGCCAAAATTACTGAAACTTTTTTCCACGTTTTTATCTTTCTTTGGAATTGTAAGAAGAATTGCATTGTTTTTCTTTTTTGAAGCTTTATCAAACAGTGAATCCATCACTTCTTTCGCAAATTTTGTTTTTATAGAAGAAAATTCAATCTTATCAACAAAAACTACCTGATTATCTTTAAATTTTTTGGAAAGGATTGTGTAAAGCGCTTTGGCTTTCATTTTCTTGTTTATTTTTCTATCAAAATTTTTCAGATTTGTTGGGCCGTGCGTAACACCTCCATGTCTCCAGAGGGGAGAACGGATTGAACCATGGCGAGCACGACCAGTGCCTTTTTGCTTCCATGGCTTTTTACCTCCGCCTCTTACATCCCCACGGTTTTTTGCATGAGCCACAGGTGTACGGGCGCTTGATTCCATAGAAACAACAACCTGATGCACAAGGTCGGCATTCCACTTCAAACCAAAAACTGCTTCCGGCAGGGAGATTTTTCCTGATTCCTTTCCTTTTTGGTTGTAAATTGTTCCTTCCATAATTTTGAATAGAGTTACGAGTATCGAGATACGAGTTACGAATAATTCAAATCCGTTACTCTTTACTCGTATCTCTTATCTCTATTAATGTTCCCCTTCTTCCCGGCACCGCTCCACGAATAAAAAGCTCGCCTGTTTCTGGTTTGACAGAAACTATCGTCAAACCTTTTGAAGTGATTCTGTCTCCGCCCATACGACCTGCCATTCTTTTTCCTTTTGCCACACGTCCGCCGTCACGACCACCGCCACCTATAGAGCCCGGCTCGCGTTCGGAATGCTTTTGTCCGTGTGAACGAGGACCCCCTTTAAAACCGTGTCGCTTTACAACACCTTGAAAACCTTTGCCTTTTGAAATACTGGAAACAGTAACTTTATCACCTTCAGAAAAAGTGGAAATGTCAATCGCATCGCCGACAGTATACACAGGGTTACCCTGTGTATCATCTGTACGAAATTCGCGAAGATACATAAAATTATTATCTTTAATATGACCTCTCAAAGGTTTATTTATATTTTTTGCTTTGCGTGCGCCAAAACCGACTTGGATGGCAGAATAACCATCTGTTTTTTCAGACTTAACCTGTGTGACAATCATCGGTCCCGCCTTGATGGCAGTTACTGGATGAACAATCCCCGCCTCGTCAAAGATTTGGGTCATATTTATTTTTGTGCCTAATATAAATTTAGTCATAAGAAAAATAAAAATGCCGTAACGGCGATTTATCCCGTTAGAAATAGGATTTTATAAATCCGTTAGTTCTAATGGGATTGAGATACATTAGCAGATATCAGCTTTTTATTCAACCATACGGTTAAATAATTTTTACATCAATATTTACACCACTCGGAAGTGAGAGATTCGTCAGTGCCTCCATTATCTTTGGAGTAGGGTTCAAAATATCAATCAGTCGTTTGTGAATTCGCATTTCAAACTGCTCGCGGGCGTTTTTAAAAATAAATGCCGAACGATTGACAGTGTATTTTTTTATATTTGTCGGAAGAGGAATAGGTCCTTGCACTACAGCATCATAACGAATAGCCGTATCTATGATTTGCTTGACTGACAAATCAAGAATCTTGTATTCGTAGGCCTGTACCCGAATACGCAGTTTGGAAACTGTTTCTTGCTTTGCGGGCGCCTTTGCAACTTTAGGTTTGGCAACAACTTTAGCCGCAGTCTTTTTGACCGCCGTCTTTCCCGCCACTTTCTTTGTAGGAGCTTCTTTCGTTACCATATGTAAGAAAGATACTAGCAGAGAATAGTTATGGGGTCAAATTTATTCATTCATTGACTTTTAATGCCTTTCCATATATACTGCCTCTAGCGTCCATCAAGCGCAAGCTTTATTCGGCTTGAGGTTACTCTACGCCGAAAGTGGACGTCACAAAAATACCATCCCCATGATGGCTTTTTTGTTTCTATTTTTTCATTTTTGGTTTTCTGTCATACACACTAAGAAATGTAATATTTCCGTTCCCGATCCTTCTCAAAATCACAGATAGCGAAGTTGGGTTTTTCCCTCCAACAGTTTCTCGAAGTTCCCATATTTCGTAATATTTGCCAAGGAGTTTGGAATACTGCTCTTTTTTATAATCAAACACATTTTTTGCGTTTTTAATTGCGGGAATAATAAGTGGAAGCAAATTAAATTTGTATATTTGTTCTTTCACCCTTCTCGCTTTCTCGTGAGTATCGTATCGTAAGTGATAAAAACCTTTAGAATTAAAAGTAACATATTCTTTCAAAATAGGACGATAAACTTTTCCGACAGTTTTATATATCAAGCCCTTTTCTCTTTCAGTAGTTTTTTGAAATTAATCATTTACTAAATTATATCAGTTTTAAATTAAATTTTGGCAAATTTTTGACAAAAACAAAACTACATAGTAACCCTAAAATGAATAGTTCACTATACACCTATCATACGCTATAGCGTATGATAGGTGTATTTATTACGAGATATCGTAAGAGATGAATTTTTGGCAAAACAAACCCCCGCCTCTAAATGATGGGGTATCGTAGTGAAGTTATTAACTCAAAATCACTTCCCATGCTATAATGATGACATATTAAATAACAAAAAATCATGAGTGAAGAAACATCCAGTATGGAGATGCCACCAGAACAAGTGGGAGAAATTGAAAAGAAAAAAGCTTTAGGAGAATAAATTCTATCTATAATTAACAAAGCCAAGGAAGACCAATATAAAATGAGTGTGCTTGCTTTGGAAGCTGCGGTACGAGCATTAAAAGAAGGTCAACCTGCAGACGGATTTAAAATAGAAGATGAAAAATAAAAGTCAATACAAAAAACTGCTCACATGAGCAGTTTTTTATTATAACTTTTGAAAACTAAATAGTAAGTAATCTCTAACTTTCAAATTTAGATGCGATGCTAGGCGGACGAGGAATTTGATTGGAGCCGTACTCGTCGTACGGTGACAATCAAATTTTGAAGTCCAACAACGCAGTACGCCGAATTTGGAAGTTACGCTATGATCTTGGTAACGACCCCAGCGCCAACAGTCTTTCCTCCCTCGCGTATAGCAAATCGCGTATTGTCTTCAAGCGCAACCGGAGCAACGAGCTTTACTTTGAAAGTGACTGTATCTCCAGGCATGACCATCTCAACACCTTCGTTTAGAGTAACGTCACCTGTAACATCTGTTGTTCGGATGTAAAACTGCGGTTTGTAACCAGTAAAGAAAGGTGTGTGTCGTCCACCTTCTTCTTTCTTCAAGATATAAACCTCTGCTGTAAATTCTGTGTGAGGAGTAACAGACTTTGGCTTTGACAGCACCTGACCTCGGTGAATTTCTTCTTTCTTGGCACCACGGAGCAAGATTCCAGCGTTGTCTCCTGCCTGACCTTGGTCAAGAGACTTGTTGAACATTTCAATACCAGTAACTGTATATTTCTGTGTGTCTTTCAATCCAATACATTCTATTTCCTCGCCAACTTTAACAACGCCTCTTTCAATACGGCCTGTTACTACAGTACCTCGTCCTTCAATAGAGAAAATGTCTTCAACTGGCATGAGGAATGGCTTGTCCAAATCTCGCTGTGGAATTGGGAAATATGTGTCCAATGCACTAGCCAAGTCCAGAACTTTCATTGCCCATTCGTCTGTATTGTCTTTTGACTCAAGAGCTTTCAATCCTGAACCTCGGATTACAGGAGCTCCCGCGCCATCAAAACCTTGTTTTGTTAGAAGTTCTCGAACTTCTTCCTCCACCAAATCAATAAGCTCTTTGTCTGGAACCATATCGCATTTGTTTAGAAATACGATTATCTTTGGCACACCAACTTGTTTTGCAAGGAGAACATGCTCTCGTGTTTGAGGCATGACACCGTCTGTTGCGGCAACCACAAGGACTGCGCCGTCCATCTGTGCGGCGCCAGTAATCATGTTTTTAATATAGTCGGCGTGACCAGGAGCATCCACGTGAGCATAGTGACGGGCAGGTGTCTCATACTCGTTGTGGGATAAAGCGATGGTGATTCCACGAGCTTTTTCTTCAGGTGCGGAGTCGATTTGGTCAACTCCTTTTAGTCTGGATGAATATCCCGCGCCAGCTCTTCCAAGCACAGCCAAAATAGCTGCTGTTAATGTAGTCTTGCCGTGGTCAACGTGACCAATAGTACCCACATTGATGTGGGGCTTGCTTCTATCAAATTTTGCTGATTCTGCCATTGTATTTTTGTATGTTAGTCACAGAGCTTCCACATTTGGCGCCGAAGCACCAATGAATTTTCTGGTGCTCGGCATCCAAATCTGAAAGCGTGTGGTTATTTAATAAATTGTTTATAAAATTAAAAAATCACGAAAACGCGATGTTTAATATACTATACAAAATGACTTCCAATGTCAAATTACGCCACGGGCACAAGTAAATCTTCTTTCAATTTTTGTTTTTCTTCGGCAAGGAGAATGTCAAATGTTGGAATTTTTGACTCCAGAAATTTTAAAACATCTTGAGGTGTTGTAGTATCTTCGTCCAAAAGCAAATCAAACTCCACCTGCTCTTTTTCAGAGAGAATATCCAGAGCTCGTACAAGTAAAGCCTGGTACAAGAGACGTCCCATACGCTCTACAATCTCCAATTGTTTTGCTTCTGGTAAAGTACCAAGTCCCCATTCTTTTATTATATCCTTTGATAAAATGTTGCTCATACAATATGTTTATTCTCTCATTTTTAATGTCTTAATAACAGGTAAAACTTTTTTGAATGCTCGCTCGTAAGCCGTGTCAGGGAAAAGCAATCCTCCTTTGAGTCCCTTGATTAATTCTATTTTCGGGCCGGTTTGGGTCAGAGTGCCTCTAGCAACTTCTTTGCCATTCAAAAGAACTGTCGCTTCATTCGGATTGCCTCCGCCTACACCCTGAACAATATGGATTTTGCCATCTTCAAACGGCACAGACATCACAATTCGGCCCAACTGTTTTACATATCTTGGGTCTTCGGTTGATTGGGCTAAAAGTGCGCGCACATTTTTGTATTCATTCCCATTCTGAAATTTATCATCCAGTTTCCATATTTCAGCTCCGCCAGAGTTATAGCGACGGGCAAATTCTACCTCATTGAGAAGAAGCGATTCAGGAATGCTCTTGCCAGTTGAAATGTCATAGTGGAGAGTTACTCCAGAAGGTGTACTAATGGATGTTTCTTCAAAGCTTCTTGGAAAATGCCTTAAAATCTGAGGTTCGGAGACACTAGCTTCCGCTTCCATAGGAGTGCTTTCAACAGCTCCGTGAGGTTCAGCAGGCATTTCAGACTCTGAAACAGGTTCACTTATCTCAGGAACATTTTCTGCCTCGGTTGCCTGTGGAGCATTTTCTACTACTTCCGGTTCAACAGAAACTTCAGATTGTGGCTTGGTTTCAACTGAAACGTTATCTGCAGTTGCTTCTTCGGAAATATCCTTTGTAAACATTTTCCCACTGAATTTTTCTTCCACGCTTCCTGTATTTGTATCCATCATGATGTGGTCAGAACCATCCAGCTGGTGATAGACCAGGTTGCCTTTTGTGTCCAGTATCAAACTCTCACCTTTCAGTCCTATTCCACTCATATTTTTTTCTGCATCGTAAAAACCAAACTCTTGTGCCAGTTTCACAGCCGGAGTTTTGACAAAATGCTCGTATTGCCCAGGCACTTTATCCGTCCCGCCATATTGTTCTACAAGCTTGGCTTTTAGATTTTCAAAATCTTGAATAAATCCACGCGGAGAAAGCTCCACTTTCGTTGTCGGCAATTCTGCCACCACCTTTGGTCCAAGCATGGGTCCAGGCACAGGAGGAGGCGTAGGTTCCGATACAATTACCCCAGATTTTGGAATATTTTCCGACAGACGAACTCCTCCTCCGACAGTTGGCGCATTCACAGCGCTCTGTAAAGAAGAAATTTTACCAAGCACTCCTGCTGCAAATCCACCGGAAGTTATCATCGCGGTCGCTTTGTATAAACGCTGACGTTTTATAGCGTTTTCTTCTTTCTCAAATGCTCGCATCATTTCTTTCTCTTTCTTTTCAAAATTTTCTTCTGATATATTGGTACCATATTGCTCTAGTATATTACTCTTCATTCTTTCATTTCCTTTTCTAAATATACCGTCTACCAATTTACCAACTCCTTGTGAGACACTGGCGCCAGCAAGTCCGCGTGCCAGACGATATCCGCCATATGCCGCTGCGCCGCCGAGTGCCAAAGAACCAATAGCAACAGAAGTACCTGTAAGCAATGCCGTACTAAGAGCAACCCGTGCAGGCATAGGAAGTTTGGCCCATTTTTCAAAGGCCTTTGTGACAATGCCTTTTTCCAAAGGAGGCAGTGACTCTGTAATTTTTCTTTGCAGAGAAATGTATTCATTCTCGGCTTCTTTTATCATTTCCATATTGAACTGGTAGTCGCCTTCCATTCCAACCATAGTTTCACTCTGACTAAACATTACTTGTCTCTTTTTCTTTTTAGCTACCAGATAAGCTTCTTCTGCATCTTTCAATTCTTGGGGCTTTTCTTGGTCTGGCAGAGACCGTTCTCCACCCAGGTCTGCTAGAACTTTTGCAAATTTTCCTTTTTTCTGCCGAATTTCATTTTTCCAAGCAATAAGTTGTGTTGCGTATTCTGAACGCGCCTCTCTAAGAGTGTCCTCTATCTGCTCCGGTAAAGTCTCTCCAACCACTTCTTCTATTTTTAAATCCCCTTCAGCATTCGGAGGATTTTTCACTTTTTCACTGATGGAGGAAACTGTTGTCTCCGATTTCAAAAAAGCGAGCATCTCTCGTTTTTCTTCTACTGTAATATCACCCTTTTCACAGGCAATGAATAAAAAATATTCAACGTCGTCACTTGAAGTTGCATCGGCCACACTAAATCTCAAGAATTTTAATAGGCGACCACTCTTTATCATCTCATCCAGAGATAACAATATTTGCGAAGGCAAAAGAAATTTTTCCTCTTTCTTTTCTTCCGTATTTTTTACTTTTTCAGGGCGATTTTTATCTGGAGAGGAAGAAACTGTTACATTTTCAAAATGAACAATTCCCTCATCGGAAGGAATAGGTAAATCTGTCGGCTGATTTTCTCTGGCTGCTTGCAAAAAAGCTTTTTCACCTCCTCTAATCAGAGGTGTTTCAGTTTGCTTACGCAAAATATCAAAATGCGCAGGTGTTTTCGAATTTAAAACTTCATCAAGTTCAGATGAAATAGCGAGAGTAGGATACTCCGGAGTAGTTTTCATACTTATATTGTATCGCCTTTAGAAACTACTCGCAATTAAAAACTTGCTAACACCCAGTGTTAGCAAAAAACTCTACAGACACCCAGTGTCTGTAGAGTTTTTAAAATTTATGTTATTTTCTTGATTCTATAATTGTTGTAGCCACGTTCGGTGGCACCACCTCATAGTGGTCAAATTCCATTTGGACTGAACCGCGACCTTGGGTCATTGAACGGATGTCTGTGGTATAGCCAAACATTTCAGACAGAGGCACTTTGGCGTGTATAACTCGGAGCATTCCACGTTCATCCATACCTTCTATCTGACCTCGTTTTCCAGAAAGCGAACCAGTGATGTCTCCCATGAACTGTTCCGGCATGATTGCTTCCACTTTCATAATCGGCTCAAGGATAACAGGACGAGCTCTCTTTGCCGCATCTTGAAATGCCTGCGAAGCGGCAATTTTGTATGCAATTTCCGATGAGTCCACGTCGTGATAAGAACCGTAGGTAAGCTCGCAGGATACATTGACCATTTTGTATCCGGCCACAATTCCCCGGTCCATGGCCTCATGTACGCCTTTTTCTACAGCCGGAATAAATTCTTGCGGAATAACCCCTCCCTTTATTGAGTCAATAAATTCAAAATCCTCGTATCTATGTGTGTTCTTTGGAATCTTTTTTCCTTCTTCAATTTTCTCCAAAGGCTTCAGTGTCAGTTTGACGTGTCCGTATTGTCCTTTGCCTCCTGTTTGTTTTATGTATTTATGTTCCGCTTCTGCAGTACCCAAAATTGTTTCTCTATATGCCACTTGTGGTTTGCCGACATTTACTTCTACCCCAAACTCTCGTTTCAAACGTTCCACCATAATTTCCAAATGCAATTCACCCATTCCGGAAATAATACTTTCACCTGTTTCGCTGTTTGAGGAAATAACAAAGGTGGGGTCTTCGTCTCCAAGTTTTTTGAGTGACATACCCATTTTTTCTTGGTCAGCTTTTGTTTTTGGTTCAATACGCAAAGAGACGACAGGGTCCACAAATTTAATTGGGTCTAGAATAATCGGTTTGTCTTCATCGCAGAGAGTGTGAGAAGTTTTTGCGCTCTTTAATCCCACTGCCGCAGCGATTTCTCCAGAGAAAACTTTTTTGACCTCCTCACGTTTGTCTGCCTGGAGGCGAACAATACGTCCAAGGCGTTCCTTCTCGCCCGTTGTTGAGTTGTATATATATGTTCCAGCTTCTAACGTTCCGGAGTAGACACGGAAAAATGTCAGCTGCCCAACAAACGGGTCGTTTTGGAGTTTGAAAGCCAGAGCAGAAAATGGCTCTTCGTCTGATGGCTTACGGAAAATCTCCTCGCCTGTTTTTGGGTCAAGTCCGCAAACCGGAAGCATATCAACAGGAGATGGCAGGTAATCCACCACTGCGTCAAGGACAAGCTGAACGCCTTTGTTTTTCAGTGCAGAACCGGCAAAAACAGGAATAATTTTTACCGCCAGAGTTGCTTTGCGCAAAGTTTTTTTCAAATCCTCAAACGATGGCTCCTTGCCTTCTAGAAACGCCTCCATCATCTTGTCGTCCTGCTCCACTATTTTCTCTATCAGTTCTGCTCTGTATTTTTTCGCTTCTTCTAGAAATTCAGCTGGAATTTCTTCCTCTCGTATGGTTATTCCCATATTTCCTTCAAAAAAGTATGCTTTCATTTTTAAAAGGTCAATAACACCCTCAAACTTATCTTCCAAACCCATCGGAATCTGCATACGTACGGCATTTTTATTTAATCGGTCTAAAATAGATGCGTATGAACGCTCAAAAGAAGCTCCTGTTCGGTCAAGTTTGTTTATAAAACATATTCTTGGAACATTTCCGTCATCTGCATATCGCCAGTTAGTTTCTGATTGTGGTTCAACCCCGGCAACACCGTCAAAAACCACTACTGCCCCGTCAAGTACGCGAAGCGAGCGTTTAACCTCTGCAGTAAAATCAATGTGACCAGGAGTGTCAATAATATTGAAACGATACATGCTGTCAGGTTTTTTCTCTGTATCCGTTTTATTCCAGAAGCAGGTAATGGCCGCAGCCGTGATAGTAATTCCGCGCTCGCGCTCCTGATCCATCCAATCAGTAACCGTTTCACCTTCATGCACCTCACCGATTTTGTGAGTCATCCCTGTATAGAATAAAACGCGTTCAGATGTGGTTGTTTTACCCGCATCAATGTGGGCTATGATTCCAAAATTTCTGACTTTATCTAATGTGTAATCTCTATTCATCGTTTATAAAATAAAAAATCCTCTCGGATAAGAATAGATAAGACTATATACTAAAACACCTTTTTGAGCAATCTATAATATATGACTAGGTCTTGCCTAGTTAAATTCAGATGTTGAGAATATTTTCGGTCCGAGGATTTTTCGCAAAGGTCAAAGTTGTAAGTTTTTGTGAGGATTTTTGTTGAATTTCGAAGATCGCAGGTTTTGACTGTGACCAAAACGTACAGCAGTACGTTGCGTGGAGCAGGCAAAACCGAGAGCAAAGAAATTCGGCAAAAAGACCAGAAAAACTACCATGCAAAATGGGCGAAGGCCTTATTGGCCTCCGCCATCTTGTGCGTATCTTCCCTCTTTTTAACAGCTTTACCTTCATTTTTACTTGCTAAAATAATTTCATCTGCCAATTTTTTTGCCATTGGCTTGCCCTTGCCATCGCGAGCAGAGTCAATAATCCATTTCATGGAAAGGAAAACTCGTCTCTCTGGGCGAACTTCACGAGGAATCTGATAGTTGGCCCCACCAACTCTTCGTGAACGAACTTCTGTCAAAGGTCCCGTATTTTTCAAAGCTGTTTCAAAAATTTCAAGCGCATCCGCGATCGTAGCTTCTTTCGTAGCTAACGCCTTATCTTTTATTATTTCAAATGCGTCGTAAACAATTTTTCGCGCAGTTTCTTTCTGACCCCTTTCCATAACATAATTAATAAATTTGCCAACTTTTTCCGAGTTGAACTCAATATCTTTTCCAACTATATTTCTGTTTATGACTTTTCTTCTCATCTTTTTGATAGAGTTAAGAGTTACGAGACCCGAATTACGATTATGAATGCATTTATTTTCTTCGTTTCTCGTATCTCGGTACTCGTGTCTCGATTATTTGCCTTTCGGTCTCTTGGCACCGTAACGGCTTCGCCCCTTCATTCTCTTTTCTACCCCAGTCGCGTCTAACATCCCTCGGACAATAGTATAACGTACACCGACATCTTTCACCTTTCCGCCTCGAAGCAAAACCACAGAGTGCTCTTGTAGAGTATGTCCCATACCCGGAATATAAGCTGTCACTTCCATGCCGTTTGTCAGACGAACACGGGCAATCTTTCGTATAGCAGAGTTTGGTTTCTTTGGAGTCTTTGTTGTTACTTTTGTGCAAACCCCTCGTTTGAATGGAGCAGGATAAAAAACCGGACGGTTTGTCAGATTGTTAAATCCGCGAGTAAGAGCCACTGCTCGCGGCTTAACTTTAACTTTTGTTCGCTTGTGACGGACTAACTGATTTATCGTAGACATTGGTTGCAATGGTAATACATATGTACCAATATTGCAACCGTGTGGTTTTTGACTTCCACATTTGGCCAATCTCATCGTCTAAAATGCAAAAGTGATGCTCGTCGTACCACTAAGTACGCCTCCGCTTCTCTTTTGCATTTTATACGCGACCTTGTCTCAAATCTGAAAGTCTTTTAAGCTCGTGGTGTATAGAAAAAAATTGCAAACAAAATGCAAAACTTCATCTCATACGATATATCGTATGAGATGACATTGAAAATCAAGCAATTTTTCTATTTTCTTTTCTAACCCACCAAAAAGCTTTATTTTACAAGGCAAATCCAGTAATGAGAGAAAATTCAAGAGATACGAGAGGCAAAATAAATTGCCAGAGGAAAAAGATAAAGAAAATTAAAATAAATATACTGTTTCTTTCTAGAAACGAACGGACTTCAAGTAAACTATTTGGCAAAACAGAAAAAAGGATTTTGGAACCGTCCAGTGGTGGTATGGGAATGAGATTAAATGTAGCAAGGATAAGATTTATAAAAACAATCATAACGGCTATTTGGACAAAAGCTTCACCAAACTGAATCAAAACTCCAAAACGAATAAGCAATCCGAAGATTAGAGCTAAACAAATATTTGCAGCCGGTCCAGCAAAAGCTACAATGGATTCTCCCCATCTTTGGTTGCGTAAATTGTATGGATTAAACGGCACCGGTTTTGCCCAGCCAATAATAAACCCTCCGAGAAAATAGGACATGACTGGCAGGAGGAAGGAACCGAACCATTCCAAATGACTGAGGGGATTTAGGGTTAATCGTCCAGCAAATTTTGCCGTATTGTCGCCTTGCAAATATGCCGCAAACCCGTGAGAAACCTCATGGACAATGACAGAAAAAATAAGTATCAAAATGGAAAATATAAAATCAATTTGCATATTTATAATTCTATGATACCATAACGCGGATATTATTATATATTCAAGACTTTCATAATTTGGATGAAATCCGAAGTGAAAATCTGAAAAAAGCGAGGAGTCGTACTCATGTACGGTGACGAGAATTTTTCAGATTTTAGCAAGGAGTTCGCCAAATTTGGAAGTCGTAAACACTATGGCTAAAGTATGTATCATAACTGGGAAATCTTCCCAACTGCAAGGTGGATACTCAAACCGCACTCGTGCAACCCAGTTCAACCCCACGGGAATGAAGCGTAAATACGCAAATCTTCAAAAAAAGAAGATCTACATTCCTGAACTGAAAAAGTCAATGACACTGACCCTCTCTGCTCGTGGCATCAAAACCATCCAGAAAAACGGCGCTTTTGCTACTCTCAAAAAAGCCGACCTTATTTAGAACTCCCACGTTTTACTCATAATAAAATCATACACGTTCTTTGCGATCGCAAAGAACGTGTATGATTTTATTATATGAAAATTTTATTTCTTAACACATCCAGATATCGCGAGAATAGGATTTTTATTTTTCAGAATAAAACTTTTGCCATCCGATTCAAAAATGATTCTGCCATTATTACAAGTATCGAGCGTGGGGATTTTTAATTTATTCAAAGTGTCCAACGTTTCTTTGTGCGGATGTCCGTAACTATTATTTATCCCAGAAGAAATAACCGTCCACAGCGGTGAAACCGCTGTAACATATTCTTCCGATGTACTTGTCCGCGAGCCGTGGTGACCAGCTTTGAGTATGGTGCTTTTTAAGTTACCCTCCCCTAGTGTAACTAGATAATTCTCTATATTTGAAGTAGAATCGCCCTGTAAGATAACGGATGTATGGCCATAAACTAAACGCGTAACAATTGAGCCGTTATTTGAGGATAATCCGGAAACGTCACGGTCAGGAAAAAGGATTTGCAAATACGCTCCTCCACCGAGGTCTATTATTTGTCCTCGTCTGGCCAAAATTTTGGTTATTTTCTTCACAGCAATTTCTTTTTCCAACACTGCATACTCCGAAGTTAGCGATACTGTTCCCGGTTCAACCACTACATCAATAGAATATTTGCCCGTAAGAGGTATGAATCCCTCGTAGTGGTCTTTGTCCGGATTGGTTACAACCAACATATCTATATGTCTGTCATACCATGGCATGACAGCGGTTATTTCTCGCATAAGGGTTTTGCCGGGACCGCCATCCACCAAAACCTGCGTACCCGTGGGAGATTCAATAAAAAGGGCATCGCCTTGGCCAACATCCAGAACAGCAAAAGTCAAAATCCCATTTCTGTCTTCGTGGATTACAGCAAACCACAAAATGACGCTAAAAAATACTAGAAAAATGAGAGCATACCATCGTAGATAAGTCCGAACATTCAGAAAAATTTGCCTCATATGCTATAGTATATAGGAAAATTTTTAATTTAAAATTTAAAAACTACTATGATGCAATTTGAAGAGAAAAAATTTAATATCCCCGAATTAAAAGGAGTTTCGAGCAAGACAATTGAGGAACATTTGAAGCTCTATGCGGGATATGTCAAACATACCAATTTTGCTTTGGAAAAAATCGATGAGTTCACAAAATCCGGCCAGACGGATACATATATTATCATTATCAACGAAACACAGAGAAGGTTTGGATTTGAATATGACGGTATGCGAAATCATGAAGTTTATTTTGATTCTCTGTCCGACGGACCATCTCCCATTTCACCAGACGGAGAATTATATAAATCAATTGTCTATCTATGGGGTTCATTTGACACTTGGCTTGCGAGGTTCAAGTCAATCGCCATGACTCGCGGAGTAGGCTGGGCAATGCTCTACCTAGATACAAAAGAACACAGACTACTGAACGCCTACATTGAAGACCATCAGCTCGGCCAGCTCGTTGGATGCACTCCGATACTCGCTTTAGATATGTGGGAACACGCCTTTGTCGCCGACTACCAACCATCTGGCAAGAAACAATACGTTGAAGATTTTTTTGCAAATCTGAATTGGAAGAAGGTTGAGGAGAATTTTAACAGTGTAGCAAAATAAGTATGGATATGAAAATTGGATACGACTATGTTGGTATCACAACTCCATTCTATTGCCACGATGGAGAAGGAAATCTATTCATGCACAAAAGAGGTCTGCAGTGTAGGGATGAGCAAGGAAAATGGGATCCGGGTGGAGGAAAACTAGAATTTAATCTTTTAGTCGAGGAAAATGTTCTCCAAGAAGTGCGGGAAGAATACGGGTGCAAAGGAGAGATTTCAGAGCGCCTTCCCGCACATGATATTTTTAGAATGTTCAACGGTGTAAAAACTCACTGGATTGCAATGCCGTTTATCATCAAAGTAAATTGAGATGAAGTAAAAAATAATGAGCCTCATAAAATTGAAGAGCTTGGTTGGTTTAAAATAGATAACTTACCAGAACCATTACATTCTGGATTTCAATATAGTTTTGAGTACTGTAAAGACTACTTCAGCAAATACTTTAAATAGTTTGCTTTTTTAGAAAATACAAAAATAGGAAAATTATTAAGTAGGTGAAAATTAAAACGAGTGGAGAAAATGTGGCGAGAAGAATTGAGCCGAAAGGTAGGCTAGCTCCAATGTGGACGACTGTGAGCTGATACCAGAGGAGAATATAAGCAAAAAATGCCGGGATGAAAGATAGATAAAGTGAAATTAAACCAGCGATACCGGTAATAAAACCGAGAAACATTGTTGTGGGTATGGTAGCAAGAATTAAAATGTTCACCGGCAGAGAAACAAGAGAGAAAAGACCTGTATTGTAAATAAGAAATGGCAGGACGGTTAATTGAGTGGCGATGGTGGTGGAAATAATTTCTCGGAACTCCCATTTTTTTGTTACCCATTTAAAATATGGGAAAATAAGAGGTGAAACAAAAATAATTCCGATAGTAGCCAACACTGAAAGTTGAAATGATGGGTCAAAAATAAGAAGGAGTGGGTTGGGAGCAAGCATAAGCACGATAGCAAAGCCGAGTACGCGACTGGCTTTGTAATCGCGGTTATATCTTTTGGCTACAAGAGCGGCCATGACCATAATAGCCGCTCGCCATGCTGAAGCGCTTCCTCCAGAGAGAATAGTAAACAAAATAATACTGCCAATTCCAAAACTGAAAGAAAAACTTTTCGGCAAGAAACTCAAAAAAGACATAATGCTTGTTGCCACAATGGCAATATTGTAACCAGAAAGCACAATTATATGTGACACACCCGTCTTCTGAAATTCCAGAAGTAAATCTTTGCCCAAAGATTGTTTTGTACCGAGAAGTAATCCTGCCATGAGACTGGATTCTGGCTCGGGCAATACTCTATTTAATGAAGCCGTAAATGCGTGCTTTATTTTGAATAATCCCGTTTTAATCAAACTGCCATGGCCCCTAGAAATAAGGCTTATTTTGACAAAACTGGCTGTATACCAAATTCCCCTGACTTTCAGATACCCTTTATAATCAAAGACATGTCCATCGCCAGAATCTATATTTTTTGGCTCTTTCAAAGTTAAAACTATTGCAACTTTGTCGCCATAATGAAATTCTGGATACAGAGATGTGGTTACCAATATTTTCTCTGAAACAGAAGTAGTGCTATTTAAAAAATTAACTTGCGACAAACGCACGGTCAATTTTGTATTGTTTTCTCTAACATCCGGCTCACCGACGATAATACCCTCCGTAGAAATTTTCTGTTCTACAAATGAACCGAGTTGCGATGTGGTATAAAGATTGGAAAATGTTACTCTAGCTAATCCACAGAGTGTTCCTAGAAGAAAAATGGAAATAAAAACTAAAACACGACGATTTTCCTCAGGAACAAAATTTTTATATATAAAAAATATTATTATCAAAAACCCGAGGGCAAGAAAAATTCCGAGATTGATATAAAAAAATGAACCCACGCCAATACCTGAAATAAAACCAAAAATACTTGAAATAATCATGAGTTTAATATTTCTATTTTGGTACAATATACTGTGCCAAAATTATAATTGAGTTTCTTGAATACATATGCAAATTATTCGGTGAACTCACGAATGATTTCCTCTTCGTCTGCGGGTGAGACGGATTTCTTGAAACGAGCGGCTACTCCATGCACTCGAGCCTTGCATTCTTCCCATGTTTTGTGGACTTTAATCTCTCCGTTAATTTCGCTTACATACGAATAGGCTGTGGTTTTGCTTTTAGATTTTGATTTTTTTGCTTCTTTGGTTTGAATACCAGAAACATCCACACCATAGCGTTCACGCGAACCATTATAGAGAACCAGAGGATTATTGTCGGCAAATTCGGTGGCGATAGCGTCACACCTTTCATTTCCCCCTACTCCCGCATGTCCTTTTACCAATTCCCACTTAATTACTCTGCGTTCAGTTGCCCGCGTAAGCTGTTGCCACAAATCTTTATTTAAAACTTCTTCTTTCTTAGTGGTTTTCCATTTATTTTCTGCCCATCCTTTGACCCAACGAGTAATACCGTTGACTATGTAGGCTGAATCAGTATAAACGGTGATTTCCTCATGTGTTGCTACATTTTCCAGCGCAGAAATAACAGCCAAAAGTTCCATCCTGTTGTTTGTTGTATGTCCCTCCCTACCACCAAGCTCCATAGCTGTGTCAGACGTCAAGACAATAGCTCCCCAACCTCCCGGTCCGGGATTGCCCCGAGCGGAACCGTCAGTAAATATAACTGTTTCCATTTCATCATTATACACGGCAATCCACAATAAATAACTTCTTAGACCCACATACGTTAACTTCTTGCTATAGCAAGAAGTTAACGTATGTGTATTATCAGAAAGATTAGTGTGGTCAAGGGTTAACTAAAAAATGTCTACGATTCGCAGACGTAATTCTGGAAAGTTGCGGAATGTGGATTTTTCCAGAGTTGCCACGAGGTTAATTACGTTTCCAGAGTCGAGAGACACTGGGAACTTTTCTTGTGTGGAGAAAAATGCGATAGCTGTGACATCTTTTCCGTCTGATTTCTTAAATTTCAATTCCAAATGATTTTTATCTTTACCGAACTGTTTCACCGCGTCAACAATTATATTTTCAAAAAGAAACAACGGTTTTGGATTTGCTAGTCCGAATGGGGCGAATTTTTCTATGTGCGAATATGTCTGCCAGTTCACATCATCAAGTGAGAGTTTTGTATCTACGAGTGTATCAAGGATTATTTCTTCTTCCTGAGCTAGCTTCTGAAAAGCTTCGTTTAATCTCTCTTCAAGCATATGAATATTTTCCTGAAGAAGTGAAAATCCTCCTGCGCCCGTGTGTCCACCATAATCAACTAAGATATCTTTGACTTTTTCCATAAGCTTAACAACGTCTGTATCTCCACCAGCACGACACGAACCTTTTATTATCGTGCTCCCCTCTTTATTGCCCTCCCGCCCCCAGAAAAATACTGGACGTGAATGTTCATCGGAAAAACTGTTTGCCACCAAACCAAGAAGTGACGGTTTCCAAAGCGGATTGCCATGCACAATCACTCCCCTCATCGCTGTCGTAGCTGACTCAGTCGTAGCATTCGCCTGAGCTTTATTTATACTTTGCTTCGGCGGGATTTCATCCCTACTTGCAATCCATTTTTTTATTTCTTTGACCATACTTCCTACTACACCTTTGCGCTCATCATTATTTTTATTTAAATGTTCAGCATATTTTCCTGCCTCCACTTCGTCTGTTGTGGAAAGTAATGTAAAAGCATCTCGTGGAATACCCATACGCGATGCGGCGTTAATACGAGGTGTAATCATAAAAGCAATATCGTCTTCGGTCACCGTTTGTTGATTTATTTTGAGCGACTTAAACATTTTCATAAGCCCAACTCGCGGACTTTTACGCAAAACTTTCATACCGTAGTACGAGAAAACTCTGTTCTCCCCCACAAGCGGCACCATGTCCGAAAACGTGGCAAGACCAACCATATCCAGAAGCCATTTTTCCCAACCAAGCGGAATGTCAAGGACTGCCTTTGACATCTTTGGATTCATGTCAAGGGCAGTCCTTGACATTGTTTTCATAAGCGCCTGAACAACTTTGAAAATGACACCAGAGCCGCAAATCATTTTCTCTGGATATTTGCATCCTTTTTGTTTTGGATTTATCACCGCAAATGCTTTCGGCACTTCCTTTCCCGGAATATGGTGGTCTGTGATAATCAAATCAATCCCTTCACTCTGGGCAAATTCTGCATGTGTATAATCAGTTATACCGCAGTCTATTGTAATGATTAATTTCACGTCATCAGCTATCAAACTTTCTATGGCATCGTGATTTAGACCATAACCCTCTTCATTGCGCATTGGTATATAATTTACAAAATTTGTGAAACCTATTTTTTTTAAAAAATCGTGTAGAACTACAGCACCCGGTATGCCATCACAATCATAATCGCTGTAAATCGCTACTTTTTCATTACTCTCAATTGCTTTCAAAATTCTCTCCACAACCTTGTCCATATTTAGGAGCAAAAATGGATCGTGAGTATGCGTATCATAGTTGGGGTTGAGAAAAACATCTGCTGCAGCGCCATCTGTGACACCGCGAGAGTAAAGGAGTGAGCGCACTAGAGGATCATGCGCTCTTAGAGCCTCGTACACATCTTTTGGAATCTCTTCACGAATAGCATACGTTTTCATAGGTATCAGTCTACCACAGTCCGAAATAGTGAATAACAACTGAGATATGCTATTATTTTCCCATGGAAGATTGCGTTTTTTGTAAAATAATAAAAGGAGAAATCCCTACAGAAAAAGTTTATGAGGACGATAAATGTCTTGCCTTTTTAAGCATCAATCCAAATAATGACGGGCATACAGTGCTTATCCCAAAAATTCATTATAAAAATTATTTTGAAACACCGGATGATGTACTAGCTTATATCGCTTCCCAAGCCAAAAAACTTGGTCCAATTATTCAAAAAGTAGTCAATGCTGAAGGTATGAACATCATTACAAACATAGAAAAGGCTGCTGGCCAAGTTGTATTTCATACACATTTCCATCTCATACCACGACATATAGCGGATGGTCACACACACTGGAGGACAAATGATTATGATAAAAACTTAGCGAACCAGACAGCCGAAAAAATAAAAAGTTTTTAGATGATAAGGATTTATAAATTGCTTTCATTATTTCAAAACTTTTTTATGTTTCTCTAGAGCGCGTTTTTTCAATTGACCTTTAAGCGACGCTATTACTTCATTAGCAGTGGCAAATGGACCAAAAGAATGTCCTTGTTTAAATTCTTTTAAACTCTGCGCAATACCTCGATCAACTAGGGATTTTGGCTGAAAGACAATCTTGCCTTTTTCAACTGTAGCTTCCAGAAAGTCACCGACAACAACCCCAACTTGTTTGCGAACACTTTGAGGAATAACAATTTGATATTTATTTTTGATTGTGACTATAGACATAAAATATGCGTATTATGATTACTATAAAGTTCAACTGTTAAACAGTTCAACTTATTAAGTGTAACGAAACCAAAAAATATGTCAATCTATAGTCCAAAATTATTTTTCTAAAGCACGAAGACCGGGGAGGGTTTCGTTGACAAGAAAATCCAGCATTGCCCCACCACCGGTTGAGATGAAAGTGAAAGAATCGTTCAAGCCGAGTTTATGAATTGAGGCCAGCGTGTCTCCCCCACCAATAATTGTTTCAATGTCATTTTTTGTCATTTCCACAATAATTTCTGCCAGACTTTCCGTTTTATCACCAAAACCTTTTTCATAATTGCCAAGCGGTCCGTTCCAAACAACTGTTTTTGCCTGCCCTGAGCTTGTCGAATGGGCATCATTACAAAGGTTTTTTAATTGTTCAATAGTTTCTGGTCCAGCATCTACAATACATTCGTCACTTTTTACCTCATTTGGTTTTTTAAATGAAACACTCTTATCATCTTTCGCTACAGTCACATCAATAGGCAAAACAAGCTTTGGATTTTCTAAAATAGAAGTGTCAAAGGCGGCCTTTGACACAAGAGAGGTGCCGACTTCATAGCCACGGGCTTTGAAAATATCGTTTGCAAGAGCGCCACCGACAAAGACATGGTCAGCTTTTTCCAGATATTTTTTTATCAGAGGAAGTTTAGTGTCAAACTTTGCTCCACCCAAAATAAAAACAAACGGATGTTGTGGGTTGAAAATACGTGAGAGATGCTCTATTTCCTGTCGCATAAGTAATCCGCCGTAATGTGGAAGGAATTGTGGCACACCGACAATTGAAGCATGCTGACGATGTGAAACTCCGAAAGCATCATTTACGTAAATATCTGCCATTTGCGCTAATTTTTTGGCAAATTCTGGATTATTTTCTTTCTCACCCATGTTATTCCTAACATTTTCAAAAAGTAATACGTCTTTGTCCTGCATTTTCAAAAGTTTATCAATTGCCTCCGGCGTAAAATATGTCGGACAAAATTCCACAGGAAAATATCCTTTCAAATAATTCCATACAGTTAAAAGACTTTCATTTTGACCTTCTTTATTTTCTGCATGAGAAATAATAATAGTTTGAGCGTCGTGTTCTCGCAGAAAATCAATTGTCGGAATTATTTTTTCCAGCCGAAACTGGTCAACCACTTTGCCATCTGCAACAGACACATTTAAATCCAGCCGAAGCAAAACTTTTTTGCCTTTTAGATCATCTTTTTCTAACTGATCTAAATATTTAATCATATTGAGTCAATAATCTTTATAATCTCAATAAAATTTTTGACTTTCAAACTTTCACGGCCTATGAGAAGTCCTCCAACATGACCATCGAGGGTAATTTCCAGACAATTCCCCACTGTCACATCTCCGCCATATAAAATTCTGACATCGTCTCCAAAAATACCGTATGCGTCTCGCAAAGTTTTCTTTATAAAAATGGCCATTTCAGCAATGTCGGCAGGACGCATGGCCTCTTTCGCGCCAACAGCCCAGACCGGCTCGTAAGCAATAACAATCCTATCAAGTGATTTTTTGGAAATATCTTTCAGCCCGGAAATAATCTGCTGTTTTACCAAACTGAAATATTCTCCATGCTGGTCGTGAACTTTTTCTCCAACACACAGTACGGCAGTCATACCGTCACCTACAGTCGCTTTAACTTTTTTGTTTACAATATCGTCGCTTTCGCCATGAGAGCGCCTTTCTGAATGTCCAACGATTACATAATCAACACCAAAAGCGGAAAGTTGAGTTGAACTGACTTCTCCAGTGTATGGTCCTGCTGATTGGTAGAATGCATCCTGCGCGCCGAGGGAGACTGCTCTGCTTTTACTAGAGAGAAGCGCGGAAAGAAAAATGAAGGGTGGGCAGAGAACGACCTTTGTCTTTTTTAGAGATTTTGTTAGTCGTTTTATTCTTGTGGTCATTTCTTTGGCCTCTTCCAGAGTAAGCGGGTTCATCTTCCAGTTTCCAATAATCAGTTTTTTGAATTTTCTCATGAGTTTTATTGTAACACGGGATTATTGTACTTCTTGCCAAGTGGAAATATTCCACCCACCCGAAGGTCCTGAAGAGAAAAGCGTGTCGGCCAGACCTTCCTCATATATAAGATTGGCCGAGTTTTTCATTTTAATTTTGTAGCCAGTAACTTGCCTTAATGTAGCGCTGTTCTCTATGCTTATTTGTCCATGACCAGCGTACAACACAACCTCCCCGGCACTGCTGTTTTTCATAGAAATAGCGTCATTTGTACCGCCTGTTTCGGCGCTATTGTTTTGAGATATGGCAAATATGTAAGAGTCTGAATTACCGGAACCTCCGGAGCCCTGGAAAGTGGCGGTGTTTTGCAAAGATATCTTACTGCCTGAAGACCTGTTGGCCGGATTGTCAGCTATAAGAGCCGGACTTGTATTTTCCGGAAAACTGGAAGATATTTTAATTAAGGCGCTGTTTTTTATATCAATATCACCCGTTACCCAAACAGAACCGGCAAGAGTGACAACTGCGCTACCACTGACCTCCAAATCACATGTAATTTTCTTTGGACCCAAAGTTACTGTAGAAGTAATTTTGTAAGGACAAGGAGAACTTATGACTCCCCCGGCTACCGCGTCGGCTTCTAGTAGAGCAATCTGCTCATCGGAAATGGGTAGGTTGGCAACAGGTTGGTCTGGACTATTTGGAAAAGAAGTGCCACCTACAGTAGTGTTAGTTTTTATTACATAATAAGCATTAGCATCTACATCAGAATCTTGTATGGTATGAGCGTAAGCTGAATTGGTGATGTGAACATCATCTATAAGTCCAGAGGAACCGGAGGAAACAGCATCGCCACTTATGGTATTTCCAGCACCAGTTATGGGACCACCAGAGTAAATATTGCCCGTTATGGTTGAACTATTTTCCAAAACAAAACCTCCAAGACCGACTTGAACACCGTAATTAAAAGATGCTCCCACACCAGCAACTACTTGGGATTGCATTTTTCTAATAATGCCATCTCGATTTGACACGGCGAGAATAGTTTTAACTCCAGATGCCGTGGTGATAGTAATCGTAGTGGTATAGCCGTTTGTAATTATTGTATCTCCAGAACTAATACTCTTGCCATTTTTAATTCTGTAAAAAGCATCTTCCAGCGCCCCTTCGGCGTAATAATAACTTTCTTTTGAACGAACGAGGTCGGTAGAAATTCTTGCTTGCTTTAAGATTGGCGCGGTAATGCCAAGAACAATTGTGGAGGAGACAAATAAAAATAAAATCACTGCTATTAACATAGCCGCTCCCTTATCATATTTCATTTTTTGCTTCTGCTCCATTATTTAAAAATTAGAAATTAGAAATTTTTCCCTATTGTCCTTTTAAAATAACCGTGGAGTGATAGGTTTTCGTTCTACTTGTCGTGCCAACTGTAGCCGATACAGTCATGTCAATTTTTACTGCGTTAGAAATAGAGCTGTTTAATTTTGTAAATACGATACTGGTTGTGGATGCAGTGGAGGAAGTTATGGGACCGAAATAACTTCCATTTATGTCTACTTTGACAATACCGTTTTGAAGATAAAATTTTGTGGTAGTGGAAACATTGTTTGCTGTGGTAATCAAAGTCAAAACACCCGGATTTGTTCCAAATGTGCTGTTCACTGTATCAATTGTCGTACCGGCCCGAATATCACGAGTCATTTTTTCCATAGCATCTATGCCCGAATGCTCCACGATACGCAAGGCCACAAGCTGTCTATACGAGCCGATAAAAGAGAGCACCGTACTAACCATTAAAAACGAAATGACCGATAAAATAGAGACATATATAAGCATTTCCACAAGCGAATATCCTGATTTGTATGTAAGGACTTTCATGTTCAGTTGTTATATATGTTAGCTATATAAGTTGAAAGGGAGCGCGTGGTCGTGCCGTGTCCTTGGAAATAGGAAACTGTCGCCGTGACTAGTTTTGTGTTTGGGTCATATGTGCCTGCGGTGGCGATACGGTCGTTTAGGTCGCGCTTTACATCGGTAATAGCAATATTTCGTAGAAATGTTCCATCAATATATTGTGGTGTGGTTGTGGTAGCCCAGTAGGTCGGGACCAAGGTCAAATAATATGTGGTTGTGGTGGAAAGCAGTTTGATATTTGCATTCCACCCCTTGTCACGCAGGAGTGTTACCGCTTCCAATCCCTCCTCCAAAATATAGGCCGCCTGGATATTTTTCTCGTTTGCAAAAGCATGCTGTACATATGTATTGTAAGCGGTAGAAATGGCCAAAATGCCGACCGATATGATAGAGGCCCCTATGACTATTTCTATTAGAGCCATACCGCGATTGTTTTTTTTATTGTATGACCACATTGTATATAAATTGTATTATAGACTCCCTAATTACTTTCAACTACTCCTGTTTTGTATACTGTAACAGTTTTTATTTGTGCTGTGGATGGGGAGGAAAGAGTAATCACGCCATTTTGCGATGTTTCTCCGGTCAAACGATTAAAGATAACATCGCTTCCTCCACCGGCAAGAGTGATGTTAAAAACTGCATCACTTGCATTCAACATAAAATCTTTGTTATTGGGGTCGCTTGGATTGTACACAGAACCGGCAAAGAGAGTAACTTTTGTAGCCGAGAAATGCACTCCATATCGCGTTCCATTTTTGGATGCCAGAGTTTCACTCCTAGCTTCTCGTAATATTCCCGCGATAGTTTCCGTATCCAATTTTAAGGCCTGATGTTTCCTCAAGTTTATAAAACCAGAAAATACTATGGCCACAAGAAGAGCCATGATAGAAATGGCTATGAGAAATTCAAAAATTGTAAACCCAGATTTATAATTTAATTTCATTGTATGGAGTCCCCTAATGAGTAGATAGGGCTAATAACCGCCATGGCGAAAAATCCAACTGCCAAACCAATAAAAATCATCAAAAACGGTTCAATCAAAGAGGAAATATCTTTTGTCTTTTGGTCTACTTCTTCCTCATAAAATAAAGCAACATTGCTAAGCATTTCGGCTATTTTACCCGTTTCCTCTCCCACATTTACCATTTCCCCGACAAAAATAGGATATAAATCAATATGAGATGAAAAAACTGATGAGATGGCCTCTCCTTTTTGAATATTAATCTGCACTTCTTCCAAAACTTTTTTGTAATAGGAGTTTTGTATGACATCTTTTGTCACTCCGACTGCCAAGACAATATCCACCCCCGAAGAAAGAAGCGAGGATAATGTTCGGGCCGTCCGCGCTGAATTAATCTCCTTTACTATTTCTCCGATAATAGGTAGGCGAAGAAGAAACGCCTCTAAAAGTCGTTTCCCTTGGTCGCTACGAAAAGCAAAAACGAGGAGGACAGTCGTCACCACAACTCCCAAAATAAAAAATGTAAAATAACCGGCTAGAAAATTACTGACAAAAATGATAATGCGTGTAGAAACCGGCAGGTCTAAATTGAGACCGATAAATGTGGCAGTTAATGTCGGCACCATATAAACCATCATCAGAATACCTATAGCGACCATCAGTAGCAGAATAATGGCCGGATAGAGCATTGCTCCGCGTATTTTACGATTAAGCTGGTATGTTTTCTCCATTTGCATACCAACATTCTCCAAGCTAGTTGCCAAATTCCCTGATTCTTCTCCAGCTCGGACCATTGAAGTAAAAAGGGTTGAAAAAACATCTGGAAAATTTTTCATTGATTCGGAAAGTGTAGTGCCTTTTCCTACCGATTCACTCAAATTTTTCAAAACTGACTTTAATCCGCCGCGGGCTTGCCTCTCCATAATAGAGAGGGCCCGAGTAATGGGCAGACCGGCCAGAATCATTTTGGAAAGATTTCTGGCAAAAATTATTTTGTCATGGGCTGTAACATTATCCAAAAATGGTAAAAGTTTTATCAAGGAAAATCTTCCTTTGGCTTTGACTTCCTCTGTAAAGATAACTGTATTGCCATCTTTTTTTACGGCATGATACAGAGCAAACCTGTCCTTGGCTTCCAGATTTGCCTCAACCTCTTTCCCTGTACTATCCAGTGCTTTGTAATGAAATAACATAAATATACGAAGTAACGAATGGGTCTACGAATTGCAACGAATAATCCGTAGCCATTCGTGTTTTAATTCGTTATTTCGTATGTTTATTGTACCAAAATTTTATTTTATTTTCACAAAAATTGTGTATAAGATTTATTTTTTGCTTTCCAACAACGAAATGCGCCAGATTTGGAAGTCTTCGTCTATTCCGAGATAACCCTAAGAACTTCCTCAATGGTGGTTACACCTTGTACCGCTTTGAAGATGCCGTCCTCAAACATAGTCAGCATACCTTCGCTTTCAGCTTGTTTTTGGATTGCGTCCGAGGTGCCGTCTTTGAGAATAATATCTTTTATTGGCAAAGAAACTTTCAATATTTCGTGAATGCCAATGCGTCCGGAGAAACCGTCTTCGGATGAAACATTCTTTTTCAGGCGCCAAAAAGGAACTTGTTCCCAAACATCGCTTTGACCTACAATTTTTTCTTCCTTCAAAGTAGCTAAGACTTTGTCTAAATTAACTCTCTTGCCCAAAGTTAGAAGCTCGGCTTTGGTCAAAAAATATTTTTCTTTTCCATCTCCAAGTTTTCGGATAAGACGCTGGGCAATAATAACATTAACAGTGGAAACAATAAGAAACGGTTCCACTTTCATATCTATCAAGCGAGGGACGGCTCCGGCGGCAGAGTTTGTATGAAGTGTTGAGAGAACGACATGACCGGTGAGCGACGCATTTATAGCCAGATTAGCCGTTTCATTGTCACGAATTTCACCGACCATAATAATATCCGGGTCTTGGCGAACCAAAGTGCGCAATCCGTTTGCAAATGTTAATCCTATCTCTGGACGAACTTGAGTTTGGTTAATACGCTTCATCTGATATTCTATTGGGTCTTCAATTGTGGAAATATTGACATCAACAGTATTTAAAATATCCAAAATAGTATACAAAGTGGTGGTTTTTCCAGAACCAGTCGGGCCGGTAGCCAGTATCATGCCGGTCGTGGATTGGACGGCTCTGTGAATACGCTCCAGTCCCACACCATGAAAACCGAGGGATTCCAGTGTAAAGCCGGAAACATTTTCGCGGAGGAGTCGCATAACTGTTTTCTCACCATAATATGTCGGCAAGGTGGAAACACGAAAAGAAACTTTCTCGCCATTCATGTCAATTTTGAATCTGCCGTCCTGTGGCAAACGCTTTTCATCAAGCTTGAGCATGGCCAAAACTTTGATACGAGCGGCAATGGATGCTCCCACATTTTTCGGCAGGAGCATGGCATCGTGAAGCAAGCCATCAATACGATAGCGAACCAGAAGTTCCAGCTCCTGCGGCTCTATGTGAATGTCGGATGCGTTTTGCAAAATGGCATGCTTCAGCAATGTATCCACTATGCGCACCACAGGCACATCATCGGCCATTTTTTTCAAATCTTCTGTCGTAGTTATGACCTCGTTTTCATCGCCTTCACTTCGTTTCAGCGGATTCAATTCAAGTGACGAAACCTCCTTGGCAATTAAATCGCCAAACTCCGCCTTGAGAGACTTTTGATATTGGAGGATTGCGCTTTTGACAGAGTCGGCATCGGTCAAGCGAGGTAAAATTCGGAGGCCTACTTTCTTTTTGATAAAATCAATGGCAGTCAAATCCTCGGTGTCTAACATAGCTACCTCCAAACTAGAGTCTGTTTTCTTGAAAGCTACAATATTGTGATTGCGAGCAATCGGCTCCGGAATAAGAGAGAGAACTTCAAATGGCAATTTCTCGCCCTTGAGGTCCACAAAAGGAATACCCAGAATATAGGCCTGCATCCGTCGTAAATCATCTTCTGAAAGCTTTCCTTTGCTCACCAAAACTTTGCCCAAGCTTACTCCCTTTTCCAGACCTTCTTTTTCAGCCAGAGTTAAGTCAGCCCGCGAGACAAGCCCCGAGTCCAAAATAAAATCTTTTAATTGTTTTTCTTCAATATGCATATACGAAGTAACGAATTAAAACACGAATGGCTACGAATGGATTCTATTCGTTGCAATTCGTTAACTTATTCGTTACTTCGTATCTAGTATATCAAAATATTCTTCCTCCGGCACGAAATTGTGTGAATAAGAACAGATAAACTCTGATTTGATATTTTTTCGTAAATATATTATAAGTAAATCAGATTGTTTTTTGATAGTGTTTCAAATTCTAAATGTCTGCTTTAATCCAAAGGAGAGACTATGAAGCCTGTAATGAAAAAGTCTGAAGAAGTAGTGTTAAACCCCGATAGAAAAAGCAACGAAATCTTGGACTTTGAACAGGGTCTGCTGAACAAAATCATTGGTCAGGATCGCGCAGTTCGTCAAATTGTGAACATGTACCAAGTCTATCTGGTAGGTATGGCACAGCCCAATCGTCCCATTGGTAACCTCCTGTTTTTGGGACCGACCGGTTCCGGAAAAACCAGAGTTGTCGAAGCTTCCGCGGAAATCCTGTTTGGTAGCCCCCGGGCATTTATCAAGCTCGATTGCGCCGAGTTTCAGCACAGCCATGAGATTGCGAAACTCATCGGATCGCCTCCGGGCTATCTGGGACACCGCGAAACTCCGCCGATTTTGACGCAGGGGGCAATTGATCAGTACCAGACCGATACTTGCAAGTTAAGTTTCATACTCTTCGACGAAATCGAAAAGGCCAATAACGCGCTGTGGCAGCTTCTCTTGGGTATTCTGGATAAAGCCACGCTCACCTTAGGCGACAACCGCAAGGTGGACTTGTCGCGATGCGTGGTGTTCATGACATCCAACCTCGGGGCGGTTGAGATGAGTGAAATGCTGACCGGCGGAATCGGATTCACGTCCGGTGTACGGACCGATGAATCCAATCTGGCCGATATCGACCGGAAGATGTACCGCACTGCTCTCGAAGTGGCGAAGCGCAAGTTTTCGCCGGAGTTCATGAACAGACTCGATAAGGTCGTGGTGTTCCGCACATTGAATCAACAACACCTCAGGCAGATCCTGGACATCGAACTCAACGACGTTCAGAACCGCATCCTGGCGTCGCAGTCCGGCAAACAGTTCATCTTCAGATGCACAGGAGAAGCCAAGGAATTCCTGCTTCGTCAAGGAACGGACCTAAAGTATGGCGCGCGTCATTTGAAGCGAGCGATCGAAAAGTTTTTGGTCTATCCACTTTCCAATTTGATTGCCACAGGACAGATTGGCCTGGGCGACATCATCAAGGTTGATCTGGCAAAATCGGTAGACAAAATGCTCTTTTCCAAAGAGATGGGAACCTCTGTGTCGTTATGAACTTTCCGATTGAACATTGGGATTGGACCCACCTAAGTTTTGCTTTGCAAGACTTAGGTGGGTTTTTCTTTTTTTGTTTTGTTGACAAGACTATAGAGCTTATGATAGTATAGGTGCATTGAAGTTCGCTCATGGGAGCGGACATTCTTTTTATCAAAATTAGCTTTATGAACTTTACAAACTTTATAACTTTATAAACTTATTTGTATGATTGATCTAAAAGTAGTAAATTCTGTGCTAACCCAACTTGAAGAAGAGCGCGGGATTCCAAAAGAAAAAATAATAGAAGCCATTGAGCTTGCTTTGGCAACTGCCTACAAAAAAGAATATGGCAAGAAAGGCCAGATTGTGCGAGCAAAATTTGACCTCAATACCGGAAAAACTGAAATGTTTCAGGTTAAAATTGTGGTGGATGAAAATACTGTCTTTATGACAGAGCGTCCCGATGCCGACGTTGAACCTGCCTTTGGCAGCAAGTCCCAAAAGGCCAAAAGTGACGTCGTCGGAGCAGAAGGCAACATCGGCACCGGGACGCCCGATGCCGAAATTGAACTCTATAACCCCGAACATCATATTATGTTAAGCGATGCTCGACGCATCAAAAAAGATATTGCCTTGGGTGATGAAATGGTTTTCCCTCTGGAATCGCAAGGAGACTATGGTCGCATTGCCGCTCAAACCGCCAAACAAGTTATCATGCAGAAAATTCGCGAGGCCGAGAAAATACATATTGTCAGTGAGTATGGCAAGAAAGAAGGTGAAATTGTCTCTGGCACAGTACAAAGAATGGAGCGAGGAAATATTTTCATAGATATGGGTCGTGCCCCAGGTATATTACCGTACGAAGAACAGATTCCGGGAGAGCGATTTGCTCAAGGCGAGCGTGTCCGGGCCTATCTCTATCGAGTGGAAGACTCTAGCAAAGGAGTGTTTTTGCGACTTTCTCGTTCACATCCAAAATTTTTAGAAAAACTTTTTGAAACAGAAACACCAGAGATTGCCAATGGCACTGTGGTTGTAAAGTCTATTGCCCGTGAAGCCGGCTCTCGGACAAAAATAGCCGTGACGTCCAAAGATGCTCATATTGACCCTGTCGGCTCTATGGTCGGTGGGCGCGGTGTTCGTGTTTCTACTGTCATGTCCGAGCTTGGTGGAGAAAAAATAGATATTATTGAATGGTCGGAAGCCCCTAAGAAATTTATAGAAGATGCTCTGTCCCCTGCCAAAGTATTGTCTGTAGAAATAAATGAGACAGAAAAACAAGCAAGCGTCACTGTTTCCGAAGACCAGCAATCTTTGGCTATAGGCAAAGGTGGACAAAATGTCCGGCTGGCGGCCAAACTGACTGGGTGGAAAATAGATATAAAGTCCACAAATCCTCGAGGTGAAATAAAAGAAGAGAAGGTTGAAGAAACTCCTGTTGAAATTAAGGAAGAAAAATAATATAATCAATCAGTATGGCAAACATAAATCACAAACCTTCAAAATACATGCTCAATCTGTTGCATGTCCTACCGGCTTTTGTAGACGAACAATCAGATAGAGTCAACGCAATTGTTGAGATTAATTCTGGTACTATAAACAAATACGAGACCGTAACCGAATCAGGACAGTTAAAACTTGACCGGGTTGGTTACTCCTCTCTTGCTTGCCCTTTTGCTTACGGAGCAATCCCACAAACTTGGGACTATGATAATGATCCTCTTGATGTTGAAATTGTAAATGTTATGGAACCACTTGTACCTGGGTGTTTAGTTGAAGCTCGAATCATTGGAGTTATGAAGTTTGAAGATGCTGGAGAAGTTGACGACAAAATAATCGCCGTGCTTGCAGATGATCGAAGAAGTGACCACATCCAGTCAGTTGAAGACCTGGGCGAACAATTCAAAAAAGAAACCACTTATTACTGGGAACACATTAAATACCTAAAAAAACCTGGTGCAGGTATTACCAAGGGTTTTTTTGATAAAGATGAAGCTATCAAGGTTATCGAGGAATGTAAACAAAGATACAAAGATATCTATCTAAAGAATTTTGAGTAAAAACTAGACTATCAAGTAAAATAGGGCTTTAGTCCTCTTTTGTTATGAAAGCCCTTGCTTATTGTAGACAGTGGCTTTTTACTGTATAATGGAGCTACTGCCAGATAAGTTCTGGTAATAAATTATAATAACAAAACAAATGAAACATATAATACTAAAAACATTAATTGCCATGCTTGTTTTATCCAGCGCAGGATTTGCGTATGCAGAAACAGATACGGATACAAATGTAACGGTGGAAACAAAACAAAAATTATTACCAAGGTTAAAAGCATTAATTGAAGGTAAAAAGGAAATTCGAACAGAAACAAGAGCGGATGTCAAAGCTATAAGAATAGAAGCTAAGGGTGAAATAAAAGATAGGCGAGAAGAGGCAAAAAGTGATATAAAAGAGAGAAAAGAGGAGGTAAAAGGAAAAATTGAAGAAAAGAGAATAGAGAAATTAAGAGAAAGGGTGGAAAATCGTTTTGAAAAGATGAATGCGAGATTTCAAGCAACTATTGAACGACTAGAAGGGCTTGTAGTCCGAGTTCAGAGTAGAATTGAAAAAATAAAAAATGCCGGAGGAGATATTCTAGTTGCTGAAAGATATGTTAATGATGCAAAAGTATCACTTGAGGCGGCAAAAGTTTTACTTATCAGTCTCAAAACAACTGCAGAGGCGACAGTCGCTCTAGAAAATGCAACAACAACCAGAGCACAAGCAAAAGTCTCTCTCTCCGCTTTGGCTAAAATAGCGAAAGATATTGAGAAAAATTTGGGGAGCGCTCGCAAATCTCTAGAAAAAGCAGTTGGTAGTCTGAAAGGAGTTTCTACTACTGTGAAAACAGAAACAAAAGTACAAAATTAAAAATTGTTTAAAAATTGAAAATTAACCAAACACCATGGAAGAAAACAAATCATCAATCGGCTCTATCGTGGGCACAATCGTTATCATCGCTTTGATTATCCTCGGCGGACTATATTTCTGGGGCAAGCGAATTGAGGAATCAAAAACAGCTCAAAATTTAGTCGGGGGCGGTAGTGAGCCGACAGCAGATATTTCTGAAGCGGCAACAATAAAAAGCATGAGTTCGTCAGATGACCTGGGCTCAATAGAGGCAGACTTAAGTAGCACAAACACTACGAACCTTAGCCCAGAAGCAGAGTAAGAGATAAGTCAAAAGATTTAAAAAGTTTGCAGTTCTAAATCTAAAAACTTGCTAACACCCAGTGTTAGCAAGTTTTTAGATTGCAAAAAATCCACGAAAAATATAGACTAGAAAACATTATGATAAAAGGATACAAAGACATAACGCTTAATTCCCTTCCCGAGAGAGAACTGGAGATTGTAGGCGCAATCACTGTTGAAAAAATGTCGCTTATGCGACAAAAAGCACTCAATAGACTGAAAGAATCTGTGGAAATAGCTGGTTTTCGCAAAGGAAATGTTCCGGATGCTATCCTCGTACAAAAAGTTGGCGAAATGAGAATTTTGGAAGAAGCGGCAGAAATGGCCTTGTCCGAAGAGTATCCAAACATTTTAGAAGAACATCATGTGGATGCAATCGGACGACCAGAGATATCTATTACAAAAATGGCTCCTAGAAATCCTTTGGAATTCAAAATAAAAACGGCCCTTATGCCGGAGGTTTCGCTAACCGATTACAAAAAAATCGCATCTAGTATTTCGCTGACAGAGACCGAAAGCAATAAAACATATAAGGCGGACGCTACGACAGAGAAAGACAAAAGACGAATAGGGATTTTGGAAAAAATTATGAGTGAATCAACAATTGACCTGCCAAAAATAATCGTGGAAGGCGAGATGGAGAAAATGTTGGCCCAGTTCAAAGACGATATTGGTAAATCCGGCATATCATTTGAGGACTATTTGAAACGTATAAAGAAAACTGAAAATGATTTGCGTATGGAATGGAAAGACACAGCAATCAAACGAGCCAAATCGCAAGTGATATTAAATACAATAGCAAAAGAAGAAAATATTGTGCCAAAAGAGGAGGATGTAAAAAAAGAGATGGAAAATATTCTGGTCCATCACAAAGATGCTGACCGTTTCCGAGTACGAATGTATGTGGAGACTTTTCTGACTAACGAGTTGGTATTCCAATTTCTGGAAAAATGTTAAAATGCAAATAGGAAAGGAGACTGGAGATTTGTATGAGAATTACAAAACAATTTCTAATAGGTTTGATACCGTCAGTAATTGCCTTTTGGGTGACACAACTACTATTAACACAATTCAATAACTGGCTCCTCAAATGAAACCAAATGTGTAAGGCGAACCCTTACACATTTATTTTTACAAAAGCAATAAACTTGAAACGGCGATGGATGCGGTTTCGGTGCGGAGGATTTGGTGGCCAAGAGAGACAGAGGGTATGTTGTGCAGAGCAAAATCTTTCAGTTCGTTATCACTCCATCCACCTTCCGGACCAATAAAAACCGCCAACTTGGTCATGCGACCACTGCTCGCTTCCAGCGGTTGCTTTTCAAGAAAATCACCGATATATCGGCTATTTAGCTGTAATACTATTTTCTCCTTTGGCATAATGTCAAAGGGACTCTTTGACATTAGTAACATAGAAAGGTTAATGATTTCGTGTATAACAGGCACATCTCCCCTGCCGGACTGCTCGCTAGACTCAATTGCAATTTTTTGTAAGCGTTCCATATTTATATTTTTTTTCTCGCTTCTGTCGCAAAGTATTGGAACGATATGTAACACCCCAAGTTCTGTTGCTTTCTCCACCACCAGCTCAAAATTATCTTTTTTTATAATTCCAACACACAGCCACAGTTCACAACTCGGAACAAAATCATTCTTGGTCTTTTTTATAATAGAAACAGTGGCGCCAAGATTGCGAAGTGATGTAATCATGCAAAGATAATCTACCCCCGAACCATCAAAAAGTACCACTTGACTACCGACATTGTAGCGAAAAACACTCCGCCACTGGGCAATTAAGTCTCTGTCATTCACATCAAATGTTTCATCGGTGATAGGTTTGTCTACATAAAATCTATGAAGTCTCATGATTACCTAATATAACACAATTTTGACTATTTTTTATTTTCTGATAATATACGAAGTAACAAATGAGTCTACGAATTGCAACGAATTATTCGTAGCCATTCGTGTTTTAATTCGTTATTTCGTATATTTATGCTTATACCTACAGTAATAGAAAAATCACAATTCGGGGAAAGAGCTTACGATATTTTCTCACGGCTTTTGCGCGACAATATTATTTTCCTGGATGGTCCTATTGACGACCATGTGGCAAACCTTATTATCGCCCAAATGCTTTTCCTCCAGTCTGAAGATTCCAAAAAAGACATTTCTTTCTATGTAAACTCACCTGGAGGTTCAATCACTGCCGGTCTTGCAATAGTAGATACTATGAATCACCTCAAAAATGATATCTCTACTGTAGGTGTTGGACTTGCCGCATCTATGGGAGCAGTCATACTCTCCGCCGGCGCAAAAGGCAAAAGATTTGCCCTGCCAAATGCTGAAGTTATGATTCACCAACCTCATGGCGGAACCGAAGGACAAGCTTCTGATATAGAAATATCCGCAAAACGCATTCTAAAAAATCGTGAGACTCTAAATAAGATGCTTGCAAAAAATACAGGCCAACCACTCTCAAAAGTTGAAAAAGATGCTGACCGAGATTTCTTTATGTCAGCAGAAGAAGCCAAAAAGTACGGCATCATCGACAAAGTTTTATAAAACTTCCAAATTTTTGACATATTTAAACCCTTACTATATAGTATAGGTATTATTGATTTTAATTAAAACTTTTAGTTTTTGCTTATTCTGTTGATTTTTCTGATTCTAGGCCGATTTTCCTGAAATTCTGAATGATTATAACATTTAATACTCAGTAGGACTTATGCAGATGGATGCAGTTCAAGGCGGAAGGTTCAAAAAGTGAGGAGCCGTACTCGTCGTACGGTGACGAGAATTTTGAATCTTCCAACGAAGAAATGCGCCATATGCGAAAGTCCTACTAGAAAAGCAGAGGCGAAAGTTATTCGCATACCATGTCATTAAAAATAGTTGCGGCCCTGCTCATCACAGCGTCCGCCGTATCTGTAGCAATTGGATATTACCTGCGTTTTATTGTAGCCCTCGGAAAAAGAAGGTCGATTGAAATAGACCTGAAACAAATAGAGCTTCTGGCCAAAGAACGTGAACAGAAAATTATAGCTGAAGCCGAAGAAAAAGCTGAGGAAATTTTGAAAGTGGCTAGAGCTGAGATAAAAGAAAAGGAAGAAAATAATAAAAAAACAGAAGAACGACTTATAAAAAAAGACGAACTTCTGGATAGTCGCCAAACTGATATAGACAAAGAAGTTGAAGGAATTAAAAAGCGTATTGAAGAAATCAGAGCTATAAGAGAAAACTCAGAAAAGATAGAGCAATCAAAAAAGGAAGAACTGCAGAAGATTGCCAAACTTTCTCCAGAGCAAGCCAAAGAAGAAATACTGAAAACGGTTGAGCGACAAGCCGAGGAGGATATATTGGTGCGTATAAGAAAATTTGAAGCAGAGGGCGAGGAAAAATTGGACAGAAAGGCCAAAGATATTTTGGCCACATCCATTCACCGGCTGGCTCAATCAGTCTCTTCTGATATGCTCACCACACATGTCTCCATTGCATCCGATGAAATAAAAGGTAAAATTATAGGCAAAGAAGGCAGAAACATAAAAGCTTTTGAGAGAGCTACGGGGGTGGAAGTCATTATTGATGACACTCCCGGTTCTATTACTATTTCATCTTTTGACCCTATCCGTCGCCAAATTGCTCGCATCGCTTTAGAGAAACTCATCGCTGATGGGCGCATCCAACCAGCAAAGATTGAAGAGATAGTAAAGTCAACAGAAGAAGAAGTGACAAAGATAATGAAAGAAAAGGGCGAAGAAGCAGTATTTGAAACAGGTATCATCGGGCTTGACCCGCGTATTATATCAATAGTGGGACGACTACATTTTCGCACAAGCTATGGCCAAAATGTTCTGGCTCACTCTGTAGAAATGGCGCATATATCTGGAATGATAGCCGAAGAACTCGGCGCAAATGTAAACGTGGCCAAAGCCGGAGCACTGGTTCACGATATAGGCAAAGCATTGGACCATGAAGTGGTCGGCACACATGTTGAGATTGGCCGAAGAATTTTGCAAAAATTTGGGGCAGATGAAGAAATCATAAAAGCAATGCAAGCTCACCACGAAGAATACCCTTACGAAACCGTAGAATCCATGATTGTTCAGGCATCTGATGCTATTTCCGGCGGACGTCCGGGAGCAAGACGGGACAGCGTGGAAAATTATTTGAAACGACTGAAAGACCTTGAAGCGGTAGCCAATTCATTCAAAGGTGTTGAAAAGTCATACGCTCTCCAAGCTGGCCGTGAAATACGCATTTTTGTCACACCTACAGAAGTAACCGACCTGGAAGCTAGAAAAATGGCTAGAGACATAGCTTTGCGTATAGAAAAAGAGTTGAAATATCCGGGAGAAATAAAGGTAGCAGTCATCCGTGAATCTCGCACTATAGAATTTGCACGATAAATTAAAACTTTGTCAATATATTGCGTTAAAAAAGCCTTGGTATATACTGTATTGCATAGTAGATAAAATAAAAATGAATTATTAGCGATTTTAAAATTTTATAAAATGAATAAACAAGCAATTGTGGAAGGAGTGCATGGAAAACTAGGTGGTACAAAAGTTCAAGCCGAAGAAGTTGTCGACATAATGATTGATTCTATCGTTTCAACACTGAAAGGTGGTGGCGAAGTTTCAATAGCAGGTCTTGGTATTTTTTCAACAAAGCAGAGAGCTGCTAGACAGGCCCGTAACCCAAGAACAGGAGAAGCTATTTCTGTTCCAGCAATGAAAGTTCCAAAATTTCGCGCGGCTAAGGCCTTGAAAGAAGCAGTGAAATAGTCGCTCTGGTCTTTTTGTCCGATTTTTTTGTTGCTCGTTCCGTTCGCTCCCGCAGAGTACTAACTGTACACTTTGGTCACGATACTCACTCGCAACTTCAAACTCGAACAAAAATCCTCAGAGCTTGAGTTTCGGATTGTGAAAGTTTTTGAAAAAACACCCAGTGGGTGTTTTTTTGAAATTATTTCCAAGGGATGTTTTTTAGGGACTTTAGTCGAAATGCCGCTGAATGTTTGTGTCCGCCACCCCCATATTTTTTAGCAATTTTTGAACAATCTACATTTCCTACTCCGCGCAAAGAAACAACAACACCGCCATCTTTTTTCTGGTGCCAAATAATAGCAAATGGAGGACGTGTTGTTCGTAATTTCTCTCCAAAATTATTCGTAGAGTTATTGGAATTTATAGCATACACCTTGTGTCCATCCAGTTCTACCAATCTAGCGTTTTTGTTGATACTATGATCTACAATTCTGCTATCTCGCCTATAAAACAAATCTCCGGTAACAATCATTCTCTTTTTCTTTTCTGAAATTTCAAAATCTCTGACCAGTCCAGACCAAATATCAAACTTAAAATCAAACAAATCCAAATAACAATAGAGAAAGTGACTGCCTTTCATTTTCTGTCGCCAGATATCAACATCTTCAATATATAATAAAAACTCTGGTACTGGTTTTTTAGGGAAAAAATATTTCCAGGCCAAAACGCAACCAGAATGACTGAGCGCATATAGTGATTTGTATGTCATTAAAGTAACACTCTTTACGCTTACATGATGGTCAATAGCTGTGACCGTCTTGTTATCTTTCATTAATCTTCTTGTAACTTTCTCCGGAAAGGTCATGTCTAGCATATAGACTTCTTTGTTTTTCATTTTTGGCGGTTCATCGTCGTGAAAGTACGGGAGATACTCGGCTCTGTTGCCAAACTTTTTCCAAGCCACCCAAGCTGATGTAAAACCATCCGTGCAATCTGCATGATAAAAAACCACTATCTGTTTTCCATGTATTCGTTTTTCTTTTCTATGTTCAGTAAATCTCATTTGTTTTGGTGTATTTATTGTACCAAGTTAGAACCTATTTCCAAAATCGGTAATGTAACCGCACGCGCGGAGCGCGTGGTGGCTCTGACCAAAATCGTACGCTCGGAGAAAGCCCCACGCACTGGCGAGTACGCCAGCAACCCCGAAAGAAAAAACACT